>JAYWIG010000164.1:0-12224 GCA_043789035.1 Betaproteobacteria bacterium
CCGCAAGTGTATACAATTTTCCATAATCAGCTAGTAATTAACTTTTAAACCAAGGCACAGCTTTGACAACCGCGTTTTCAAACATAGCTCTTCAGCAACTTAATCAAGCAAGCCTAATCGACGCTATGCAAATGCTTGATGGCGTGTACGAGCATTCACCGTGGATCGCAGAAGAAGCACTCACGCAGCGCCCATTTGCGTCGATTAATCACCTCAAACAGGCGATGAGCCATGCTGTATCGAGCGCAACAACCGAAAAACAGTTAGCACTGATTCGCGCCCACCCTGAATTAGCAGGCAAAGCCATGGTGAGCCAATCGCTTACCGCGGAGAGCACCAATGAGCAAAGCAAAGCGGGCTTAACGAATTGCACTCCCGCTGAGTTCGAGAAAATTACCAAGCTCAATGCAGCTTACAACACAAAGTTTGGTTGGCCCTTTATTCTGGCCGTGCGAGGTGCACGCGGTGCAGGTTTAAGCCGCCAGCAAATTATCGCTATTTTCGAGCGTCGGTTAAACGGCCATGCCGAATTCGAGCGCCAAGAGTGCTTGCGCAACATCCATCGAGTTGCTGAAATTCGCTTAAACGACAAGTTTTCGACCGAGCCTACACTCGGAAACGAGTTGTGGGATTGGCATGAAACCCTTGCGCAATTTAGCGACCCTGGCTTTAAAGAAAATGGCCAACTCACCGTTACTTACCTGACCGATGCACATAAGGCCTGCACCAATCGTCTGCAATTGCAGATGCGCGAATGTGGCTTTGATGAAGTAAGTATAGATGCGGTTGGCAATGTGGTTGGTCGATACCATGCCGACAAGAAACCTGCCAATTATTTGTTAACAGGTAGCCACTTTGACACAGTTCGTAACGGCGGTAAGTACGACGGTCGCCTTGGCATTTTCGTACCGATGATGTGTGTTCGTGAATTACAAAAATCGGGAAAACGCCTTCCCTTCGGTATCGAAGTGGTTGCGTTTGCTGAAGAAGAAGGGCAGCGCTACAAGGCGACCTTTCTCGGCTCAGGCGCTTTACTGGGCCAGTTTAACCCTGCGTGGTTAGACCAAGTCGACGCAGATGGCGTTTCCATGAAACACGCAATGGCTGCGGCTGGTTTAGACATTAGCAAAATAGCTGCGATCAAACGTGATCCGTTGGACTACCTAGGTTTCGTTGAGGTGCATATCGAGCAGGGCCCTGTGCTCAATGAACTCAACCTTCCGCTAGGCGTTGTTACTTCAATTAATGGTAGCGTTCGCTATATGGGTAAGGCCATTGGAATGGCATGTCACGCTGGCACAACGCCTATGGATAAGCGACGCGACGCAGCCGTGGCAGTTGCCGAGGTGAGCCTGTACATGGAGCAACGCGCCCGAAAAGATGGTGATAGTGTTGCCACCATCGGCATGTGGCAAGTTCCAAACGGTTCAACCAATGTCGTACCGGGGCAGTGCAACTTCAGTCTCGACTTGAGAGCGCCGAACGATGCCCAACGTGATTCATTAATTGATGATGTAAAAACTGCTATCAAACTCATCTCTGAGCGGCGTGGCGTCGAGTTTCAGCTCGAAGAAAGTATGCGCGTCGCGGCAGCGCCGAGCAACGCCTTCCTACAAACCGCATGGGAAAAAGTAGTGGCAGAAATGGGCTTACCGGTTTTCAAAATGCCTAGTGGCGCAGGCCATGATGCGATGAAGCTACATGAAATCATGCCTCAAGCCATGCTATTTGTACGCGGCGAAAACTCCGGCGTTAGCCACAACCCGCTAGAGAGTACGACCAATAATGATATGCAATTGTGTATTGAAGCTTTCCAAAACCTTTTGTTGACTCTAGCCAAATACTAAATGATGACTAAATGATTACTTCCTACGAAAAACTCGACGCTTGGATTGACGCCCACTTTGATGAGCAAGTAAGATTTCTACAAGCACTCATCCAGGTGCCAACGGATACACCACCCGGCAATAACGCCCCTCATGCAGAGCGCACTGCTGAATTACTTTCAGATTTTGGCTTCGATGCAGAAAAACACAGCCCAACGCAAGAAGAAGTGATCGCCTTCGGAATGCAATCGGTCACCAACCTAATCGTTCGCAGAAAATATGGCACTGGCGGCCGAACTATCGCTCTCAACGCTCACGGTGACGTCGTACCACCGGGTGACGGCTGGACAAAACCAGCCTACGGTGGCGTCATTGAAGATGGCAAAATTTATGGCCGCGCCTCGGCCGTGAGCAAATGCGATTTTTCCTCATTTACTTTTGCGACGCGTGCGCTTGAAGCCGTTGCCAAACCAACTACCGGTTCAGTCGAATTACATTTCACTTATGACGAAGAATTTGGGGGCGAATTAGGGCCGGGTTGGTTGCTCAAAAAAGGGCTTACAAAACCGGACTTGATGATTGCTGCGGGCTTTTCATATGCGGTGGTGACAGCCCACAACGGTTGTTTGCAAATGGAGGTGACCGTTCACGGGAACATGGCCCACGCGGCGATTCCAGACAGCGGTATCGACGCGATGCAAGGCGCAGTCACTATTTTGAATGCGCTGTATGCGCAGAACAAACTGTATAAGCAAGTGAGCTCGAAAGTCGAAGGCATTAACCACCCTTACCTAAACGTTGGCACTATTCGTGGCGGCACCAACACCAACGTTGTGCCCGGTGAAGTGAGCTTCAAACTCGATCGACGCATGATTCCTGAGGAGAACCCAGCCGAAGTCGAAGCCAATATTCGAAAAGTGATTGCCGACGCAGCCGCCACTTACCCAGGAATTAAAATTAGCATCAAACGCTTGTTACTGTGTAACGCCATGAGGCCATTGCCTGGCAACAAACCTTTAGTGGCGGCTCTGCAAAAGCATGGCGAAACAGTGTTTGGTGAACCGATCCCAGCGACCGGCACGCCGCTTTACACCGATGTGCGCCTTTACACTGAAGCAGGAATTCCTGGGGTGATCTACGGCGCAGGCCCGCGCACAGTGCTAGAGTCTCATGCAAAGCGTGCCGATGAGCGCTTGGTGCTGGAAGATTTACGCAAAGCTACGAAGGTTATAGCCCGATCTTTAGCTGACCTCGTCGTATAAAATGCAACACAATCGCTCTTAATTGTTCCAGAAACCAGAACAATTGATTCCGGTTAACCACCTTTGTTTGAAGAGATTAAACTACTAAAGTGCCAACATGAGCCTCCCTAACTCGCCAAGCGTTCGATACTCTGGTTTAGCCATTGCCTTACATTGGCTTTTGGCGTTGATGATCATAGGCTCATTCGGCTTCGGGCTCTACATGACTGATCTACCTTTTTCTCCCGCCCGCATCAAGCAATACAACTGGCATAAATGGGCAGGTATTACGATTCTGACGTTGTCAGCTTTACGCCTGCTTTGGCGACTCACCCACAAGCCGCCAGCGTATTCGTCGGTGACGCCTAGCTGGCAAGTGACAGCGGCGCACCTTGCTCACGGTTTACTGTACTGCTTGTTCTTCGCGATTCCCTTGGCTGGTTGGGCTTATAGCTCAGCTGCAGGTTTTCCGATTGTGTATTTAGGAATGTTCGCATTGCCCGATTTCGTATCGCCAGACAAAGCACTTGCCGAAACGCTAAAACTAGTTCACAAGTACCTCGCATACAGCCTTGGCGCGTTAGTACTGTTACACATAGCCGCAGCCATCAAACATCAGTGGATTGATAGAGATGGTTTGCTTTTAAGAATGATGCCTAGAAAATAATATGAAACCCTCACTTAAAAAACTTTTTCCCATTGTTAGCGCCCTAGTCGTAAGTATGGCAGTTTCGTCGACAGCGAGTGCGCAACAAAAAGTCATTCCAGCTCAAAGCACCATTGCCTTCACCAGCAAACAAATGAGTGTTCCGGTGGATGGCAAATTCGAAAAATTCGATGCGCAAATTAGCTTCGACCCAAAACAACCAGCGGCAAGTAAAATTTCGTTCACTATCGATATTGGTAGCGCCGTGATTGGCGACGCTGAGACGGTAAGAGAACTTCGTAAGCCAACATGGTTCGACATGGCGAAGTTTCCAACAGCGAGTTTTCAATCGACTTCCGCAAGGGCTGTCGGTGGCGGCAAGTTCGAGGTGATTGGTAACCTCTCCATCAAAGGCAAGAGCAAACCGATTACGGCCATCGTACAACTCGCACAAAAAGGCGACACCACGACTGTTGAAGGCAACTTCGCCATGAAGCGCCTTGACTTCAGCATTGGCGATGGCGAATGGAAAGATGTCAGCATTGTTGCCGACGAAGTGGTTGTAAAAATTAAGCTCGCCTTAAGTGGCGTTGCGGCTCTTTAGTATTACTGGCTTCTCTCTCAATTTATCAAGGATGATCATGAAAAAAACACTACTCGCTTTATCTTCTACGTTAGCAATCGCTGCAGGCTTTGCATCGACTTCTGCTTCAGCACAGTCAGCGACTTACGCAATCGACCCAACTCATACCTTTGTGAACTTCGAAGTCAAGCACTTCGGAGTATCAACTAACCGTGGCCGCTGGGACAAAAAAGATGGCTCCATCACTATCGACCGCGCCGCAAAAACTGGTCGCGTTGAACTAAACATTGATGTGGCTTCAGTAAACACCGGTACTGGCCCATTTGATACCCACTTGAAGAGCGCAGATTTTTTCGATGCGGCTAACCACCCAACCGCAAAGTTCGTTGGCACCAACTTTAAGTTCGATGGCGACAAAGTCGTTGAGGTTTCTGGCGATCTGACGATGCGCGGCAAAACCAACCCAGTGACCTTGAAAGCATCAGGCTTTGGTTGCTACGAGCATCCTCGCTTAAAGCGTGAAATCTGCGGTGGTGATTTCGAAGCCAACATCCAACGCAGCCTTTGGGACATCAGTTTTGGCGTTGCTAACAGAGCCATCCCCGATATGGTTCGCTTAGAAATTCAAGTCGAAGCTGTTAAACAGTAATCGCTCTTTTTGATTCTCGAACCTGCACGTCAAACGCCTCTTTACGGGGCGTTTGACATTGTTGTCTTAGGCGGCGGCCCAGCAGGCGTTACCGCTGCAACCGCCGCCGCTCGTCTCGGCCAAAAAACTTTGCTCATTGAGCGGTACGGTTTTTTAGGGGGCATGGGCACGGCCGCTGGAGTAACCAATTTTTGTGGCTTACACGCCAATGTGTTTGGCGACATCCAACAAGTCGTTCACGGCCTAGCCGACGACTTACTCAATCGCTTACGCGCTTTAAATGGTTTGAATGAACCACACGTTTTATTCGGCGGAAAAATCGCCGCGCAAGCTTACGACAACGCAGCATTAAAAATAGCCGCTGATCAACTCGTCGTAAGCTCAGGCGCACAAATTCTTTTCCATGCGCTAGCCGTCGGCATCTCGATGAAAGATGCATCGAGTATAGATGCGCTACTCATCGAAACTAAATCCGGCCGCATGGCTGTCAGAGCAAGAACTTTTATCGATTGTTCAGGAGATGGCGACTTGGCAGCATTTGCAGGGGCACCCTTTGAGAAAGGTACCGACGGCCAGGCCATGATGTACCCCTCTACGATGTTCCGCGTGAACAATGTCGATGCCGCTAAAGCCGGTGATGCTTGGAACCACTTTGGCAAATGGATGGAGGAAGCGGCCACCAAGGGCCGCACTTTCGCGAGAAAAACTCCTATCATTCGCCCTCAGAAAAACCCCTCCGAATGGCGCGCCAATGTCACACAACTAAGCAATAGCGATGGCACACCCGTCGACGGCACAAACGCCCAACAATTTAGTGACGCCGAGTTAACAGGACGACAACAAATCGTCGACTTCTTCGAATTCCTAAAAACCAGCGCCCCCGGTTTTGAGAACTCCTATATTTTAGAGATCGCCCCACAGGTAGGCATTCGAGAAACCCGAAGAATCATTGGCCAATATCAACTCACCGCAGAAGACGTACTCAACTGCGTAAGTTTTGATGATTCAATCGGCGTCAACGGTTGGATGATCGAGGAACATGTCGCCGGTGACGTGAAATTTCAGTGGCAAGACATTCCGAATTGCCGAGGCTATAACCAGCTGCCCTATCGCATGTTGTTGCCGCAGAAAATTGATAACTTGCTCGTCGCGGGCCGGTGCGCCTCGATGACGCACATGGGGCAATCGGCAGCACGAGTTTCAGGCGCCTGTTTCGTCATGGGGCAGGCGGCGGGTGCGGCGGCGGCCCTTGCTCATCACGGTAATACGTCGCTCGCGGCTGTTCCTATCGACCTCCTGCGGGCACAACTAGCTAACGATAACGTGTTTTTAGGTTAGATTATTGCCTTAGGATGGAACGGTCTGCAAAGTCGCCAATCGGCCTACCATCGGTGCCTGCGCTCATGTCCTCCGAGTCCGCTGCGCGTCCTCTCCCCCTAATACTTCGCTCCGCCACCGACACTAGTCCGCTCGGCTAATAATCACCGTTGGCCTTCCGAACGGCTGAACCCAAAACAGTGGTTGCAGAGCAGCGAGGCTAGGTGCACTGCGGAGAGAGGTATTAGGAGGAGCGACTGCGGCTAGCAGTTGCGGGGGACACGAACGCAGTAGTGCATCTAGCCTCGCTGCTCTACGCCCAAACCACCCCACCCCCAAACTATTTGTTTGATCAACCAAGCTATTCATTCGTTGGCCAACGACTGCCAGCCGAGTATCGTGCGAGGATGGACATAGCACAAGAACTAACCCCCACCAAAGCCTGGGAACTAGCCAGCCAAGGCCAAGCGGTCATCGTCGATGTACGAAGTGACGAAGAATTCAAATTCGTCGGTCATGTGCCTGATAGCGTATTAATTCCTTGGGCCAAGGGCTTAGATCTGCAACGTAACCCAGAATTCCCGGAAGCGCTAAAAGCGAAGGTGCCGCCGAACATACCGGTGCTATTTCTTTGCCGCAGCGGTAAACGTTCGTTGCTTGCCGTCGAAACGGCTAAACAGTTGGGCTACCAAGAAGCTTTTAGCATTTATGGCGGCTTTGAAGGCGAAAAAGACGAGAACGGGCAGCGCGGCAAGTTCGATGGTTGGCGCTTTCATGCGCTGCCGTGGAAGCAAGACTAAAAAACCCTATCTCTTGTGGTTTAATCGTTTGATATACCCCTCAGTGGCATATCAACCAGAAAAATCTCAGGAGACAGCATGGCATCGGTTTCAATCGAAAAAGTCGAAAAGGCTTATGGAAGCATAAAAGTAGTTCATGGCATAGACGTCGAAATTAACGATGGCGAATTTTGTGTGTTGGTCGGCCCATCGGGCTGTGGCAAATCAACTCTGCTTCGAATGATTGCTGGGTTGGAAGAAATTAGTGGCGGCAAAATCAAAATCGGTACGCGCATCGTAAACGATGTTGAACCGAAAGATCGCGACGTAGCGATGGTGTTTCAAAACTATGCCCTCTACCCTCATATGAAGGTACGCGAGAACATGGCGTTTTCGCTGATGTTGGCCAAAACAGCCAAAAGTGAAATCGATAGCCGGGTGAACGAAGCCGCGAGCATTTTGGGTTTGAACGATTATCTTGATCGCTTTCCCCGTCAACTATCAGGTGGGCAACGTCAGCGTGTTGCGATGGGTCGCGCGATCGTTCGAAAACCACAAGTATTTTTATTCGATGAACCGCTATCGAACCTCGATGCGAAATTGCGTGTACAGATGCGTACCGAAATTAAGGCCTTGCATCAGCGCTTAAAAACCACATCGGTTTACGTGACTCATGACCAAATCGAAGCCATGACCATGGCCGACAAAATCGTGGTGATGCACGCTGGCATAGTCGAGCAAATAGGCACGCCTCTGCAACTTTACGATACTCCGGCAAACATTTTTGTTGCTGGTTTCATCGGCTCACCGGCCATGAATCTAATGGATGCGGAAATTAAGGGCGGCAAGGTGGTATTGCCTGATGGTCAAGCACTTGCAATTCCTGAGGGCTGCAAAACATCTGAAGGGCAAAAGGTAAAACTAGGTGTACGCCCTGAACACATGACCATTGCCTCAAACGATGCAACGCCAGGAACAAGCCTAAAGGCAACAGTTGAAGTGATCGAGCCCACGGGTGCAGATACTCAGCTCTCATGCCGCGTTGGTCAACAACCGATGTCAGTTGTGATTCGCGATAGAACTCATTTAACGCCTAATGCGTCAGTCTACTTAGGGATTGATTTACCTCGCGCGCATTTGTTTGACACGAATACCCAAAAATCACTGCGCACTTAAAGGTTGCCGATGGAGGAAAAAGAACCCTCAGTTGATGGGCCAGCGCTCCGAAAGTTCGCCAACCCAAACTACCAGCCCCTTTGCGATTCTCTCAAAGAAATTCGCCAAGGGATCGATAGGCTTGACGAACAAATCGTAGCACTACTTGCCAAGCGCGCCATGTTTGTAAAAGACGCTGCACGATTCAAAGCCAATAGCTTTCAAGTAGCAGCGCCTGCTCGGCAGGCACAGGTTTTTGCGAAAGCACGAGTGCTAGCGACCAATCAAAACCTCGGATTTACCGGCTTCGAGGACGTCATCGAGGCCACTTATCGCACGATGGTAGCTGAGTTCATAGCCGCAGAGCAGCGTTACTTTCAAACGGAATTAGTAGCGGTTGCGCCAATAGGCAGCGATAATCTCAGCATTCATCAATTTCCAAAAAAACCCAATGTTTAAGAACAAATATTTCTACGCCGCAATTACAGCAATCGGTACTAGTCTTGCAGCGACCACACCGACTCAGGCACAAAGTACCGATTGGCCGACTCGCACTATCAAGATGATCGTGCCTTTCGGCCCGGGATCAACCCCTGATATTTTGGCGCGCTTAGTCGCAGACAAAATGAGCCAAAACTTAAAGCAAAGTGTAATCGTTGAAAACCGCGCTGGCGCTGGTGGCAATATCGGCACACAAGCAGCCGCTAAAGCCGCTCCCGATGGCTACACGATTGGCGTTTCGATTACAGGGCCGCTGGTCAACAACACAGTTTTATATAGCAAGTTAGGTTACGACCCGTTCAAGGAATTTGCACCCATTACCTTGGCGGCGATTCAACCAAATATATTGGCAGTAACTTCAACGCTTGGCGTCAATTCAGCACAAGAGCTTGTTACTTTACTCAAGAAGAACCCAGGCAAGTACAACTACGCATCCGTAGGTAATGGCACAGTTGCGCACTTATCGATGGAACTGATCAAGAATAAGTCCGGCACCTATATTGTTCATATTCCATATGCATCGTCTCCTGCCGCTGTGACATCCATGCTCACTGGCGATACGCAAATGGCGTCCCTCGCCCCTTCTGCCATCATGCCGCAAGTGGCAGCTGGTAAGCTGAAGGCGCTAGCTGTATCAACTGCGCAGCGCTATCCAGGTTTGGATCTGCCAACTTTTAAAGAAGTCGGCATTCCCGATGTTGAAGCAACAGCCTGGATAGGCATTGTGGTTCCGGTCGCTGTACCAGCAGCTATTCAACAGAAAATTCATAAAGAAGTTGTGGCTGCACTGCAAGACAAATCAGTTGCAGATAAATTGCGCGCGCAGTTCATGGAACCTATCGGCAATTCGCCCAAAGAATTTGCCGATTTTATGCAAGCCGAACTCAAACGTTGGGCTCCGATTATTCAGCGCAACAAGATCAATCTTGACTAACGAACTCTGGGTTGAAAGTTCACATTAGTTTGCTAGGCATACCCAAAAGTAACGATTAGCTTACCCCACCGATATCAAGAACTCACAATTTTGTCGCATACTGGCAATCCATTTCCCTAGGAGGCTTTAATGGATATCGCAATAGTTACAAACTTCGTCACCACAACCGGTTGGGAACTTCTCATGAAGATCGCTGCCGCTCTAGCATTCTGGATTATTGGCCGCTGGTTAATCGGCAAAGTCATCCACTTAACCCAAGCAGGTATGTCGAGAAATTCGATAGACCCGACGCTTACAAAGTATCTCGGCTCTATCATCTCCGTCATCCTCAACATCGTTTTGGTAATGGGAATATTGGGTTACTTCGGCATTCAAACCACATCGTTCGCAGCTCTGCTAGCGGGTGCAGGCGTTGCCATTGGAGCGGCATTGAGCGGTTTGCTTGCCCACTTCGCAGCGGGTGCATTTTTACTTATATTGCGCCCGTTCAAAGTTGGTGATTTCATTAGTGCTGGCGGAATCTCAGGAACAGTTAAAGAGATTGGTCTTTTCGGCACCACTGTCGTGACGCCAGACAATGTGCAGACTGTGATGGGCAACAACAAGGTGTTTTCCGACACAATTCAAAACTTCACTTCGCTGCCTATTCGTCGAGTTGACCGCACAGCACAGTTAGCCAATGGCGTTGAACCACTCGATGCTATTGCTAGGCTTACAGCTGCTGTCGTTGCTATTCCGAATGTCTCGAAGGAAACACCGCCTGAGGTCAAAATTCTTGATTTCAAACCGGAAGGCCCAGTGATCGCAGTTCGCCCTTACACGAACAACGATCACTATTGGCAAGTTTATTTCGACACCAACGAAGCCATTGCTAGTGTCTGTAAAGACGCCGCTTGGCCGATACCAGCTCGGCCATTTATTGATGCTAGATCAACACCATAAACAGTAACGGCTTACAACCTATGCCGTGAATTCGATGATTAATTCTCTCGCATTTACAGTGTCCCCAGGTTTGGCGTAAATCGCCTTCACCACACCTTCACGCTCTGCACGAATTTGGCTTTCCATTTTCATTGCTTCGATTGAAAATAATGCGTCTCCTGGGTTTACGTGCTGCCCAATAATCACGGCAACGGTTACCACCATACCTGGCATCGGCGACGGTAAATGATGTTGATTACCTACTTCGGCAATCGGTCGTTTACCCGCACTACTGCCACCCATCAGAGCGCCATCGCCTCCTGTTCGCCTATCGAGAGCACGCCTTTCGACACGCAAGGTTCTAGGCTGCCCGTTCAATTCGAAAAACACTTTCATCAAACCTTCTTCGTCGGAAGGAGCGGTACCCTGCAATCGAACTAACAGAGTTTTGCCGGCATCAATATCAATGGCAATTTCTTCACGCTCACGCATGCCGTAAAAAAACGTGGATGTCGGCAACACAGCAAGATCGCTAAGCTCAATAGCTTTCTTGGCAAAGTCGCTAAACACTTTTGGGTACATCAAGTAACTTGCTAATTCCGTATCCGAAAGTGTACGGCCAAGCCCCTCACTACCTGCTAGGCGAGCAGCCTCTAAATCAATGGCAGGCATTTTTTCGCCAGGTCGAAAAGGTTGCACCGCTTGTGATTTCAAAATTTTCTGAGATAAATTTTCTGGGAATTTTTCAGGCATGCCATCACTATCCACGCCAAACCCTAACTCTCCCTTGAACAAGCTCACAACACTTTCCGGGAAGGTCACTTCGCGCTTCGGATCGGCAACATCTTGGGCGCTTAAATCACTGGCAACCATCACAATCGCCATGTCCCCCACCACTTTTGAGGTGGGTGTCACTTTCACGATATCGCCAAATAGCTGGTTCACATCTGCATACGCGCGAGACACTTCTGGCCAACGATGCGCCAGGCCCATTGCCCTAGCCTGCTCGCGCAAATTCGTGTATTGGCCACCCGGCATTTCATGCTGATACACATCCGATGTACCGCTGCGAATATCCGACTCGAACGGTGAATACAACTTACGCACCTGTTCCCAATAGTGGGAGATAAGCCGCAAGTTTTCCTCTGATAAGCCGGTATCTTTTTCACTACCCGCAAGAGCCGAAACAATCGAGTTCAAACTAGGCTGCGAAGTTAAACCGCTCATTGCATCGAAGGCGGCGTCAACAGCAGTGACACCCGCATCAATCGCCGCCATTACAGAGGCCGATGCAATGCCACTTGTATCGTGCGTGTGGAAATGAATCGGCAAGCCAGTTTCTTCTTTAAGTACGCGAACCAACTCTTTTACTGCACGCGGCTTGCACACACCCGCCATATCTTTCAACCCAAGAATATGAACTCCAGCCTTTTGTAACTGCTTGGCAATATTCACGTAATACTTCAACGCATACTTTGGACGAGATTGATTGAATAGGTCACCGGTGTAGCAGATCGCGCCTTCACACAAAGCCCCCTCTTCGAGAACCGCGTCAATAGACACACGCATGTTCTCAACCCAATTTAGCGCATCGAAAACGCGGAACAAATCAATACCGCCGGTGTTATCCCGCCCTCGCGCCGCTTGCTGTACAAAATACTTCACGACGTTA
>JAYWIG010000165.1:0-12170 GCA_043789035.1 Betaproteobacteria bacterium
TCAATCAGTGACGCAGGCGTTCTTAAAATTCATCGCATCGTTGCGGCAACCGATTGCGGCTATGCCGTCAATCCACAGCAAATCGAGGCGCAAGTTGAAGGCTCGTTTGCCTACGGGTTATCGGCCGCGCTTTACGGCGAATGCACGGTAAAAGATGGGCGCATGCAGCAAAGCAACTTTAATACCTACCCAGCCGTGAAAATGGCCGATATGCCTGCAGTCGAAACTGTCATCGTTGCTTCGGGAGGTTTCTGGGGTGGCGTTGGCGAACCAACAATTGCTGTTGCGGCTCCAGCTGTGCTGAATGCGATATTTGCAGCCACTGGAAAACGCATTCGAGATCTACCGTTGAAAAATCATAGCTTGAAGAAAGCTTAAGGCTTCAAGGCAATGAGGTTGAAATTCCTTACTAGTTTGCTCGTAGCGTTCGTCGTGAATGCTCATGGGCAGACTATAAGTCTTTCACCGGGAGACGCCACTAAAGGCAGGGCTATCGTGAGCAATCGTCAAGTAGGTTTATGTCTACTGTGCCACTCTGCCCCTATTCCTGAGGAGCGTTTTCAAGGCAATATCGGGCCTTCGCTCGCTGGCGTGGGTACTAGGTGGAATATTGACGAACTCCGCCAACGAGTAGCTTATTCTCGAAACATTAATCCTCAAAGTGTGATGCCGAACTACTTGCAAGTGGATGACTTAACTCGAGTGGCTAGAGCCAATCAAGGTAAATCTATTTTGACGGCACAGCAAGTCGAAGATGTGGTGGCATTTCTTTCGACTCTTAAAGACTAAATGAAACACTCACGTAGAACAATCATTTCCGGGGCTATCAGTGCAGGTACATTAATGCTCGTAGGGGTAGAGGTAAAAGCCCAGCCAGTTTCGCTCGACTACCCCGACGACTTAACCGCCGCGCTTCGCAAGTACACAAACGGTGCACCTTGGAAAGAGCATAGAGTGACGCTCGATGTTGCCGAGCTTGTCGACAATGGCAATACTGTTCCCGTCGGTGTTTCGGTTGCGAGTGCTATGACCGCTAACGATCATGTTTTAGGTATCGCAATATTCAACGAAAAAAACCCATATCGCGATGTTGCTCTGTTTGCCCTTAGCCAAGAGTGTGGCAAGGCAGAAGTTTCGACACGCATGCGGCTGGCTACCACGCAAAGATTAGTTGCCATCGCGAAAATGAGTGATGGAAGCTACTGCTCAAAAACAGTCGAAGTGATTGTCACTTTAGCCTCCTGCGTTGAGATGGATTAATCATGGCTAGCGCACTCATCAATATGCCCAAAACTGCCCGTGTAGGCGAAGTGATTCTTATTAAGGCGCTCATTGCGCACCCGATGGAAACCGGCTTGCGCCCCGGTGCAGACGGTCAAATTTTGCCCACCGATCTTATTCGCACTTTCACTTGCTCGTTCGAAGTTGGTGACAAGAAATCGACCGTGTTTAGCGCCAACCTATACGCAGCCATCGCAGCAAACCCCTACCTCTCGTTTCACTATAAAGCCAGTACCAGTGGCAAATTGATTTTTACTTGGGTAGGCGACAACGGCTTTAATCAATCGGAGAGTATTTCTCTGACGGTGAGCTAATTGCCGTGATTTCTTTTAAATTTTTGCTCGTTGCGCTGCTTGCAATTTCTTTCAATACAAACGCTCAACAAGCAAAAGATACTCGGCGCTCCGGTACCGAGTTTATGAGCCCTGCTACCCAAGCGATGCAAAAAGACGATACGCAAAACCCTGGCATGTTATGGGTCAAGCAAGGCGAGGCATTATGGAATAAGCCAGAAGGCGCAGATTCGAAATCATGCGCTAGTTGCCATAACGCAGCGTCTAGCAGCATGCGGGGGGTAGCTACAAAGTACCCCAAGTTCGATGCAAAAACATCATTGCCGACGAATCTTTCCAAACAAATTCTTGCCTGTAGAACCGAGCAACAAAAAGCATTTCCCATTGCCTTTGAAAGCCAGCCTTTGCTTTCGCTAGAAGCATATGTCGCACATCAATCACGTGGCCTTCCCTTCGTCGCGTCAACTGATACAAAACTAAAACCGCATTTCGATAACGGCAAAAAACTCTATACACAACCCTTAGGGCAATTGAACTTATCTTGCGCGCAATGCCATGATCAACTCGCCGGCCAACGCCTAGGTAGCGCCCCAATTCCTGAGGCACATCCCAACGGGTACCCAATTTACCGCCTCGAATGGCAGGGCCTTGGCTCTCTGCAACGGCGGCTACGAAATTGCATGAGCGGCGTTAGAGCTGAAGGCTTTGCCTATGGCTCGAAAGAGTTAATCGAAATTGAGCTTTATCTCGTGAATCGAGCCAATGGCATGGTGATTGAGGCGCCTGGGGTTAGGCCTTAGGTACTCACTATGAGCACAGCATTTAACTATAAGCATTTGTATTACTTTTGGGTCGTCGCAAAAGAAGGGGGTATTTCGCGCGCTGCTACCAAGCTCAACATGGCAGTGCAAACCGTTAGCGCTCAGGTGCACGAACTAGAGCGCTCCCTCGGCTATGCACTTTTAAAGCCTGCAGGTCGAGGTTTGGTGCTTACGGAAGCCGGCATAGCGGCGATGCGCCAGGCTGACCAGATCTTTCAACTCGGCATCGATTTGCCATCAAAAGTGAAAGACGCCATGAGTGCGCCTACGGTTCGATTAGCAGTCGGTATCTCAGACGGTTTGCCGAAACTGGTCGTGCATCGACTCTTACAACCCATCATTGCGGAACCAAACCTTCGCTTGCTTTGCCATGAAGGTGAGTTTGACGAACTACTCGGAGACCTGGCGTTGCATCAACTCGACGTGGTACTTTCCGATAGACCTGCCGCTGCAAACCCCAACATTAAGCTCTATAGCCACCCACTGGGTTCTTGTGCCATCGCGTGGTACGGCACGGCATCGCTTGTCAAAGCCGCGAAAAAGCGTTTTCCCCAAAGCCTGAGTGACGTACCCGTACTACTACCGACCACGCACACCGCTATGCGTGTTCGCTTAGACCATTGGTTCGAGCGGCACGGTGTTCGCCCACGAATCGCCGCTGAAATTGAAGACAGCGCATTACTCAAAACATTCGGTGCGAGCAGCATGGGCGTTTTCCCCGCTGCACAATGGATAGAAGATGATCTGCACAATCGCTATGACGTCATTCGACTAGGCGAAGCCGATGAAGTCACAGAGCATTTCTTCGCAATTGGTACTGAAAAAAAGGTGCAGCATCCGTTAGTAAAACAATTGCTGCTACCCCTACCCTCTCGCGATGAAAAAAGTGCTTAAACCTTGGGTTCAGGCTTTGATGTTCTTAGGCTCAAAACCATAGTGATCGCTAATATTCCGACGACCACCCCTAGTGAAACCAAAACTGGAATCTTATAGATGTCGATCAGGCACATTTTTACACCAATGAATACCAAGATCACGGCCAATCCGTAGTTAAGTAAATGGAACTTACTCGCAACCGACGCCAATAGGAAATACATCGCTCGCAAACCAAGAATTGCGAAAACGTTACAGGTAAGAACTATAAACGGGTCGCTGGTGATAGCAAAAATTGCCGGTATCGAATCAACTGCAAAGATAATGTCGGTAATCGCAATCAAGCAAATCACCATGAACAATGGCGTCGCAATTTTCTTCCCATTCTCGATCGTCCAAAACTTCTCGCCATCGTAATTTTTGCTGACTGGCAATAGCTTTCTGAGCAACTTCAAAGCTGGATTGTTGTTCAAGTCTGGCTCTTTTCCAGCAGCCCACCACATTTTGATACCCGTGAGAATAAGGAACGCCCCAAACACATAAAGAATCCAGTGGAACTCGGCCAATAACCAACCACCCACTAAGATCATGATCGTCCGCAACACAATGGCACCAACAATACCAATCATCAGCACTCGCTTCTGAAACTCTAGGGGTACAGCGAAGTAGGTAAAGATCATGAGAAAGACAAAGATGTTGTCTACCGCGAGAGATTTCTCAATGAGATAGCCCGTTAAAAACTCTAGCGATTTCGTGTTCGCAAGTTCTGTTGAACCAGTAGAGTCTTTCACTGCCCACCAAAGTAAGCCGTTGAATAGAAAGCTCAGCGCAATCCAGATCAGCGACCAGTTCAGAGCTTCTTTAACGCCGATAACATGCGCGCCCTGCTTATTGAGAACAACGAAATCGATTAGTAACGAAGATAAGACGATCACTACGAAAGTGATCCAAAGCCAAAGGGGAGCAATCGTTTCCATAAAAACCTCAAAATTTAGTCGCTCAAGCATAACGAAAAATATCAGCTAAATACTGAATTTTTATTTATTTTACTTCGTAAAAACAGGAGTTTTTATAAGGAATTAGTTTACTAATTTTGGCCATTTGCGATCTTGTGAAAGCGTAAATTCTCGATTTATAAACTCATCATCAACTAAGCGTAGAACTGTAAAAGTACTTCTGGTAAGCTTGGCCTCAAGGCATTAACGAAGATGGGCAGCAAGAATGATCTCCAAACCAAACGATGTCAGCGCAAAGCCAGTAGCCTTAGTCACAGGCGCCAATACCGGCATTGGCCTTGTAACTGCACGCGAACTTGCTAAGGCTGGCTACCACGTATTCATAGCCTGCCGTTCAAGCAGCAATGGCCTAGAAGCCGTAAAAGCGATTCAATCCGAAAGTGGCACTAATGATGTCGAATCTTTGGTGCTGGATTTAGGCGATTTCAAATCTATCCGAGACTGCGCCGCTGAATTTCTAGCAAGAAACTTGCCACTCCATCTTCTCCTGAACAACGCCGGTTTAGCCGGGCAACGAGGCTTCACAAAATCAGGGTTCGAGCTAGCCTTCGGTGTAAATCACGTTGGGCATTTTCTATTCACGAAACTCTTGCTTGATCGACTAATTACAAGCGCACCGGCACGAATTGTTACAGTCGCGAGCCGCGCTCATATTCGAACCAGCGGCATCGATTGGGACGCTTGTCAAAAGCCAACGAAAAGCCTCTTAGGTTTAAAGGAGTACTCGAA
Source organism: Betaproteobacteria bacterium (assembly GCA_043789035.1). Taxonomy (GTDB): domain Bacteria; phylum Pseudomonadota; class Gammaproteobacteria; order Burkholderiales; family Burkholderiaceae_E; genus JAYWIG01. Next base: position 5,014 of record JAYWIG010000165.1, read on the forward strand.
CTCCAAGTTAGCAAATGTTCTGTTTAGTGCCGAACTCTCGCGACGATTACGTGGCACCAACGTTTCCACCTACTCACTACACCCCGGCGTGGTCGCGTCGGATATTTGGCGTGCCATACCCTGGCCGCTGAGCGTATTAGTCAAGCACAATATGCTGACGACTAAAGACGGTGCAAAGACTTCGCTGTATTGTGCAACGTCGGCCGAAGTCGCCAACGAAACTGGTTTGTACTACGATAAATGCAAGGTTAAAACGCCAAGCAAATTAGGGCAAGACAAAGAACTAGCGGCAGAGCTATGGCGGCGAAGTGAGCAGTGGGTTGGGCACTAAGATTTCTAATGCTTTTGGTTGCCATAAGAACTTCAATAAGTAATGCGGCAACAAAGAAGCGTCGCCAAGGTTTTTGACACCAAGCTCGTCAACCAATTCGTTGACTAGATCGAGCATAAAGCTCGGCACTTCAAAACGGCTAGTCACCACACGATGCGCTGGCAACCCGTTAGCCCGAGCCGTCTTTAAATAAGCTGGAATAACCCGGAAATACGCGCGCTGTAAACCCGCTGCAGTCAGAAGAGTTGCATAGTCGAGCACCCTACCCGAAGGAATACGGCTCACCACTTGCATAACGCGTTCACCAGCGCTTGCGGACATCGCTTCGAGCTCACTAGACTCGCTCATGCAATGCGCGCCGGTAAAAATATTCCCCGACTTCGTGACAACACACAATATACCTCGTCGCCCAACAATCGACTTCAGATTTTTTACCCGCTCAGCAATGCCTTTGCATGGCTCACAATAGAAAACTAGATGAATACTCGAACCGCCTTCAAAGCGCAGCATCTTCCCGGGTTGAAACTCATCTCGACTCAGGCCTGAAATAACGAGATTTTCTTTTAAATAACCTATCGGTAAACCGAACTCAGCAAGGTCTTCTTTGCGCACAATGAGAACTTGCCGAGGTGAATACGATGATCGAGCAGCGTCGCCGTCGATACCTTCTCCCGCAACAAACTTGCAAAGGCCGACTTGTTGTACTGGCTGTCCATGCCCAGTTTTTATCTGAACAAAATCAACTCGCGCAGCCCAAGCTCGAAGGGATTCCTTAGGCCTTTTTCGTGCGCTAGCCAAACTATTACCGAGCATATCGAGCTGTACTACTGCTGCTTGAGGCAGCAATTGAATATGGTCGGATAATTTGGACATACCATTCGAGTATACATAGTGAGATTCTCGAGCAGTTTGGCGGCACCAAGCATATTGCACACATCTTGCGGTTTTCATGGCTCGAGTTAAGTCATTCTGTTAGACTTTCGGCAATTAGAGACGACTATAAAGGCCCCTGCATGGGCGAAGCACCATGAATACAGAACCGTGGGCCACAACTGCGCCAGTAGCGGGTAAATGATGAGCAAAACCGAGGCGCAAACCCGCTCAGAGCTTATTGACCAGCAACTTGCGCAATCGGGCTGGAATATCAAAGACCCTACGCAGGTTGTAGAAGAATTCGACATTCTGACGCCGTTGCGACCAGGTGTTTCCGAACCCCGCACCCCCTATGAAGGTCAGCAGTTCAGTGACTACGTTTTGCTTGGCAAAGACGGCAAACCGCTTGCCGTTGTTGAAGCCAAAAAAACCAGTAAAGACGCTGCTATCGGCCGAGAGCAGGCTAAACAATATTGTTTCAACATCCAGAACCAACTCGGCGGCGAGCTGCCATTTTGTTTTTACACTAATGGACTGGAAACACATTTTTGGGATTTAGGAAACTACCCACCGCGCAAAGTTGTTGGCTTCCCAACGAGAGATGATCTAGAGCGTTTCGCTTATATTCGCCGCAATCGCAAACCCCTCACACAAGAGTTCATCAACACCTCTATCGCTGGCCGTGATTACCAAATTAGGGCTATCCGCGCGGTACTGGAAGGCATCGAACAACAGAAGCGTGATTTTCTTTTAGTGATGGCAACAGGCACTGGGAAAACCCGCACCTGTATTGCCATGACGGATGCACTAATGCGCGCTGGCCATGCTGAAAAAATCCTGTTCCTTGTTGATCGTATCGCGCTGCGCGAGCAAGCGCTGGCCGCCTTCAAAGAGCACCTGCCCAACGAGCCGCGTTGGCCCAATGTTGGCGAAAAAGTTTTTGCTAAAGACCGTCGCATCTACATTGCTACCTATCCGACGATGCTCAATATTATTCGCGATCAGGCCCAAAATCTCTCACCACATTTCTTTGATTTCATTGTGGTCGATGAAAGCCACCGCTCCATCTACAACACCTACGGCGAAGTGCTCGACTATTTCAAAACTATCACACTGGGTTTTACCGCAACGCCGACCAACATCATCGATCACAACACCTTCCGCCTTTTCCATTGCGAAGATGGCCTGCCGACCTTTGCGTACACCTATGAAGAGGCTGTGAACAACGTGCCGCCATACCTCTGCAATTTTCAGGTCATGAAAATCCAGACCAAGTTCCAGATGAAAGGCATTAGTAAACGCACCATTTCATTGGACGACCAAAAGCAACTCATCCTGCAAGGTAAAGAAGTTGAAGAAATCAACTTTGAAGGGTCTCAGCTCGAAAAGCAGGTAATCAATAAAGGCACCAACACCCTGATCGTTCGCGAGTTCATGGAAGAGTCCATTAAAGACGCCAACGGTGTGCTGCCCGGCAAGACGATTTTTTTCTACGCGACCAAGGCGCACGCGCGACGCATTGAAGAAATTTTCGACAAACTCTACCCGCAATATAAAGGCGAATTGGCCAAGGTGCTGGTTTCCGACGATCCACGGGTTTACGGCAAAGGTGGTTTGTTGGATCAATTCACCAACAACGACATGCCGCGTGTTGCCATCAGTGTGGACATGCTTGATACCGGTATCGACGTGCGCGAAATCGTTAACTTAGTATTCGCAAAGCCCGTCTATTCTTACACTAAGTTCTGGCAAATGGTCGGGCGCGGTACTCGCTTGCTGGAAACCAGCAAACCCAAGCCATGGTGTACTGATAAGGACGTATTCCTGATAATCGATTGCTGGGACAACTTCGAATATTTCAAGCTGAACCCCAAGGGTAAAGAACTCGAGCCTCAATTGCCCTTGCCGGTAAGGCTTGTTGGCCTGCGCTTGGATAAAATCGAGAAGGCAAGCGACAGCGGTTATGCCGATATCGCAGCACGCGAAATCGCCAAGCTACGCTTGCAGATTACAGCGCTGCCAAAGGAATCGGTGGTTATCAGGGAAGCGGCCGCAGCATTAGCGCAACTTGAGGAAGAAAATTTTTGGGTCAGCGTTACGCATTTGAAACTTGAGTTCCTTCGCGCCGAAATCAAGCCGCTGTTTCGTACCGTCTATGAAGCGGATTTCAAAGCGCTGCGCTTCGAGCGCGATCTGCTGGAATATTCCTTCGTCTTGCTTAACAAAGACAACGAAGATAAGGAAGACAAAGAACAAGCCGAAACGATCAAGGAAGGCATCGTCGAACAGATCAGCGAACTCCCGCTCTCGGTCAACTTCGTGAAGAAAGAAGAGGCACTCATTCGCGCCTCGCAAACCAGCCACTACTGGGCCCAGGCCGACGAAGACGCGTTCGACGACTTGGTTGGCAAACTCGGCCCGCTGATGAAGTTTCGCGAACAAAGCACCGTTCGCAAGCAAGTGCATCTTGATCTGGCTGACGAATTACACAAGAAGGAGCGGGTGGAATTCGGTTCCCAGCACGAAGCAGTTAGCATTAGCCGTTATCGAGAAATGGTCGAAGTGCTGATAGTCGAAATGACAGAGCACAACCCGGTATTGCAAAAGACCAAAAACGGTGAAACTGTGGACGCTGTTGAGGCCAACGAGCTTGCCAAACTATTGCATGCAGAGCACCCGCACATTACTGAAGCATTGCTGCGCCAAGTGTACAAAAACCGTAAAGCACATTTCATCCAGTTCATCCGTCACATTCTTGGCATCGAAGTATTGCAAAGCTTTCCCGATACCGTCAGCGCAGCTTTTGAGCGATTTATCCGTGCGCACACCACCCTTAATAGCCGCCAGCTAGAGTTTCTCGCCTTGCTAAAAAATTTCATCGTTGAGCGTGAAAAAATAGAAAAACGAGACCTCATCAACACGCCTTTTACAGTCATTCACCCGCAGGGTATCCGTGGCGTATTCAGCCCAGCCGAGATCAATGAAATATTGCAGCTTACCGAGCAGCTTGCCGCTTAAATCAGAACAGCAGCACAGCAGCGCACCATAAAACCAAGGAACTCAGCTCATGCTGCAAAACAATCCCGAACTCAAAAGTAAGATCGATCAGCTCTGGAATAAATTCTGGAGCGGTGGCATCAGTAACCCGCTTACCGCCATCGAGCAAATCACCTACCTGCTATTCATGAAGCGGCTGGATGAGCTCGACCAGAAGAAACAGGCGGACGCTGAGTTCACCAATGAAAAGTACACCTCCAAATTCGAAGGAAGATGGATACCCCCGGAATATCGGGCCAAAGCCCGCGAGGGCGATACCCAAGTTGAAACCGATAAAAAACTTGCCGATAGCACAATGTACGAAATCGAAAAACGCACCCTGCGCTGGAGCGAGTTCAAGCACATGCAGGCCGATGAGATGCTGCAGCACGTGCAAGGCAAAGTATTCCCTTTCCTGAAAGACTTGAACGGTGGCAAATCCAACTTCACCCACCATATGAAGAACGCCGTATTCATTATCCCGAAGCCAGCCCTGTTGGTAGAGGCCGTAAAAACCATCGATGAAATATTCGAGGTGATGGAACGCGATTCGCGCGTGAATGGCCAAGCCTTTCAGGACATCCAAGGTGATGTCTATGAAATGCTCTTGTCAGAGATTGCCACCGCTGGTAAAAACGGGCAGTTTCGCACGCCACGCCACATCATCAAGTTAATGGCCGATTTGGTGCAACCGCAGTTAGGGCACAAGATCGCCGACCCAGCTTGTGGCTCTGGTGGTTTTTTACTGGGTGCCTATCAGTATGTCGTCACACAACTCGCAATCAAGGCAGGTACAAAAGACCTTACGCCCGATGAAGACGGCTTTGTGCGTACCTCGCTGGCCGCCGCGCTCACCGAAAAAGCCCAAGCTTTTCTCTCCAGTTCACTCTGGGGCTACGATATTGACGCCACCATGGTGCGCCTTGGCCTGATGAACCTAATGATGCACGGCATTGACGAGCCCCACATCGACTACAAAGACACTCTGAGCAAGAGTTTTGTTGAGGAATCTGAATACGACATCGTGCTGGCCAACCCGCCCTTTACCGGCAGCATTGACAAGGGCGACATCAACGAAAACCTGCAACTAGGCACCACCAAGACCGAGCTACTCTTTGTTGAAAACATCTACCGCCTACTCAAAAAAGGCGGCACCGCCTGCGTCATCGTTCCGCAAGGTGTGCTGTTTGGTTCAGGCGGTGCTTTTCGCGATTTGCGTAAGCTGTTAATCGAGCGCTGCGACTTGAAAGCGGTTATCACTTTGCCCAGCGGCGTGTTCAAACCTTATGCGGGGGTCAGCACCGCGATTTTGTTGTTTACCAAAGTTTGGGGCCCCAAAGATAAGGTCGATAAACCCGCAACCGAACAGGTGTGGTTTTATGAAATGGCCGCCGATGGCTATTCGCTGGATGATAAACGCAGCAAGCAAGAAGGCAACGGTGATTTGCAAGACATCATTGCCAAGTACCATGCTCGTAATGCGGCCAGTTTAGACACAGAAAGCGACCGCACAGCGAAGTGCTTCATGGTTCCACGCACCGAGATCGCAGATGAGAAAAACGCCTACGATCTTTCGCTATCGCGCTACAAAACTGATGTGTTCGAGGAAGTGCATTACGACGCGCCAAGCGTGATTTTAGATCGCCTAATTCAGGCCGAAATAGGCGATGTGGATACGGCGGAACTGGCCAAGGTGCAAAGCGGTATTGTGCGCGAGTTGCTTGAATTAAAGGCAATGCTTGGATGAGTGAAATACAAACAAAAAGCGCAGCCCCCGACGAGCTTTTATTTAGTCGTGTTGCAACTATCTTGGAACAAGCACGCGGTAATGTTCTTCGTGCCGTCAATTCCAACATGGTCATTGCTTACTGGTTAATTGGCCGCGAAATTGTGCAGGCGCTGCAAGGTGGGCAAGAGCGAGCAGAATACGGCAAAGGTATTATCAAGGCACTTTCAACGCGCCTGACAGTCGCTTACGGAAAAGGGTTTTCAGCACAGACCTTATGGAATTTTCGCCTTTTTTATCAGACCTTTCCAGACCGACATGCAATTCTCTCCCCGTCGGAAAAGGATTATACGCACAAACGACCTCGCCCGAAAAACTCTCCCCAGCGGGTAGAGAATTGGAATTGGCGCCAGTTTTTTCACCCCAACTGACTTGGTCTCACTACCGCGCCTTGATGCGCGTGCAAGACGAACACGCCCGCCAATTTTATGAGCAAGAAGCGATTGACTGCGGCTGGAGCAAAGCCCAGTTGGAACGCCAAATACAATCGGCTTACTACCAGCGCATTCTTGCCAACCGCGGCGAGCAGGGTTTTGCAGCACCTACAAGGGAGCGCTTAGTCGGCGAAGTAAAAACGCCGCAAAGCCTGATTAAGAGCCCCTATGTATTGGAATTTCTTGGCTTACCAGACACAGCCAACCTACATGAAAGTACATTAGAACAAGCCATTGTGGACAACCTGCAAGCCTTCTTGTTAGAGCTAGGCAAAGGGTTCTCTTTTGTAGCACGCCAAAAGCACCTTCGCTTTGATGATGAAGACTTTTACATCGACCTCGTGTTTTATAACTACATGCTCAAATGTTTTTTATTGATCGATTTAAAAATCGGCAAACTAAACCACCGCGACGTGGGGCAAATGGACGGCTATGTGCGCCTGTTTGAAGACCGTTTCAAAGTGCCTGGCGACAACCCCACCATCGGACTAATTCTGTGCGCCGACAAGGGCGAGGCTGTTGCCAAATATTCAGTGCTTAACGAAAGCCAGCAGATTTTTGCTTCCCAATATTTGCAATATTTACCCAGCGAAGAACAGCTGCGCATTGAGCTGGAAAGAGAACACACGCTCATTGAGGCTGCGATGGAAGAGCGAAAGGGAGATGAGCATGAATAAAAATGGGGCAGTAAAAAGTG
>JAYWIG010000166.1:0-49243 GCA_043789035.1 Betaproteobacteria bacterium
CAGCTCAACAGCAGAATCGACGAATTGTTGCCGCATTGCTGGCAGCAACAGACTACGACGTAACTTACGATTCTTACTTGACAAGATGTGTTGGCCGGACGCTTACGTTGAACTAGCCTAAAGACTAATTCACACTGCTTAAGGATGTACGGGTCAAATAATGATGTTTATCCTTGACTGAATATGAGTTAGCTCTTTGCCTTCGCCATAGGCGCAAGTTAGCTAAACTTGCGAGAATTATCTAGATTGGTAGAAGTCAGAGTCAAAGATCGCAATTGAACTTGAATCGGTCGCTCGTCTTTTATGACGGATGTGGCATGCATTGGCAGTTAGGCACGCTGGCAGACCTTGGCCTCGATTATTGTGTGAATATTCTCTTCGAGCATCAGCGTTGTGCAAATCGATAATGATTTCAGCGAAGAACAAATTGATTTCTGGCTTCGTCATGAAACTTCGATCGCTCGCGACTTTGCTTTTCGTTTGAATGAACAAGGTCTTTGAAGGCTAGCTGTAAAAGTGACCCAACCTTGAATAGAGCAAACATTAAAATCGGCAATTACGCGCCAAGGTATGGAGATCGTCTTTACGGAACGGCATGGTACTAACGGTAAAAGACCTCCGTGCCTTCATTGTGGCTCGCAAACGGCGGTCTGGCGCAATAGCGAAGTAAACGCGCTAACCCGCCGCCGTGGGCGTAAGACTGCTTGTTTTTAATATCAAGGGCACGCAACTACCATAGAGGATTTTGTGACGCAAAATTTAATATGTGTCGCAATTCGTTGGTCGTTGGTATTAATGCAGCGTTCTTATAAAAACATTGGGTATGCGGGAAATTCGTGCAAGTAGCACTTCGCTGATAGATGCGCTATCAGAGTCGGGTGAAGTCATATTGACAAACCACGGCAAACCGTTTGCTAGGGTAGTTCCCCTTGACGTGGTTGCCGATGTGCAACCACCGCTGTCCGGTTCGTTGAAATGGCTGCATGACCGAATGCCTAAAGTTAAAGTTGGTTCAGAGGTTATCGTTAGGCAAGATCGTGATGGCCGAGATTAAACTTTACGTCGACACTAGTGCACTCCTGAAATGCTACGTGGCGGAGAAAACTCGGATTAGGTCGAGAATTTTTTAGCCTCGCGTTTTGACGGTACTAAAAGCTGCTTGGTATTGAGTAGCTTATCAACGTTAGAGTGGCTTGCGCCATGCGTCGCCGTGAACGCCTAGGCGATTTTGATGCGTCCTACAGGCTAATGGCCACGGCTGCATTTCAAGACCGCATTGCTGCTGGCTACTACGAGATGCTTCGATTAGAAAACGCACTTTATGGCAAAGCACTTGCGTTGCTCGAAAAAATTATTTCCCCACTTCGATCGCTTGATGCTACGCACCTAGCCATCGTTCGTTTAGCAGGTATTGCCGAACTCGTTACTGCTGATAAAGTGATGGCTGAAGCTGCCAAAGAGTTAGCTTAAAAACTCATTTTTTCGCATAACCATTTCGGAATCGTAACGGCTGCTGCGAGTATAGCGATGGCGCGGTCAAACCGTACAGCGCGAGCCCCTTCCCTTCTCTAGGGCTGTGTGATACGACAGCAACTGCAAGGGAATAACGTGAAGAATCGGCGATAACAAGCCTGCATGTTCATCGAGATTGATGATGTTAATGCCAGCACCAGGTTCAATATGCGTGTTTTTATCGGCAAATATAAATAGCTCGCCACAACGTGCTCGAACTTCTTGTAAGTTGCTCCTTAGCTTCTCGATAGGGTACGGTTACAAGTGCGGTAGTTGAGGGAGTCTTGCGTTTGATTTCAAAGTGGCGCAAAATGGCGCAATCAGGAGTTTTATATGTCTGCTGTAGCTGGGTTTTCATCCGTCAAACTTTCCAGTAGCCTGGTTTCGCAGGCACGTCAGGCTGCACAGCCAATGCGCCGATCTGTGGCCGGCCAAATTGAGTACTGGGCTACATTGGGTCAGGTGGTCGAGCATTCCGGTCTAACTGTTCAAGAGGCGCAAGCCGCCATTGCTCGCTATGAGGTAGCCATGCGTGATGGAGAGCGCGCTGAGGCCTTAAATGGACTCACTCAGCGCCTTATAGCTGCGCAACTTAGTGGATCTTTAGCCGAACGCGTTCGGAGCATTGTGCAAGCGCAAGCGCAAATTTAAGGTCGATTGAACGAGCCCATCTGCAACATATCTTAGACCCCGAGGCCCGTTCCGAAGCCGCCCGCGCGTGGGCCGACCAGACCCGAGCCGACAAACTTGGGCAGGGCGAGTCGTTTGTCAGTGAAACCGTTTTCTCACATGAGTCCAAGTTGACGCTGATCCAAAATGCTCTTGGTCATGGTTTTGTGGTGGCCTTGTACATAGTGGCGCTGGATGACCCACAGCGTCTGATCACACGTGTCGCGCAACGAGTAAAGGAGGGCGGCCATGCCGTGCCATCTGAGCGCGTCTTGGCTCGCTACCCTCGTACCTTGGACAATTTGACCAAAGCTGTCCGATTAGCAACGGCCTCTTATTTGTTTGACGCGCAAGATGCCGATCAAGGAGGCCCCGTTTTGAGTCACCCTTTGCCCCAGTGGGCGCAAAAAGTGCTGGGTGTGAAATAAGCGTTGCTTCGCAACATTACCCTTCACTGTAAACCACGCAGCTAGCGCAGTCAGTCTCTAAAGGTTTGTGGTTTCGGCATAACTTCGTTGCACGAAGTTAGCCTTCACCGCAAGCCCCGTAGCTAGCCAAGCCAGTTACGGTCATTCGACCGTAACTGATTTGGCTAGGTTACGGGGCTTGTCCACATCAGTCCCTTTTGCTAGGGCTGTGTGATACGACAGCAACTGCAAGGGAATAACGTGAAGAATTGGCGACAACAGGCCTGCATGGTCGTCGAGGTTGATGATGTTGATGCCATCAGCGGGTTCGATATGCGTGTCTTTATCGGCGAATACAAATAGCTCACCACCGCGTACTCGCACTTCTTGTAAGTTGCTTTTTAGCTTCTCGATAAGTGCGTCATTTGGCGCCACGATAACTACTGGCATTTGTGAATCAACCAAGGCTAATGGGCCGTGTTTGAGTTCACCTGCTGCATAAGCTTCTGCGTGAATGTAGGTGATTTCTTTTAGTTTGAGAGCACCTTCCATGGCGATAGGGAAGTGCACACCACGGCCTAAGAACAGTGCATGGTTTTTGTGTGCAAAGCGCCCCGCCCAGTGACGAACATAAGGTTCGCACTCCAGCACGCGAGCGATGGCTGCGGGCAAATGGCGTAATTGGGTAATGAGTTCTTGCTCTAGTGCAGCTGATAAGAAGCCGCGCTGCTTGGCCATTGCAAGAGTCAAAACGAACAAGGCTGCAAGCTGGGTTGTAAATGCCTTGGTCGAAGCAACGCCGATCTCAGGCCCTGCACGGGTCAAGAAGCGTAGTTTCGAGTTACGAATCAAGGCCGATTCAGGCACGTTGCAAATGGTGAGAGTGTCAGTCATGCCCATTGATTTGGCATGCATTAATGCGGCCATCGTATCGGCGGTTTCGCCCGATTGCGAAATGGTAATTAGCAGAGTGTCTTTCAACGCAACCGATTCGCGATAGCGGTATTCGCTGGCGATTTCAACTGAGGTTGGTAGCTTGGCAACGCTCTCTAGCCAATACTTCGCCACCATGCCAGAGTGATAACTCGTGCCGCATGCCAGAATCAAAACTTGCTTGCAGCGACCAAAAATTTCTTCTGCTTCAGCACCAAATAATCCGGCCGATAGAGCCGATGCTCCGGAGAGCATTTCGAGCGTGTTAGCAATGGCGCCAGGTTGCTCAAAAATTTCTTTTTGCATGTAGTGATCGTACTTGCCCAACTCAATCGAATCGGCGGTAAGCTGGCTTTCAACAATGACGCGATCTGCTTTGATACCGTCAGCGTCAAACACAGAATAGCCGTCGACACGAATTTCAACAACGTCGCCTTCTTCAAGGTACGCGACGTATTTTGTGACTTGCAACAAGGCCGAAGTATCTGATGCTAAAAAGTTCTCACCATGGCCAGTACCTTTATTGCCGATACCGAGTAACAATGGTGAGCCGCGACGTGAGCCCACAACTTTATGAGGCTCTTTCATGCAGATGGCAGCAATGGCATACGCACCGACCAGTTGGGAGACCGTTTTTTGCACACCTTTGAGCAAGCTCAAGCCGCTTGCGATATGAGAGTGCAGCAAATGTGCAATAACTTCAGTGTCGGTTTGCGAATGGAATTCGTAACCCTTGGCTTTTAGTTCGGCTCTGAGCACTTCATGGTTTTCGATAATGCCGTTGTGCACGACTGAAACTTCAAGCCCATCTTTATCAGACATATGGGGGTGAGAGTTGGTTTCATTAACAGCTCCGTGAGTTGCCCAGCGTGTGTGTGCAATACCCGTTGGGGCATCGGCTTTTACCTCTTCAGCTTTGGCTTGCAGATCTGCAACCCTGCCGACGGCGCGAACCCGCTCCATCGAGCCGTTGATGAGGGCAATACCCGCAGAATCATAGCCACGATACTCAAGCTTGCGTAAGCCTTCGATCAAGATGGGCACTACATTTCTTTGCGCTACAGCGCCGACAATTCCACACATACTATTTTCTCCAAAAAGCCTTAAGCGGCTTTAACTTTCTTGACTGGGCGTACCCATGTTTCGTGAGTCGTCTGTTTTACACGCGAGGTGGTCAACTTGCCGGCTGGGGCGTTTTTGCTAAGCGTTGTGCCCGCCCCTAGGGTTGCACCTTTGCCGACAGTGACGGGGGCAACTAACTGTGAGTCGCTGCCGATAAAGGCATCGTCTTCGATAGTTGTCGTGAATTTGTTTGCACCGTCATAATTGCAAGTAATGGTGCCGGCACCAATGTTGACTCTTTTGCCAACCACGGCATCGCCAACATAGGCCAAATGGTTTGCTTTCGAGTCCGCATCCATCTGAGTGTTTTTGAGCTCGACGAAGTTACCAACGTGCGTATGTTCACCTAGAACTGTGCCGGGGCGTAAACGAGCAAACGGCCCGATTTTCGCGTGTTGGCCTACTTCTGCGCCTTCGATGTGTGTGAAGGCTGCAATCGTTGCACCTTTAGCAATCGAGGCGTTTTTAATCACGACATTCGGGCCAATATGCACGCCATCGGCCAAGTGAACTTTGCCTTCAAATACAGCATTGATATCGATAAACACGTCACGGCCGCAGCTCAGGGAGCCGCGTATGTCGATGCGCTTTGGGTCTATGATTTGAACGCCAGCATCCATTAAATCGAGTGCCAGTGCTTCTTGAAAGGTGCGCTCTAATTGTGCGAGCTGCACTTTGCTATTAATGCCGTCGGATTCCCAGGTGAACTGGGGTTGAGCCGATGTGACTTCCACCCCATCAGCTACCGCCTTGGCAACAATATCGGTTAGGTAGTACTCTTTTTGGGCGTTGTTGTTTGATAAACCACTTAACCATCGCTTGAGCGCTGCGGTTGGGCAAACCAAAATGCCAGTGTTAATTTCGTTAATTTGCTTAATTTGCGCATCGGCGTCTTTTTCTTCAACGATGGAGACGATCTTGCCGTTTTTTCTTACCATGCGCCCGTAACCGTGTGGGTTGGGTAAGTTCACGGTCAGCACACCTAACTTGTCGGTACCAGCTGCTTCTAAAAGTTTATCAAGGGAAGCTTTTTTGATGAGCGGTACGTCGCCTGACAAAATGAGAGTTGGCACTGAATCGTCGAGCTGAGGAACGGCTTGTTGCACCGCATGGCCGGTACCGAGCTGTGGCTCTTGTTTGGCCCAGTGCAAATCTTTATTAGCCATTTGCTCTTGAACCTGCTCACCACCATGGCCATATATGACTATTAAGCGTTTAGGAGATAGACTGCGAGCGCAATCAAGCACATGCGCGAGTAGAGGCTTACCCGCGATAGTGTGTAACACCTTGGGTAAGTCAGACTTCATGCGCTTGCCCATGCCAGCTGCGAGGACGACGATGTTCATAAAAAACCGTTATATTTCAATAGTTTACAAGAGTTACTTGAGCATTGTCGGAAATCTTAACACAGGGGTATTGCGCCCTTGGCTACCGCTCATCATGAGTTGCTTCGTGGCAACAGGCTGTTCGACTGTGCTTCTTGGCTATGACGCGGTGCCACCTTTGGCGAAATATCAGATAAACCGTTACTTTGATTTGAATTCGACACAACAGGACGTTGTTGAGAAACAGCTCGAAGATATTTTTGATTGGCATCGTAAAACCCAGCTCAAGGAATACTCAAACTTTATCAACCAAATCACCGATAAAGTTAAAGCGAACGAGCCAATTTCGGTTGCTGATATTCAAAAATGGCGATTAATAAGTTTGGGGGCATGGGTGCCCGTTGCCAACAAGGTAAGCCGCCCATTCACAGAGCTGGTACTGACATTAACCCCAGGGCAAATCGAGCATATGAAAAAACGGTTTGCAAAAACCAATGCGGATATGCGCGACGATTATGTGAAAGCCAATGAAAAGGGTGGCGCTAACAACGCGCTACTCGCTCGGCAAAAGGCGAGAGCTACAAGGATTGAAAAACGCGGCGACTTCTTCTTCGATGATCTAACCGAAGCTCAATACAAATTGATTGCTAAGCGTGCGGCAGAGTCTCCAGATGCCGAACTTGCTTGGTACAACGAGCGGATAAGACGTCAGCAAGATTTTATTGCGCTATTAGATTCCATAAAGACCAGAAAATTAGACGCCAACCAAGCCGAGCCTCTAATGCGTGAGTATTTAAAGGCGATGTGGGAACCGAAGGATGAAAAAAATGCACGCTTGATTACTGAATCGGGAAAAGCTGCGGATGAAACAATTGTACAAATTTACGCAATAGCCACGCCAGATCAAAAAGCCTATGCGGTAAAGAAGTTGCGTGGCTACGCAATAGATTTCGATAAGCTTGGAAAGCGCTACGTCAGCGACTCACGCTAAATCGCAGGTTGAAACAACACCATCAGTTGGATCGCAATGAGCGCGAGGATGGCAACGATAGCTACTTTGAGCCAACGCCGAGTACTGCGTTGCTCTTGTTGCAACAAAATGATGCTTTCAGCAATTCGGTCTTGCGCAGTGGTATCCGCCTGATGGCGCATTGCCGCGTGTGCGAGCCTAGGCATTTCAGGAATAATTTTGGCCCACTGCACCGCTTCTTGTTTGATTTTCTCAAAGAACCCGCGCGGGCCAATTTGTTCATTCATCCAGCGCTCAAGCAATGGTTTGGCAGTTACCCATAAATCAAGATCAGGATCGAGCTCGCGCCCTAAGCCCTCTACATTGAGAAGCGTTTTCTGGAGCAACACAAGTTGTGGCTGAATTTCAACATTGAAGCGGCGTGAGGCTTGAAACAAGCGCATCAGCACAAGGCCTAAAGAAATTTCCTTTAGTGGCCTATCGAAAAACGGTTCGCAGCATGCTCGTACGGCGCCTTCTAATTCTTCGATGCGAGTGGTTTTGGGAACCCAACCGCTTTCGACGTGAAGCTCTGCAACACGGCGGTAATCGCGTCGAAAGAAAGCGAGGAAGTTTTGAGCGAGGTAGTTTTTATCGAATTCTGAAAGCGTGCCAACAATACCAAAATCGAGGGCAATGTATTGATTGAAATGCTTGCCACCGTTTTCTTTCGAGCCCACTAAAATGTTGCCAGGGTGCATATCGCCGTGAAAAAAGCCGTCGCGAAATACCTGAGTAAAGAAAATCTCCACTCCGTCGCGGGAGAGTTTTTTCAAATCAATTTCCGCTGCACGTAGCTCTTCCATTCGGCCAATAGGTATGCCGTGCATACGTTCCATGACTAAGACGTTGGTGACGCAAAAATCCCAATACATCTCAGGGATGTTGAGCAACTTCGAGTTAGGAAAGTTTCGACGCAATTGGCTAGCGTTAGCAGCTTCACGCACTAAGTCGAGCTCATCATGTAGGTACATGTCGAACTCATCAATGACTTCTAATGGACGAAGGCGTCTTGCATCTGGCGACACTTTGATCATTAACGCCCCGAAGGTACGTAACAACTCAATATCTCTATCGATCACTAAACTCATGCCAGGCCGCACCACTTTAACGGCGACTTCTTTGCCGTCTTTAAGGGTTGCAAAGTGCACCTGCGCAATGGATGCTGATGCAATCGGTGTTCGATCGAAAACTGAGAACACTTCTTCGATTTTTTTACCCAAACCCTTTTCGATTTCGGCTACTGCCAAGGCGGAATCAAAAGGCGGTACTCTGTCTTGCAACTTTGCCAGTTCATCGGCAATATCAGGCGCGAGCAAATCTCTTCGAGTGGAAAGTACTTGGCCGAACTTCACAAAGATTGGCCCTAGACTCTCAAGCGCCATACGCACCCTAGCGCCACGTGGCTCTTTGGGTGTGGTACCAAACCGAGTCATACGAACTAGTACCAAGGCCCAGCGTGCCAATCGGCTGTCGCCATTGCGAGCTTGTACTTGCTCAGCGGCGCTACTAAGCGCTAGCTCATCGAGCCCATATTTGCGGGCAGTTCGAATGATTTTGAAGAGTCGGGTGATTCTCACTGCGTGATGGCTGCTCTGTTGATAATGTTAATGACGCTTGGATTGTTCGATGCTATATCTGTTGCTTCGAATTCTGGGCTGACGTCGAATGCGATATCGCCATCGACATCGGGCGCTTTCTCGTTAAAGTTGGCAACGCTTAGGCCCGCGAAATCGAACTTGCTTGAGTCCATTAAATGCGATGGCACTACTCTCGATAATGCAGCGAAGATATTGGCAACGCGACCTGGGTGTTTTTTCTCCCATTCGCGCATCAGCATTTTGGTTTCTTGGCGCTTTAAGTTTTCTTGCCCACCGCATAAGTTACATGGAATGATCGGGAATGCACGCCATTCGGCATAAGCTTCTAAGTCGCACTCCTCAACAAATGCTAATGGCCGAATGACCATGTGCTTGCCATCATCGGATACAAGCTTTGCTGGCATGCCTTTGAGTTTGCCACCATAAAACAAGTTTAGAAAGAACGTTTCTAAGATATCGTCTCTGTGATGGCCAAGCGCAATTTTATTTGCACCCAGTTCATCGGCAACCCGATACAAAATGCCCCGCCGCAAACGCGAGCATAGTGAGCACATGGTTTTACCTTCTGGGATCACTCGCTTCACAATCGAGTAAGTGTCTTGATTCTCGATATGAAAATCAACGCCCAAACGCTTTAGGTAATCGGGCAAGATGTTTTCTGGAAAACCGGGCTGCTTCTGATCTAGGTTAACAGCGATGATATCGAAGTGAAACGGTGCTCGCTCTTTATGGGTAAGTAAAAGATCAAGCATGGCGTAGCTATCTTTACCACCTGATAAACACACCATCACTTTATCGCCAGCATTAATCATGCCGAACTCAACGATGGCTTGGCCTGAAAGCCGCAACAAGCGTTTGTGCAGCTTCACTCGTTCGTAGGCTATTTTTTCAGCGGTTTGCATAGGGGTGTATCTTTAGTTTAACGATGTGCATAGGTGCTCACAAGTAATCCTTGCTCTGCATTTCGATTCGAACGCCACGCACGCTTTCAATCGGGTTGGGTTTTGTCACTGCAACCTTGAGTTCACTCACGCCTTTTAGTTGGCCTAGTGCAAAAAGCAGTTGAGCACATAAAGTCTCGACTAGTTTAAAGCGCTGGCTGTTGGAAACCCGCTTTACTTCACTGGCAATTTTTTCGTAGTTTAAGGTGTTGTGCAGCTCATCTCTCATGACTTCATCACGATTGAGTTGAATAACAAACTCGACATCCACAATGATGGAGCGGGGCACGAGTTGCTCATGGTCGTAATAGCCTAAAAAACAGGCGACTTCGATACCGAAAACTCTTAAATGGCAAGGGCTATTGAGGTTATCCGGTGATTGCACTGCAGCCTCCATCAACGTTGATGATTTGTCCATTCACATAACTTTCGGGTTTACACAGGTAAAGAACTGCGTCGGCGATATCGTCGCCTGAACCAATTCGTTGTAATGGAATCTTGGCTTCTAAATCTTTGACTTGCTCTGTGGTAAAGGCATTGCCTTCAGGCCAATCAAGCGAACCTGGCCCGATCGCGTTAACGCGAATTGTGGGTGCCAGTTCTAAGCTTAGGCAGCGAGTTAAGGCCACCATGCCAGCTTTGGCAGCAGCATAGGCGCTAAATCCAGCTAAAGGCTTATCCCAGCGAGCGTCGCAGATGTTGACAATATTAGCCTGCTGCGTTGTTCGAAGTATGGACAATGCGGCTTGGCTCACAAAGAACGCGGCCTTTAAATTGCCATCGATTTGTTCTTGCCATTGTGCCTCGGTGACTTCGCCAAATGGCGTTCTTTGAAAAACCGAAGCATTGTTTACCAGTAATTGAAGGTTGCTACGCCAGCCAGAAAATTCTTCGATTAAATGATCGCAACCCAGCTTGGTGCTTAAATTGGCACCAAAGCAAGCCGCAGAATCAGGGCGTAGGCTATTGAGTGATGCTGCGAGTTTCTGCGCCTGTTCCGAGGAGTTGCGATAGTGGATGGCTACGTCATAGCCTTGCGCATGCAATCTTTTCGCGATCTGAGCGCCAACGCGCTTCGCCGCACCGGTAATAAGGGCTGTGTTCACCCCTGTATTGTAGTGGCAGTCATCTATCATTATGGTTATATGAGCCCATTACAAAGCCTACCCCCTGCATCGGCGGAGGAAATCCAACGAAGTCAGCTTCTGGTTGAAAAGATTCGCTCGGTTATTAAGGCGTCGCCCGATGTAAGCATAGGCTTCGATACCTTCATGGGACTCTGTTTGTACGAGCCCGGTTTAGGCTATTACACTGGGCCTTCGCAGAAATTTGGGATTCACGGCGATTTTGTGACGGCACCGATGCAAAGCCCTTTGTTTGGTGCCTGTATTGGTCAGCAATGTGCTCAGTGGCTTAGCCAGTTAGAGATTAACGAAGGCATTCTTGAGTTTGGGGCTGGTGATGGTTTGCTCGCGGCACAGGTGCTCAATGAGCTAAGTCGACAAGGCCAAGAGGTGGCCTATGCGATTGTGGAGCTTTCAGCGGATTTGCAGGCTAGGCAACGCACGACTATTGCAACGCTCGCACCGCAAGCACTAGATCGAGTGGTTTGGTTAGATCAATTGCCGTCGGCATTTAAAGGCGTTATTTTGGGTAACGAGCTGATCGACGCCATGCCGGTGCGCTTGTTTCGACTTGAGCCCAATTCGGTTGGGCTGCTTGAAAAGTTCGAGCGTCGCGTGACTTGTGATTTAGGCGAAGGAGGCCCGTTTGCTTGGAGAGACACCAAAGCCGATCCGCAGCTGCAGCAAGATATTGATACTGCCTTAGGCAGAGCTAATTGGGGGATTGAACGCGTAGCAGGTTACGTTTCCGAATTGCCCTCGCAAGCCAATGCTTGGATCGCCAGCGTTTCGCAATGCTTAGAGCAAGGCGTGATTTTGCTGCTTGATTATGGTTTTTCTGCGCAAGAGTTCTTCCACCCGCAACGCTCGCAGGGGACATTGAATTGCCACTATCGCCATCATTCGCATGGCGAGCCTTTTTACTTGCCAGGCTTGCAAGACATTACCGCACATGTTGATTTCAGCGCATTGTTAGATGAGGCCTTTGCCAACGGTTTGGAGCTTTTGGGCTATACCAATCAAGCGCATTTTCTAATGAATTTGCAGATGTTGGATAAACTAAAAGCTATGACGGCGAGTCCGCAATATCCTTTGCATGCTCAAGCGGTTGGTCGGTTGTTGTCTGAAGCTGAAATGGGCGACTTGTTCAAGGTGATTGCCTTTGGCAAGTTGGATTCAGGCCGAGTATTTCGTTCCTTAGGTTTTTCCAACGGTGATAAGAGCCACACCCTATGAAATGGCTTATAGCAACGGCGCTGGCATTGTTTCTGTTTTCGGGAGCTATGCCCTATTTAAAGAAGTTTGGAATCGGTAGATTACCAGGCGACTTTAACTTTCGATTATTTAATCGAGAGTGGTCCGTGCCGCTAAGCTCAACCTTGTTGCTATCGTTTATCGCTTGGGGAATTGCTAGGCTTTTTTAGTGCCAGCTCAACTGCCTTCGTGCGTGCTTGAGTCACTGCAGCTTGAATTTCTACACCGTTTTTAGTGGCTAATTGCGTGGCAATTTCGCCTGCATTGACGCTTTGGTAGGCTAGAGATAATTGCTGCCATTGGTTTTTGTCGTTAGCAAAAGTTGGCCTAGCAATGCAAAGCACTTCTAACAGCTCAGTGAATCGTTCTGGTCGTCGAATAACATCGCAGCGCTGCAGCAGATGTACGTAGTTGGCAGCGGCTCGACTGGCTTTATCCGTCATTTGTTCAGCCATATTTCCAAGCATGTTCGCAAGTTCAGCGACATCCGTCGGTAGGCGCAGTGAGTTTAAACGTTTTTGATCTATGTACTGTGCAAGCAGTGCAAAGCGTTGTGCTAAGTTAAGTCGTTGTTGTGCTGCTAAGTCGAGCTGGGCATTGATTGCTTTTAGGGCATTCTCGTCAATATCCATCAACAGTCTTTGTAGGGCCCCGCAGCGATTAAGTAATGTAAGCATTCGAGATGGCTTGTTTTCCATCAACCCTCTGCGAAATTCTTGCCACACACGCTCGGCCACTAGGGCATCGATTTCGCCTTCATTGACCATCGCATTCATCAATTCAGCGGTCGATGGATGCACTTCGAAATCAGCGAATCTGGCGGCAAAGCGAGCTAGTCGAAGGATTCTGACGGGGTCTTCTTTGAAGGCTTCGCTCACATGCCGAAATGTCTTGGCATGAAGATCTTGAATGCCCCCATAGGGATCAATCAGACTTCCGTCGGCGGCTTTGGCAATCGCATTGATGGTGAGATCGCGTCGCGAAAGATCTTCTTCTAAAGTAACGTGAGGTGATGCTTGAAAGCTAAAGCCGTGGTAGCCCTTGGCGGTTTTTCGTTCGGTGCGGGCAAGTGCATATTCCTCCCCGTTTTCTGGATGAATAAACACCGGGAAGTCTTTGCCGACTGGTCTAAACCCAAGGCTCACCATTTCTTCAGGGGTGCTGCCGACTACGACCCAGTCGCGATCACTAACGGTAAGCCCAAGCAATTCATCGCGAACCGCACCGCCCACGATAAATGCATTCAGGCTCAATGGTTATCGGCCAGCTTTAGCCCGCTCAACTGAAAATCGGGGTGCTGTTTTTGAAAGGTAAGTTGGTGCAATCACGCTGAGTGCTTGCGGAGTAACACCTAACTCTGAGGCCATTGCATAGCCTTCTGGTGCGGCACTATCGACTTTAAGTGAGTTGAAATTATCAACCGACATAATGGTTGGGCCAGGCAGCATCTCGAAGATGCCGGCTTGAATTTTCCCCACAAAATCAGGCAGACCAATGACAGGGCGTTCATGCCCCGCTAGCCTGCCAGAAAGTTTGACTAATTCGCGCAGGGTAAAAGTTTCAGGCCCTAGCAAGTCGTAGGCTTTGCCGTAAGTCGCCTTGTTCTCGATTGCGTTGACCATTGCGGAGGTAACGTCTTCCACATAAACCGGTTGAAATTTGCAAGAACCCCGAGCCAGCGGAAGCATGATGGGCAACGCTTGTATTTTTGCAAAGAAGTTCAGGAAGTTATCTCCCTCACCGAAAACAACGGAAGGTCGGAAGACAGTTGTGGCTAAGCCCAAAATGCTTAGGGTGGCTTTTTCACCTGCGGCCTTGGAGCGAAGATACATCGAGGGCAACTCGGCTTTGGGCAAATGTGTGCCATAGGCCGACATTTGTAACATACGCTTCACGCCGCTGTTTAAAGCAAGCTCTGCCAGTGCTTTCGGATACTCCACATGCATGGCACCGAAATCTGGCCCATAAGGGTCTTCTGCCGCCCGATACCGAGGGTCATTATCTAGGTTGTGCTGTGGGCGTTTACCGGGCCGGCCATGAAGTATGCCGATGAGGTTAATGACGACATCACTTCTGCTCAGGTAGGGCGCTAATTCTTCAGCGCTTTTCATGGGCGTTTGCACAACTTCAACCGTCGGAAGCATTTGTAAATGGCGCGCTGATGCTAGGCGTCGTGTTGGCAATATGACGTTGTAGCCTTTGGCCACGAGTTTAGGGACTAGTGAGCTACCGATAAAGCCGGTACCACCGGTCACAAGAATGGTTTTAAACTGGTTCATGCCAGTATTGTAGGCAGTTATGCCCTATTGATTTACTTTTTCCCGGAAAACAGTGCGGCGGCACGGGTCTTTATTTCTAAGAGCTCCGTGGCATTGACGCTGTGTTGCCCAGTTGTCGTGTTTATTTGAACGGTAAATTCAATGTCTCTACCGTTATTCGAAAGCATGCCGCTGCTAAATTCATAGTCTTCACGAGCCCATGGAAAACCTTTTGTAGCCGTGTCGTAATTGCGGTACTCGACATCTGTTATTTCGCCGCTGGCTAAGTTTAGCATTGCTGAAGCACGAATGACGCGCTCCATGAGTTCGTCAGAAACGACGATAGGTACTTTTAAATCCACGAAAAACCTTTTTCACTAATTTTTGTTGGGTCATATTTGGGTGCGCATTTGGCTGCATTTGGCTGCATTTGGCCGCATTTGGCTGCATATAGTAATCGAGACGGCCAACTACGGTAACTCGGTCGCTGCGAATGCTTTCGGGGTAACTGTACCTAAGCGAGCTTTTAGCGATTGCGGTTTGCCCGTCATGAGCGCTGCGTAATAGGTGCTGTTAGAAAGCACTTTTTTAACGTAATCCCGGGTTTCGGAAAATGGAATCATTTCGGCGAAGATCGCTGTTTCAACCGGCATCGTCAAAGTGGCTCGCCATGCTCTTGGGCGCCCAGGCCCGGCGTTGTAGGCAGCCGAAGCCATAGCTGGCGAACCATCTAAATCGTCGAGCACACTCTTTAGGTAAAAAGTACCGAATTTCAAATTCGTATCGCGCTCTTTCAACTGCTCGACTCTGAAATCAGCAGCACCGACCCTTTTAGCAATCCAGCGCCCTGTGGCTGGCATGATTTGCATCAATCCGCTCGCTCCGACGGACGATCTTGCGTCCATAATGAATCGCGACTCTTGACGAATCAGGCCATACACCCAGGCCAAATCGACGTCTCTTTCTTTGGCGATGGGCGCGAGCTCGTCTCTAAAAGGGGTTACAAAGCGTTGTTGAAAATCAAACTCCGCTTTGGTGCGATCCGAGGTGTTGACGCAGCGATCGAGAATGTTTTTACGACACGCCCATTCGGCTGCGGCTATTAATTGCCTATCAGTCATATTGCGAAGTTGAAAATTCCATTCCCGGTTGCCTTCTGAACGCAAACCAATTTCATAGAAGGCAAGCGCTCTAGCAAACCCATCGTTACGTGCAGGTTCGGCAAGCTCCGCCTCAGAAAGTGGCAAGCCTTTGGTCGGTATGGTTGTGAGTTGACCAAGCTCTTCAGCCGCGAGTTGCCCGTAAAAGTTGAATTGGCCTGCAATGCTCTTGAAAAGCGTTTCGGCGTCGGCTTTCGATTCAGCTTTCACATCGTTTTTTAACGCTCTGGCGAGCCAGTATGTCCAAGTCGGGTCACGCCTACTTTCTGGGCTCATTTTTTCAATTGCAGCGCGAGCACTTTTCCAGTCTAGATTACGCAAGCTGGCCCGAGTCATCCATGCAAGCGTATCATCTGGATAAAAAGTGGCAGGGGTTTTTAATGCTTCTTTTGCCCATTCGTGAGAGTCGGCATGAAGCCTGCGCATACCATTTGCTGCGATGAATGCCCAAGCGGTGCTTTTATCTGCAGCGCTTACACCAGTGATTTGGCTAACTGCAGAAGCTGGGTCTTGACGAGATTGCCTGGCGATGGCAATGACGGCCTGCTCAGAAGCGGTTGGAGTGAAGAATGCCTCGACTCGTTTGGGGCCATTAAAATTACCAGTATCTAAGCTCGTTTGAATGCGTTTCCACACATCGGCTCTCGACAGAGCGCCAGCTTTTACAAGTGCACCAATTAACTGCGAGCAACTATCGCCGATATCTTTGACTTCGTTAATGGCATCACTGAACTCTTGCTTTACTTTTGCGGCACTTGCCGGGTCTTGGGTTACTTTCGATAAGCCAGCCCAGCAGTGCAAGAGCGGTTCGTCGCGGAGCGCCCACAGTGGGTACTGCGCATCGAAAGCGGCCCAATCGCCTCTTTTAGCTAAGACGTAAAGCCAATCGCGTCTAAGCAGGTCGGCATAAATGGTGCCTGCATGTTTGCCGAGAAATACCCGTGTTTCTGACTCGACTGCACTAAGTATTTCGGGTGCCACAGGAGCGCGCGAATCTGATCGTGCCTGTGCAAGTGGAATTCTCAGCTTCCAGTAATCGAGGTAGGGTGTGAGTTTGGCTACTGCGGCACTGCCTGGGCTAGGTGTACTTGGCAGCTGCGCAGCTGAACTTGCGGCGATGAAGCGTTCCATATCCAAAGCAGCATTTGCTTCTTTGGCGGTAATAAAGGCCTCCTCGCTGGAGGTAAATGTTGCCCTCACGGGTTTTACTGTCTTGGCCACAGAAGGCGCAAACACACATCCGGCGATAAGAAAAATAACGACGGTAGTGATGGTAGTGAGGATACGAGGGGCGAACAACGGCATATAACGCTAGTTTGATAATAATGTTGGCTTTGAGAATACCATGCTGCAATGTCAATAACCCTAGGCTCAGACAACCTTCCTACTTATGGCGACAAAAGCCGAAAGGATTGGCGCCGAAATTGTCGGCAGTTAATGGCAACACTTCCGGAGGAGCAAAAGGCTCGCTATACCGAAGCGATTGCTGCGCGGCTAGAATCTTTTGTCGTGCAATCTGGCACCAAGACAATCGCTGTTTATTGGCCGATTCATGATGAGCCAAAGTTGCTACCTTTATGGGAGTTTCTACGGGAAAAAGGCTTTCAATTGGCTTTGCCCAGGGTTCTCGCTAAGGGCCAAGCACTTTTGTTTTCAATCTGGCAAGACGATAGCTTGCTGGTGATAAATCAATGGGGTATTGCTGAGCTAGATGCGCCAGCGATGGCTTTGCAAGACATCGAGTTGATGGTGATGCCGTGCGTGGGATATTGGGCTTCTGGATATCGCTTAGGTTACGGCGGCGGTTTTTATGACAGAACTTTGGCGCATTGGCGAAACCTGCCTTTAAACGCTGGCAATAAAAGAATCGCGCTAGGTTTAGCTTATTCGGAGTGCGCACTGCCGGAAGCACTAGCGCTATTAAGCACGGATCAACGGTGTGATGTCATCATCACGCCGGATCACATTATTCATTCGGATACGACAATGGGTGATTCCTCAACTCGGGTGTGATACTCCTTGATCCAGCTTAAAAAATCGCTCGATGGAATTGCCTTGGAATAATAGTAGCCTTGGGCAACATCGCAACCCAAGCTTAGTAACATCGCGGCGGTATCTTCATCTTCAACACCCTCGGCCAACGCACTCATTTCAAACGTGTGAGCGAGGTCAGCTAAAGCCTGCACGATACGTCTGTCACCTTTGTCGGAGAGCAGGTTTTTCGAGAACATTTGATCGATCTTAAGTTCACTAATCGGGTACAACCGGAGATAGGCAAACGAAGAATAACCTGTACCGAAATCGTCGAGTGCCAGCTTGCAACCAAGTTTACGCAATTGCTTCATCATTTCCAGCGCGGCACCCTCGTTTTGAACAATCGAGCTTTCCGTAAGTTCGAGGGTCAGACGCTCACCAGGAATGCCCCAAGTGCTTAGCGCATGTTCCACGATGGTGACAAAGCTTGGGTCACCTAAGGTGACTGCCGAAAGATTGACGCTGATGTTTATTTCATGCCCTGCACTCTTCCAAACCTTTAGGTGGCGCAGCGCTGTGTTGAGTACAAACTGCGTAAGTTGCCCCATCAGGCCGCGCTCTTCGCAAATGCTTGCAATCAATGCAGGGCTAACTTGTGTGCCATCTTTCTGTTTCCACCGGATAAGGGCCTCGGCAGCGACGCATTTTTCGGTTTTGAGATCAATCTGAGGTTGAAAATGAACATCCAAATCGTTTGATTGAAGTGCAACCCGAAGCTCTCGCTCGAGGCGATTACGGTTAACTAAGTCAGTACCTTCGTCAATTGATACAACAATTAGGTGATCATCGCTGCTTCTTGCTCGATTCATCGCATCGAATGCTGAACTAAGCACGGTCATTGGGTCCCGCAGTGCCCGTTGCCCGATTTTAGTTACCCCAATCACCGGGCGTAACGACACGCTTGAGCCTGCGCCTGATTCCCTGTCAATCGCAATAGGATGAGAGAGATTTTGCTGTAATGTTCTGCCAGCTAGCTCTGCGAGCGATGGGCTGGAAAGATTTCGAAGAAGTACCCAAATTTCGTCATGCGAAACGATGGAATAGCAATCGGAGGGGCGTAACACACGTTGAATTCTCTTCGCAGCTTCTGCCGTGACTATCTTCGACATTGGATATTGGGCCAGCGCATGTAAGCGATCTGAGCGTTGCAGATTGATCGACAACCAAGCTGCGTGTGAGCTTTGCTCTTTTTTCACGTAAGCCGCTAAAACCTGCGTAATCTGCGCAGGGCTAAGTCTTTCGCAAGCCGCTGGGGTGGTGGTAGCCCCTTCGGTGTGCGCGACCTCAGAAGAGGTTGTTTGCAGCTGCAATTTCGCTTCCATAATAGTCTCTAATCTTTAATCCATAAGCGCCTGCCGCTAGGCCGCGGGTAATTCGAATCGGGCGATTGTTAACGTCGCGGGGTTGCATCATCAGGTCGCGCTCAATAGGCGTACCAATAGGTGTTTTGTCTGGCCATGTCAGGACAAGAACCTTAGGTTCTAGGCGGCGGGCGCGGTTATGGGCCAGAACCACGCAGATTTCGCCGCTCGATAGCTCAACCATGCTACCAACTGGGAACACACTCACCGCTTGAATAAACTGCTCGATCAAAGGCAAATGGAGTGATTTCTCGCCCCACTCATATAGACTCATCAAGGCTTCTTGAGGTGCCTGTGGGTTTGCATAGGGCCGCGGGGTAATCAGTGCAGCGAAGCAATCGGCAATACTTGCCATGCGCCCATAAATGCTAATTTCATCGCCAGCGAGGCCTTTCGGATAACCTGAGCCGTCCATGCGTTCATGGTGCTGGGCAATGCCTAGCTCTACCTCAGGGGGAAGCTTGCTTGTTTCTTTTAGCGCCTCTACACCTAAACGAACATGTTCTTTTGCTATGAGGTATTCGGCAGGCGAAAGCATGCCAGGTTTGTCCAGCAGTGCTTTGGGTAGCCTAGTTTTGCCAACGTCGGCCAACATGCCTATAAGCCCAAGGTTGGCGAGCTCAAGGCGAGGAAACCCTAAATGACGGCCAAGCGCCACCATGTAGAGGCCTACTTTCACCCCATGGTTGTAGGTACCCGTATGCTCTTCGCGTAAACGTGTAATCCAGAGCAGTGCATCGGGGTTGTTCACCATGCTGTCAACCATTTCGTCGACAGATTCTTTGACAGTATCAATCGCAGGTACTCTTCCGCTCTTGATATCTGACATCAAACGATTCAAAGTCTCTTCGCTCTTCGAGAAAATGACTTTTGCTTTCGGAATTTCTTCGATCGCTGCTAAATTGTTTTTGTAGGTGACAAACCTAATCTTTCTAGCCGCCTCTGTGCCTAGAGACTTTACTAGATCGGCACGAATTGATTGCCGAACTTTCTTGTTTCGCGCGTCTTCTTCGCTGGGGCTAATTTTGGTACTTGCAAAGCGATCTTTTAACCATTGAAAGGCACGATCGGTAAGGCTATCGCTGGCTGCATCTTTGTCAAAGCTGGCAATTGATTTCACCAGCGCAGAAAATTTTCCGCGAGTCTCGCGACTGACAGAAAGATCGCTTCGGGCTTGATACCGTCGGCGCCCTTTTGAAGCCGACTCTGGGTTGTCGTCGTAGCCGGTATTGGATCCGCGCACTTTGTCGAACGCTTGTTCTATTTTCTTATTTGTTTTGAGT
Source organism: Betaproteobacteria bacterium (assembly GCA_043789035.1). Taxonomy (GTDB): domain Bacteria; phylum Pseudomonadota; class Gammaproteobacteria; order Burkholderiales; family Burkholderiaceae_E; genus JAYWIG01. Next base: position 19,994 of record JAYWIG010000166.1, read on the forward strand.
CTATCCTTGCGCTTTTCCTCCAGAGGGTTGGAAAAAGCTTCGCCGGTTGCAGAACTATCTTCTTTAATAACAGTACGCGCCCGCACTAAAGAGCCGAATTGTTTTGAGGAATCCTTTTCCTGAGTCGCTTTGTGGGCGAGTAATATGTCTTGCACCACATTTTCAAGTGACTTATCTAAATCGACATAAACATAGTGGCAAATTCGCTTAAGCGTTGCTAATTCCTGTTCATCATCGAGTAAGAGACCTTCAATGAGAAAGGGCGTATCTATCCACGGTCGATCAAGTTCGGCCACGAACATGCCTGGCTTGAGCAGGGGCGTGTCTAACCGATATCGGTACGAGATAGTTTTGTCCGCCTTGTTTTGACGGTGTGAAGAAGATTCCATCGCCTGATCGTAGCGAAAATGCATGCATTAATCAGGACGCTGCCGCTATACGGAGTCTAGTGCATCATGACTAGCAGATGAGTGGTGATCTTTCCCTATTCAGCGGCTGTTGTGCTGCACAATCTTGTGTACTGTTAGATACGTTATCTCTTGGCGCAAATTAATCGCATAGATCATTAATAAGTGCCAAACAGGCTTGACTTTGGTTAAGCGTGTAGAAATGAAACTCCGAAATACCCTCGCGCTTCAGACGATGGCACATACTTTGCACAACGTCATGTCCAAAAGCTTTGATCGAGTTTGCGTCATCGCCAAACGATTGCAGTTTGAGGCGCACCCAGCGAGGAATTTCAGCGCCGCAAGCATCAGAAAATCGCGCTAACTGGCTAAAGTTAGTAATCGGCATGATGCCTGGAACGATAGGCATGTGGATACCCAATGCGTTTGCTTCATCGCGAAACTTAAAGAAAGCGTCTGCATTGTAGAAGTACTGAGTCATGGCGGAATTCGCGCCGTTTTTATACTTGGTCAGCAGGGCTTCTAAGTCATGTTGCGGTGATTTTGCTTGGGGGTGTGTCTCTGGATAAGCGGCCACTTCGATATGAAACCAATCGCCTGTGGCTTCTCGGATATAGGCAATGAGATCGCTGGCATATTTAAAATCCCCCGCAGTTACCATGCCTGACGGCAAATCTCCACGCAAGGCGACTAATCGTTTGACTCCCATCGCTTTGTACTGGTTCAAAAGCTCCAGTATTGAGTCTTTACTCGCACCGATACATGAAATATGAGGCGCAACGACCGAGCCTTCGGTGGCTATCTCTTGAACAATGCTTAAAGTTTTTTCACGCGTTGCACCCCCAGCACCAAAGGTAACACTAAAGAATTCTGGTTTTGCCGCTTTTAGTTCAGCGCGAACATGACGCAGTTTTTCAAGCCCTACAGGCGTATTCGGTGGGAAAAATTCAAAACTGAATTTCATCATCGTCCCTATTTAAGTGATGGATTGATAAATGCATGAAGAAAAAACTCTTTGTTTCCGTCGCCGCCCTCAATGGCGCTATCAAAATACCTATCGACATGCCAGCCAAGATCAATTGCTAAGCTAAGAATCTTTTGCTTTACATCGACAAGTAGTTTGGGTTGCCTCACTATGCCTTGTCGACTAACGTTGCCTTTTCCGACCTCGAACTGGGGTTTGACCAAGCTCATGATTTCAATTGGGTTGTGGCTGCTAGAAAACCAAGAGTGCACAACGGGCAATATCAACGATAGCGAAATGAACGAAACATCAATAACGATCAGTGAAATGTTCTTTGAGTATGGTGCAGTGAGACTATATTTGTGTAAGTCTAGATCGCGAATGTTGCAACCTTCGACAACTGTAACCGCTGGATTACTTCTCAGCGAGGCAACGAGTTGATCGTGACCAACGTCGATGCCCACCACATGACTGGCACCGTTTTGTAAAAGGCAATCGGTAAAGCCACCGGTCGATTGACCAAGATCAAGGCAGCTCTTGCCCGCAACTGAAACACCACATACTTTGAGAGCGCCAGCAAGTTTACTACCGGCTCGCGACACATACTGCGTTTCTATCGATTCAGCGACAACAAGCAAGTTCTCCGCAAACACCGGCTCGCTCGCTTTCTTAACCAACGTGCCGTTGAGTTGCACAGCACCAGTTTCGATGAGCCGTTTCGCAAGTGCTCTTGAAGAGACCAAGCCTCGTTCAACTAAGGCTTGGTCAACTCTCATGCTTTACGTTATTGCGCTTGGCAGCAGCTTAATAGCGATATGTGTCTGGCTTATATGGGCCAGCAACCGAAACGCCGATGTAAGAGGCTTGGTCCGCAGAAAGTTCAGTCAACATAGCGCCGAGCTTTTTCAAATGCAAACGGGCCACTTTTTCGTCCAAGTGTTTGGGCAACACATACACTTTGCCAGATTCATATCGCTCAGGATGAGTCCACATTTCGATTTGAGCAATGGTTTGGTTTGCAAAACTTGTGGACATCACAAATGACGGATGGCCAGTGCCGCAACCCAAGTTTACTAATCGGCCTTCCGCCAGCATGATGATCTTCTTGCCGTCCGGGAAAATGATGTGGTCAACTTGCGGCTTGATATTGTCCCACTTGTACTGCTTGACCGATGCAATATCGATTTCGTTATCGAAGTGGCCGATATTACAAACAATGGCTTGGTCTTTCATCTTTGCCATGATGTCATGCGTGATGATGTCTTTATTGCCAGTTGCTGTTACGAAAATATCTGCTTTATCGGCAGCATATTCCATGGTTACGATGCGATAACCTTCCATCGCCGCTTGTAAGGCACACACTGGGTCGACTTCCGTTACCCATACTTGGGCTGACAATGCGCGCAATGCCTGAGCCGAACCTTTACCAACGTCGCCATAGCCAGCAACCACCGCAACTTTACCGGCAATCATTACGTCGGTAGCACGCTTGATGGCGTCAACAAGTGATTCACGGCAACCGTACAGGTTGTCGAATTTGCTCTTGGTGACTGAGTCGTTTACGTTGATGGCGCGGAACGCCAATTCGCCGTTCTTGCTCATTTCATACAAACGATGAACGCCGGTGGTTGTTTCTTCTGTAACGCCAACTACCGCTTTCAAATGACGCTCGTAGAAGCCAGGGTCTTTAGCCAATTGTTTTTTGATCGAATTGCACAGGTGAACTGCTTCTTCGCTGGCAGGGTTCTCCAGCACAGAAGCGTCTTTTGCAGCCTTCGTACCGAAGTGCAGCAACATTGTTGCATCGCCGCCGTCATCCAAAATCATGTTGGTCAGGCCGCCATCCGCCCATTCGAAAATACGGTGAGTGAAATCCCAATACTCTTCTAGGTTCTCGCCTTTATAAGCGAAAACAGGAATACCGGCAGCAGCAATCGCTGCAGCGGCGTGGTCTTGAGTGGAGAAAATATTGCATGATGCCCAGCGAACTTGGGCACCCAATGCTGCCAATGTCTCGATGAGCACGGCGGTTTGGATCGTCATATGTAGCGAGCCGGTGATACGTGCGCCCTTAAGTGGCTGGCTAGCGGCGTATTCCTGACGAATTGCCATGAGGCCTGGCATTTCAGTTTCGGCAATGGCAATTTCTTTGCGGCCAAATTCAGCCAAGCCAATGTCGGCGATGCGATAATCTTTCGAGGCAATAAATGCCTTGATGTCGGTAAATCCGTTCATGCGTATGTCCTTTTGCAGGAAAACCGTGCGCATGAAGCTGAAATGGAGTAAAAAAACTCACCACATGCACCCGATTTTCGGGTTAGGTGAGCGCCGTTGCAGTGAAATTTGCTGAGCCTCAGTACTGTAAGTACCTGCAACGCTCCTCAGCAAGACTGGTATTGTAGCTTGGGAAGTAAAAACCTTTCAAGAACGTTTGTCGGAATGTTGAAAGGTTTGTGCGCTAAGTTAGCGTCGCCCAGAAAACAGACAAGCGAGCTTTGCTCGGGGGCTTACAGCCTTGTCAGTCTTTTAGTTCCGACGTAACTTAGCTAAGCTAAGTTAGTCTTCTCTGGCACTTCGTGCTGGTGTCCTCCAACTTAGCTGCGCTAAGTTAGCGTCGCCCAGAAAACAGACAAGCGAGCTTTCAGCTCGTGGGCTTACAGCCCAGCGTCGGCGCGGAGCGCAGCCGCCTTGTCAGTTTTCTCCCAAGTAAATTCTGGTTCGTCGCGGCCGAAGTGGCCGTAGGCGGCAGTTTTTTGGTAAATGGGGCGTAGCAAGTCAAGCATTTGAACAATGCCTTTTGGGCGGAGGTCGAAATGTTTGGATACCAATTCTGAGAGTTTCTCGTCACTGATCTTGCCGGTGCCGAAAGTTGTCACCATCACTGAAGTTGGTTTGGCGATGCCGATCGCGTAGGAGATTTGGATCTGGCATTTCGTTGCCAAGCCAGAGGCCACCACGTTTTTAGCCACATAACGAGCTGCATAGGCAGCTGAACGGTCTACTTTCGATGGGTCTTTACCTGAGAATGCGCCACCGCCGTGGGGGGCTGCACCGCCGTAGGTATCAACAATGATCTTGCGACCCGTTAAACCGCAATCGCCTTGTGGGCCGCCGATAACAAATCGGCCTGTAGGGTTAACCAAGTACTTGATGTCGCCTTTAATCAGCTCTTTAGGTAACACCGGCTTGATGATTTCTTCGATCACTGCTTCCTGCAACTTGGCATGCTCAATATCGGGAGCGTGCTGGGTTGAAAGTACAACGGTATCGATGGCGAAAGGGCGGCCGTCAACGTATTTAATCGTGATTTGTGATTTCGCATCTGGGCGTAACCATTTTAGGCGGCCGTCTTTGCGCAGCTGAGCTTGACGCTCAACTAAGCGATGCGAATAGTAAATCGCCGCTGGCATCAAATCCGGTGTTTCATCGCAGGCGTAACCGAACATTAGGCCTTGGTCGCCTGCACCTTGATCGAGATCTGTACCCGTGCCTTCGTTCACGCCTTGAGCGATATCCGGGCTTTGTTTGTCATAGCAAACCATTACTGCGCATCCACGATAGTCGATACCGTAATCGGTGTTGTCGTAGCCGATACGTTTAATCGTTTCGCGAGCTACTTGGATGTAGTCGACGTTTGCATGGGTTGTAATTTCGCCTGCCAAAACCACTAAGCCGGTATTGCAAAGTGTTTCTGCCGCAACGCGGGATTTTGGATCTTGCGCCAAAATGGCATCAAGAATTGCATCAGAAATTTGATCGGCAACCTTGTCTGGGTGCCCTTCAGATACTGATTCAGAAGTAAATAAATATTCGTTAGCCATGAACTCTCCGTAAATTTAAAAAAGCTGGCGAGGCCAGCTCGGAGAGCGGCGACGCTTTAGCAGTGTTTTATGAATCGCCCCGCAATTAGTCTTAACTCGGCGATAGTGAAATTATAGCCAACTTGACAATTGTTGAAGTGTGAAGTCCATCACAAAGCATAATTATTGAGTTTTCGAAAAGTTTAATGAACCAACCAACCCCTATTTCCTCACCCAATTTGTCAAAGACTTCGACCGTGCAAGCGCCTTTTTGGGCTAGAGCTATAGCATCTTTGCCATTGGGCGTGTGTCAGCGGTTTGGGGCAATCCTTGGGCAGTTGGTTTATTGGGCATCGCCAAGTTATCGCGATAAGTTTGAAACTCAATGGAATGCTGGTGCAAGTTGGGCAAATTCCAATTTGAATATTCAATGGACTGCCATGCAGAAAAGTGCAGCAATAGCGCACGCAGGAAAAATGACCTTAGAAGCCCTTTGGGTATGGTGTCGGCCGCCTCAAGAGGTCATGAAAGCGGTTATTTGTACTGATGAGGCAGTGCTCGAAAACGCGGAAGCTGCTGGAAAAGGCGAGATGTATCTAACTCCCCACTTGGGTACCTTCGAGGTGGCTGCTCGCTTTTGTGCAACCCGAAAAGCCATGACTGCGTTGTTCAAACCGTCTAAACAAGCCAGTGTAAATCGCCTTTTCGAGGTTGCTAGAAACCTACCCGGTTTAACCATGGCACCTGCAGATGGGTCGGGCGTTCGCAAAATGCTCAAGGCGCTAAAGGCTGGTCAATCGATTGGTCTTTTGCCCGATCAAGTGCCGCCGCTAAACCAAGGAGTGTGGACGGAGTTTTTCGGCAAACCGGCATACAGTATGCCCTTGCCAGAAAAACTTCATGCGGCGACGGGGGCATCAGTAGTGATGACTTTTTGTGAGCGCTTAGGCAATGGCAAAGGTTGGCATATGCACTATAAAACCTTCGAGGGCGTGCCGACTCCTCAGGCCGTAAACGATGCCATGCAATTGTGGATTGCGCAACACCCCGATCAATACCTCTGGGGCTACAACCGATACAAGCAGCCGACATTGGCAAGTAATGTCATTTCGAAAGATCGAGAATAATCGGTATATGGTGACGCGCTTTTTTATCTATGTTTGTCGACTCCTTTCTTATTTACCTCGCCCCATAGTGAATGGTTTGGGTAATGTTGTTGGCTCCATTCTTTGGCTACTTGCTAAACCGCGTCGAAGAATTGCCCTGCGTAATCTTGAGCTTTGCTTTCCAGATTGGGATGAGGCTAAGCGAGTCAATATTGCGAAAGCGCATTTCAAAGCATTTAGCCGCAGTTTTTTTGATCGCTTTGTGCTTTGGTATCACACTGAAGAAGCGGTTAAGAAATTTGTTCGCCTTGAGGGTTGGGAGCATTTTTTAGCGTTTAAAGGCAAGCCGATTATTTTGTTAGCCCCGCATTTTTTGGGAATGGATGCAGGCGGTACCCGCTTTCAAGTCGAGTCGAATGTGGCCTCAATGTATGCGGCGCAAAAGAACCCGGTGTTTGATGAGGTGATGACTAAAGGAAGAAGTCGCTTTAATCGGGTGACTATGCTTTTGCGAACTGACGGTATTCGGCCTGCTTTGCGTTTAATTAAGCAAGGTACGCCTTTTTACTTTTTGCCAGACATGGATTTGGGCGAAAAAGATGCGTTGTTCGTGCCGTTTTTCGGCGTGCCTGCTGCGACGGTGACGTCCGTCGCTAGGCTAGCAGCAGCGACCAAAGCGGTAGTGATTCCTATCATCACAACCTTAACAAAGGATGGGTATGAAGCGCGGTTTCACCCAGCGTGGGAGAATTATCCTGGCGACGACATTGAAGCTGCAACCTTAAAAATGAACCAGTTCATCGAGCAAGAAGTTTTAAAGTGCCCCGAGCAATACTTGTGGACACATAAGCGCTTTAAGACGCGCCCGTTGGGCCAACCTAGTCTGTACTAATTTGTACTAATACCAAATTTATTTATGAGCATTACACTTCATTTCACAAAGATGCAGGGCGCAGGCAATGACTTTGTCATGCTCAATGGCATTGACCAACGTATTGATCTAGACAAAGCGCAATGGCGCTGGCTTGCAGATCGCCGGTTTGGCATAGGTGCCGATCAAATGTTGTTAGTCGAAGCGCCCCAATCTGATGAGGTTGATTTTAACTATAGAATTTTTAACGCCGATGGTGGTGAGGTTGAACACTGTGGCAACGGCGCACGCTGTTTTGCAGTCTTTGTTCATGACGAAGGCCTCACGAAAAAAAATGAAATTCGCGTTCAAATTCAACCGGGTATTTTGATTCTTAAGCGAATGGTCGATGGGCAGGTTACCGTCGATATGGGGCCACCGAAATTTGGCCCAGGAGCGGTTGCTTTTGATGCAAGTGAGTTAAGAACATCGGTCGTTGGCAAGCTAGAGCTTTGGCAGCTCGCAACCAATATGGGTGATGCGCAATTGGCGCTAGTGTCGATGGGCAACCCACACGCAGTACAAATCGTTAGTGACGTGCAAACAGCGCCGGTGTTAACGCAAGGCCCACTCATCGAAAAGCACCCAAGGTTTGCCCATGGCGTGAATGTTGGCTACCTTCAGCTGATTGATCGCAGGCAAGCAAAAATTCGAGTATTTGAGCGAGGCTCTGGCGAAACCTTGGCCTGCGGCACGGGTATCTGTGCTGCCGCAACCGCTGCAATGGCGCAAGGGTTGGCCGATAGCCCATTGCAGGTTTCTGCCACTGGCGGTGACCTAACAATTGCGTGGAACTTTCAAGGCCCGCTAGGCCTTGCCGCCCCAGTCATGATGACGGGGCCTGCAACTCGTGTATTCTCCGGCACAGTTGATATACCCGATTTCAAATAAAGATCTTTCCTATGAGCAATAACGATAAGACGAACCACGACGCGGAGAACGCCGCGGCGGTAGCGAGCTATTTAGCCGACCATCCGAGTTTTTTTGAGCAACATCCAGAACTATTAACCTCAATTCGAGTTACCCACTCGCACGGGGAGCGAACTATTTCGTTGCAAGAACGACAGTTAGAACTGGTGCGAGAAAAAAATCGTATGACGGAAATGAAGCTCGCCGAGTTAATTCGGATCGGGCAAGAAAATGATGTTATTACCGATAAGCTGCAACGTTGGACTAGGCAACTACTTTTAGTGCCTGAGCCTCAGCAGTTGCCTGATATCGTGTTGGAGGGTTTGATTGGTGTGTTTGCGGTACCTCAAGTTGCATTGCGTTTTTGGTCGGTAAAAGAATCCTTTCGTGCGATGACATTTGCGCAGCCGGTACCTATTGAAGTCATCACGCTTGCCAACAGCATGAAGCAACCTTATTGCGGGCCAAATGCAGAGTTTCAGCCATCGTCGTGGTTGCCCGATGAGGGTGAATCAGCAAAGTCGATGGCTCTGCTGCCACTACGGAAAGGTTTAGACCCGAATGCCTTCGGTTTACTCGTTCTTGGTTCTGCCGATGCCGGGCGTTTTCAAATGGGCATGGGTACAGCCTTCTTAGAGCGAATCGCCGAGACTGCCAGCGCAGCGCTGTCCAAACTCATTCAATAAAGCAAAGAATCGCAAGTGCTCGTTTATCTCAAAGCAGGCAAAGAAAAATCCCTGCAGCGTCGCCATCCCTGGGTGTACTCCACCGCGATTGGTAAAACTGCGGGTACTCCTCAAAGTGGTGATACCTGTGAAGTTCGTGCTGCTGATGGGAAGTTTCTAGCTTGGGGTGCATTTAGCCCCGAATCGCAAATTCGCATTCGCGCGTGGAGCTTTGTTGAAACTGATGTGATCGACAACGCATGGATAGCCAATAAGATTCGTGTGGCTGCTTTGCGCCGCGAAGTACTTGATGTGCAAACTAATGCGCAGCGCTTGGTATTTGGTGAGGCTGACCAATTGCCTGGCCTTATCGTTGATCGCTACGGCGATTGGGCCGTCGTACAAATCTTGTCAGCGGCAATTGAATATTGGCGTTCAGCGGTGCTTGAGGCGGTGGGTTCTTTGCCCGGAATTCGGCATGTGTATGAGCGCTCGGATGCGGCAACTCGGCAGCGTGAAGGTTTGCCTCCCGTGGCTGGTCCAGTGACGAAATTCCATCAAGAACAAGATGTGCATGTGGTGCCGGTGATCGAGAACGGTGTGCACTATCGAGTTGATATTGCCAAAGGCCATAAAACGGGTTTTTATGTGGATCAACGTGACAATCGAGCTTTGGTTGGCGCTTTAGCCAAAGATAAGCGAGTGCTGAATTGCTTTTGCTACACCGGCGGGTTTTCGTTAGCAGCGTTAGTCAATGGTGCGTCCGAGGTGATATCGATTGATTCGAGTGGTGATGCGTTAGCCAGAGGAAAGCTGAATCAATCGGTTAATTCAGCTATTTCTCCCGATGCGCTCTCAGAATGGCGTGATGAGAATGTCTTCGATGCACTCAAGCAATTGCAGGCGGACGGCGAAATGTTCGATATTGTTATTCTCGATCCGCCAAAATTTGCGCCGTCCGTGGCGCATTTAGATAAAGCTGCCCGAGCCTATAAAGAAATTAGTATGAAGGGGTTAAAGCTGCTTAAACCCAACGGCTATTTGTTAACCTTTTCATGCTCTGGGGCGATGTCTGTAGAGCTCTTTCAAAAAGTCATCGCAGGAGCTGTAGTTGATTCTCGTATCGACATGCAAATGCTGCGGCGGCTGGAAGCTGGTATAGACCACCCTATGTTGATGACGCACCCTGAAGGCGAGTATCTTAAAGGCCTGCTTTTGCAAAGAGTAGGATAGGGCTTCGCAATTTTTAATACCATAAGACTAATGCAACGAGTTTGCATTTGCCATTTACAATAACAACATGAATTCAACCGACGAGCTGACAGTGTTTGATCAAGCGAGGGCTTTGCTGAAAGGCAAAGCTGAGCGTTTAACTAGCCCTCGGCTTTTGGTGTTAGCTGCGTTATTGCAAGCAAAGTCGGCGCTCACACAAGCTGAAGTGCACGTCGCTGTTGAGAAGTTAAGCCCAGCACATGTCGATAGAGTAACAATTTACCGGGTGCTTGATTGGTTAACAGAGGCGGGGCTTGCCCATCGCGTTTCAGCTGGCGACAGAGTTTTTCGCTTCTCCGCCTCGATTAATAGCCATTCTCATGGCCATTTCCACTGTTCTGATTGTGGCCGCATGTTTTGTATTGGCACCCAACCCAGCGGCAAGCAAGCTGGCTTAGATGCATCTGTGAGGGCGCTCCTTCCTTCTGGGTTCGTGAGTGGCGATATTGACCTCACTATTTCGGGACGATGTGCTGAGTGCGCTTGACCTTAGCTTGTACATTAGCACCCTTCACCCCACCTAATACTTCTATTTGTAAACGATCTTTTATATGACAAAACACGTACCAGTCACAATTCTTACCGGCTTTTTAGGCAGCGGTAAGACCACCCTTCTCAATCGAATTTTAAAAGAGCAGCACGGCCAAAAGATTGCCGTCATCGAGAATGAGTTCGGCGAGGAAGGTATTGATAACGAATTACTTTTGCAAGAGCGCGATGAGCAAATTATCGAGATGAACAACGGTTGCATTTGTTGCACCGTACGTGGTGATTTGATTCGCATTCTGGGCGATTTAAGAACCAAGCGAGAAAAAGGCGAAATCAAGTTCGACCGCGTCATTATCGAAACCACCGGCTTAGCAGACCCTGGCCCAGTTGCGCAAACATTCTTCATTGATGATGACATTGCCGACTACTTCTTGCTTGATGCCATTTTGACCATCGTTGATGCTAAGCATGGCGATAAGCAGCTCAATGAACATCGCGAAGCTCAAATGCAGGTTGGTTTTGCCGATCGAATTCTGATGTCGAAAGTCGATTTAGTGACTGATGAAGAAAAAACTGCCTTGGAAAAGCGCATTCGACAAATTAACCCTCGCGCCAGTATTAAGCCGGTACATTTTGGTGAAACTCCGATTGTTGAGATTTTGGATATTCGCGGCTTTAATCTCAATGCGGTTTTAGAGCTTGACCCAAACTTCCTCGAAGATGAAGAGCATACGCATGACGATGCTGTCAGTTCGTTTATCTTTAAGTCAGATAAGCCATTTGATCCAATTAAGCTTGAAGACTTTTTGTCCGGCTTAATCCAAGTGTATGGGCCGGATATGTTGCGCTACAAAGGTGTGCTTGCTACCAAGGCATCCGAGCACCAAACCGTGTTCCAGGGCGTACATATGCTGATGGGCGCAGACCGAGGCCGTAAATGGAACCCCGGCGAGAAGCGCCAAAGCAAAATGGTGTTTATCGGTAGAAACCTACCTAAAGACACGTTTATTAAGGGCTTGCAACAATGTTTGGCGTGATTTATCGCGATTTGCCCTTCCTCGGTTGAATTAGGTTTACGAGAAGTGTTTGATGATGTATAAAGGCGTCCTTGTAGTGAAAGGTTCCGAAGTTTGTGTTCCTAAGCTCCCCCCGGTTCCCTTTTCAGATTGGTAGTAGTAAAGATGGTAGCGACGAAAGAGAAAAAGCTTCTAACCGAAGCAGAGCTTCTCAAAATGGCGGACTCGGACTATATGAACGAGTTACAAATGGCTTTCTTTAAGGCACGCTTGCGCCAGATGGAGCAAGATATTCTTCGTAATGCTGGTGAAACCACCGAGCACTTGCGAGAAACCGTCATTGTTCCCGATCCAGCAGATCGGGCGACGATTGAAGAAGAGCACGCCTTAGAGCTGCGTACCCGCGACCGCGAGCGCAAACTTTTGAAGAAAATTCAGCAAGCAGTCGTTCGCGTCGATGATGGCGAGTACGGGTATTGCGAAGAAACCGGCGAGCCTATCGGTTTGGGCCGCTTGTTAGCTAGGCCGACGGCAACCTTGTCGCTCGAAGCGCAGCAACGCCGCGAGCTTCGCCAAAAAATGTATGGTGACTGAAACGGTTTAGAACTGCGCCCTTAACCCTAGGATCACCGTTCTACCGGGCATAGGAGCGATGTCTTTTAGGAACGAGGTGTGCTGTCTCACTGTCTGATTCAGCAGGTTCCGACCTTGCAAATACACTGTCGTCCCTTGCGTCCGGTTACCTAAGCGGTAGGCCAGCTCTGCATTAACTAATGTGTAACCATCGGTAGTAGTTTCCTGCGAAGCTACTCTTGAAGCCCCCATGACCCTTAGAACTTGTGCATAACCGCTCCATGGATTTGTGGAACGTGCATTGGCCGCGCCGTAACCATAATCCACTGTTATTCCAACTCTCATCGGCGACATTCTAGGAGGCGGGCCTTCCGAGGTGCCTGAACTTCCAATTAAGCGACCTCTGGCTACATCAGTAAACGCCCTCATTCCAAACGGCGAATTCGTAGGGCGCCATTGCGCTTCAATTTCTAGGCCGTGGAAAACTGCTCTCGATTGCTGATACGCGACTTGCTTTAAATCACCGGCACCAGGGTCTTGTGCCGAATTGACGACGGAACCCATATCGTCTGTGCGATCGCCTACACCGTCGCCGTTGACATCTGTACTTTGCCCATAGACATAATTCTTAAAGCGATTTTGATAGCCAGTAATTTGGGCCTTAAATTGCGACGTTGGCGCGTATTGCAAACCTATATCGAAATTAAGAGACTTTTCTTTGGCCAGCTGCGGTGCGCCAATCTCAAAAGTACCGGTGGCGATGTGAGCACCGTTGGCAAACAGCTCTTCAACGACGGGTGCGCGTTCACTATGACTAGCTCTTAAAACAGTACCCCATGATTTGTTGAAAGGAATGTTTGAGCTAAAGCCATAACTATTTAAACCAAACGACCGATTGCTAAAGCCAGAGGATTGATCTGGTGATATGCCAACCTTTTCATGGCGTGCCCCAAATTCAGTTCTAATGCTGCCAAACTTCTTTTCCGCAACATAATAAAGCGCTTGGAGCTTTGTTTTGGAGTTTGGTAAGTACGCTTCGTCGCCTGATACGGTTAAGTTTTTGTTCAATTGAGTGAAGCCTAAAATACCTCGGACTCCACCAATAGGGGAGTGTGTCATTTCGATGCGACTATCGCGACCGCTTTGGCGAAAATCTGTTCCTACTGCGTTCGTGCTGGCTTCAATTTCTTGATGCTGATAGCGGCCGTCGCTATGTCTGAGAGACAGGCTTTCTACCCCTTTAAATGGTTCGAAACTTTCAGCAACTAAATCAATTTTTCGTTGTTTCTGCTGCAGCACCACATCTGTTTCGGCAATAGCTCCATATCGACTGTTGGATGTGCCCACGCCTAAACCAATCATGCCCGAACTGCCAACAAATGATGTACCGACTGAAACGCCGTCTGCTTTACTAAAACTGTTGGCTTGAACGCCAAGAGGGGTGCGGTAATCGCCTGCGGTTCTATCGAAGCCACCTAGGGAATAGTTAAGGCCGTTTTTGCCGCCCTGCGCCGAAAATCCAAAACTATTTTGTGCTCTAGTGCCCCCTTCCAAAAAAACCTGTGCACTTGAGTTTTTTAAGGCTTGTGTTGGTATGCGGTTTGTCCTTACGTTGACCAACCCTCCGACGGCGCTCCCTCCATAAATGAGTGTTGCGGGGCCGCGAATGACTTCAATAGACTTTGCTGCAAGCGGATTACTAGCGACAACATGGTCGGGACTAATTGCGGAGACATCAAAGGTATCGGACCCATTTTCTGTTATGCGAATTCTTGGACCATCTAGCCCGCGAATAATAGGCCTACCCGCACCCTGCCCGAATCCGGTTGAGTGAACACCAGGGACAGCAGCCTCTAGCGTTTCGCCTAAAGTTGCTCTCCTAGCCTGGTTTAACTCTTCTCCTTTTAGTACCGAAATAGGCACGGTACTTTGGAGCTGCCCATCATTTAAAGGCGCCGCTTGGATTCGCACTTCCGTCACGGTTGATTCTTGCGCAATGGCGACTGTTGGAATAGAAATTGCGCTTGCAAAAAGCGCCACGGTTGCGTTTGCGCGAAATGAGAAGTGAGGGTTTTTGTGCATTTTGTCTCGCTACGCTGTCAGGTAATCGTTGTTAAGCTAACGCAATTGTATTGCATTAGCATTTAATGCAATACGATTGCATTAAACTTTCGTGTAAAACTGTAGCTTGGCTGGCCCGTGCGCACAGTTTTTTGCCGTTTATCCGTCAAAATGCGCCCTTAGCCTGTTCATGTATTCAGGTATTTACTGCGGTGCTAGACTCCCCCATCCCCACAGAAATCACTTATGTTTTCTTTATTTACACGCAAAGATAAAGCTTCTGAGAAAGAGCTTGAAAAAGAGTCTAGATCCGCTAAGCCAGAAATGGCTAAGGTGGCTGTTGCCTCTCAACCAAGTCCTGCGAACAACGATCAATCACATAGCGACCCACGATTAGCTAAATTAGCCGCTTCTTTGGCGGCAGAAACATCACCTGTGAAGGCCATGCCTTCAAAATTAGAACCTGTGCCGCAACGCCAGCGAGCGGTTGATCAAAATGAAGCTGCCCGCAGGACTACTGCGAGCATTGACGCGATTGAATTTGAGATGATGGCCCCCAAGACTGGGAGCGGGCCTAAGATTGAAAAATCGGGCGATTTTGCTAAGATGCCTGAGGCTTTGATCGGTACTTCGACCCCGGCGATTTCAGCAGCTGCACGCAAGGTGGCTACGGCGCTTCAGATGGAAGCTAGGTATGCACCGAACACATTGCCAAAGTTAGATCACAGTACGTCAATCGTTTTGGGAGATACCTCCGGGGCACTGAATATCGACGTGTCTGGTACAACGTTACCGCCAATGATTGAGGAAGCCGCAATTTTGTATGCTAATGGGCAAACTAAAGAAGCTGTGGAAAGCCTCAAGCATGCCATTGGTTCTGGTGAATTAGAAAACCAAATACAAACCGCTTGGGTGATGTTGCTCGATGTTTATCAATCGACTGGGCAGCGAGCTGATTTTGAAAATACAGCGCTTGATTATGCAGCGCGATTCGAAGCATCTCCGCCCGCATGGCAAGAGGAAACAAACCCAGAGCAAAAGCCCGAAGCGAAGAAAACCGCGATGGCTGCTTCGGTGATCTTCCCAGCCGCACTTGATGCTGAAATAAGCAAACAAATTGAACAACTTCAGAGAGGTTCAGCAACAAAACGAGAATTGCAACTCGATTTTGGTAATGCAAAATCCGCGACTTTAGAAGGCGCTGAGCTAATCTACAAAATATTTATGGCGTTTAAAAAGACGCAACGAGAAATTACGATTGCGCACGCAGATAGGCTGTTCGACGCTTTGATGTCTAGCTTAGAGGCGGGCCGTCGGGACAGCTCTGAAGCTGGCTGGTTGCTTGCCCTCGAAGCTTTGCGATTAATGAACCAACAGCAGCGCTTCGATGACGTTAGTATCGATTATTGCGTCACCTATGAAGTTTCACCGCCGCCCTGGGAGCCGATGCCTGTTTGGATTAAGCAAAGCCAAGGAACGACCTTGGCAAAGCTAGAGTCAGCCCCTAAATCGGGTGCGGAAGGCAATTCGTTCGCAGTGCGTGGTGATTTAGTTGGCCCAATTGCCTCCGAGCTTGCAGAGCTAAGGGCTTACTCTCAAAGTGCTGCTTCAGTTGTAATCGATTGCCGAGAGTTGCGACGCGTCGATTTCACCGCAGCCGGTGAATTGCTCAATGTGGTGGCAACTTTACGTGCCAATGGCAAGCAAGTGTTGTTTGTTGAGCCAAATTGGATGGTGCTTGCACTCATGGTAGTCATGGGCTTACATGACTTAGCAGAGATTCGCCGTCGTAAAATCTAAAATTCTTTAGATTTCTCAATTCACTCATTCATCAGTAAAGGCTCTCCATGGAGCAGTATCACGGCACGACTATTGTGTCCGTTCGGCGTGGCAACTCGGTTGCGCTGGGTGGCGATGGTCAGGTAACGCTTGGAAGCATCGTCATCAAGGCTTCTGCTAAAAAAGTACGGCGCTTGTATAACGGCAAAGTCTTAGCTGGTTTTGCTGGTGGTACTGCCGATGCGTTTACGCTCTTTGAGCGATTCGAATCAAAACTCGAAAAGCATTCTGGCCACTTGGTGCGGTCCGCTGTTGATTTGGCCAAAGATTGGCGAACCGACAGGATGTTGCGCCGACTAGAAGCTATGCTCGCCGTTGCAGATCGTGATCACTCGCTCATCATCACGGGCAACGGCGATGTGCTTGAGCCAGAGCATGGCCTGATTGCTATTGGTAGCGGTGGGCCGTATGCTCAAGCTGCTGCAAAGGCCTTGCTTGATGAAACCGAGCTCTCACCCAAAATCATCATTAGTAAAGCCCTTAGTATTGCCGCTGATATATGCATCTACACCAATCATAACCATACGATTGAAACGCTCGAATGACATCCATGACACCTTCCGAAATTGTTTCGGAACTCGATAAAAACATTATTGGTCAACAACGAGCGAAGCGTTCGGTCGCTATTGCTTTGCGAAATCGCTGGCGTAGACAACAGGTATCAGAACCTTTACGTCATGAGATTACGCCGAAAAATATTTTGATGATTGGGCCCACGGGCGTTGGCAAAACTGAAATTGCAAGGCGGCTGGCAAAACTAGCCAATGCACCTTTTGTAAAAGTTGAAGCGACAAAGTTTACGGAGGTTGGTTATGTTGGCCGCGATGTAGATACGATTATTCGCGACCTCGCTGAAATTGGTATTAAACAAACTCGTGAACTCGAGATGAAGAAAGTTCGCGCGCGAGCATTGGATGCTGCCGAAGACAGAGTGTTAGACATTCTGGTGCCACCCTCTCGCGATCGAGAGATGGGTTTTTCAACGGTCACCAATGCTGGTGGCGCTGAGGAAACAGGTACTCGCCAGAAGTTTCGTAAGAAGTTGCGCGAGGGTGAGCTCGACGATAAGGAAATCGAAGTCGAAGTCACGCAAGGCTCACCTGCAATGGAATTGATGGGCCCAGCCGGCATGGAAGAAATGACGCAGCAGTTGCAGTCGATGTTTTCAAATTTGCCTGGCAAGAAAAAGGCTCGTAAATTAAAGGTCAAAGAAGCCATCAAATTATTAGCTGACGAAGAAGCGGCAAAGTTGATTAACGAAGATGAAGTTAAAGCTGCAGCTCTGATCAACATTGAGCAAAACGGCATCGTGTTTATTGATGAGATTGACAAAATTGCAACTCGCTCCGAAACCGGTGGTGCCGATGTTTCTCGTCAAGGTGTGCAAAGAGATTTGCTTCCATTAGTCGAGGGAACGACCGTGAATACCAAGTACGGCGTGATCAAAACCGATCATATTTTGTTTATCGCATCCGGTGCATTTCACCTCGCCAAGCCTAGTGACTTGATTCCAGAGTTACAAGGGCGCTTCCCGATTCGGGTAGAGCTTGACTCGTTGTCTGCCGCCGACTTCGAGCGCATTCTGACTGAGACGAATTCCAGCCTCACTAAGCAATACATCGCGTTGTTAGCGACCGAAGATGTGCATGTGAGTTTTACCGAAGGTGGAGTGAAGAAGTTGGCAGAGATTGCATTCTCGGTGAACGAAAAAACCGAGAATATCGGTGCCCGCCGCTTATACACTGTGATGGAAAAGTTACTTGAAGAAGTGTCTTATAACGCTTCGAATTCGGGTGCCTCACTGGTTGAAGTTACCGCCGAGTTTGTAGAAGAGCGTTTGGGTTCGCTGGCGGGCAGTGAAGATCTTTCGCGCTACATTTTGTAGGATTTATATATGAGCCAAAGCGCGCGACGAAAGAAACTTAAGCTGCCCTCGGTCATGTTGCCCGCGACCACACCTCGCAATCCGCTGGTCGCATTGGCCATGACACGCAAGGCGGGTAAGCACGAGGTGAGTAAATCAACGCAGCGACGAAAGGCTGCTCGGGCTGCTCGCATTGAAGCAGAGAGTACATTAACTAAGCGTTAATAACAAACACTTCGACAGTATCGCCGTAGTCAAACTTTAGCTTTAAATCATCCTGAGGGTTTAGTGCCTCACCTTTTAAAAGAGTGGGCGCGGTTTGCAACACTCCGGCATGGCAAAACACTGCTAGGTAATCCTGAGCTGTAGGTCGGTGCCTTTGCTTTACCGATGTAATCAATTCGCGCACAGCCGCCGAACTTCTATCGCCAAGTTGCT
Source organism: Betaproteobacteria bacterium (assembly GCA_043789035.1). Taxonomy (GTDB): domain Bacteria; phylum Pseudomonadota; class Gammaproteobacteria; order Burkholderiales; family Burkholderiaceae_E; genus JAYWIG01. The sequence continues at coordinate 38,307 of JAYWIG010000166.1, forward strand.
GTACGGATTCACCGTTGGGCGCGGCAAAGTGCAGCGTATTGGCTGCCCAGCCATCAATTTGTTCACGTGGAATATCTTTCCAAGCGCGATTTTCCCAATCACCAAAATTCATCTCCATTAAATCGCGATGAATCATCGGCTCGGGCCAGCCTTGCGCATGCATCCCCATCGCCAAATGATGGGCGCGTATCAAAGGGCTTGATGCACAAGCTAAAGGCTTAGGTAGGCCTTGTAGTTTCTCAAGCACCCGTTGCATATCGATTTGATCCGCAGGAATGTCGAGCTGCCCGTAACAAACGCCAGGTTCAATCACGGGCTTAGGGTGGCGAATAAAAATAACTCTCAAAGACTTACTTCAAGCTTGACAAGTTGGCGGTGCGAATCAAGCGATTTTCTTGCGCAACCACGATATCGACTGTGGCAGCTAGATAGGCCGGAAAATCGGGGTGTGTATCGCGTGCTTTGCCACGGCGTTCATAGTCAGCCATATCGTCATAACCCCAGAAGTGAACGAGCTGGTTCAACTCCCCAACATAGCTTGTATAAATTCCAATAGGGCGGCCGAGTGTGGCGATTAGTACGGGCATGCCTAGTCGATCAAGAATTTCCAAGAACTTCGGCATTAAGCGTGGCTTGATGGTGTATACCCGGTGATCGACTAATGGCTTATTAAAAGGAGCAGGAATAATGATTGGGCTAGTGGATTCGATGGACATTTTCTAATTTTCTAATCAATGGTTAATTGTCGAGTGGCTTATGATCGCGTTGCTTGAACCCATTGTATAAGCGCTTGCTGTCTTTTTTCGTCGATGTTTAGCGTTTGAATTCGTTCAATTAAAACTGCATGATCAACGAACTTATGTCGCAGGAGTTCGCTCACGAATAACCAGTCTTTATCTCGCCCGGCAGCGAGTTTGGAGGCCGCGAGATCGGTGGGGTCTAGGCAAAGACCAATCTTAAGATCGGTGTTTTCATTTTGAATTTTTACTAATCGCGATTGCCAGTCCTTCGGTAAAATCGCCGTCGTCGGGCCAACACCTTGAGCGTAGTATCCGAAGCGATCATGAAATGGAGACAGCTCACCTATTGAACCGTCAATCAGGTCTGCAAGTTCTGGGTCGTTAAGCGGATAAAAATCTGCCTCCATAGACTGCAGCAATGCAGCCGGCGCATATGGCTGCGCTCCTAAAATTGATTGGCTACCAATAATCACAAACTCATATTGGTTTGTAATAGCTGCCGCCGCGCGAATTAAATGCTCAAGTTCTTTACGCTGCATGGCGACTGCGGAAATCCTTGAGAGCTTTAAAGCGCTCTTGGTTAGTTAGTACTTTCGTGAACGGAGACGCCTGCCTAAGAGCTGCCCCACGCTCTGAGTCTTCGATTGCGGCAGCCAAGCATGTCTCTATGCCTTCATCGGCGAGCTTTTGCCATTGCGTGACATAGGGCTGTGAACTTTCGCTAACTGTTAACTTCCAGCGCGCCAACGTTGTCTGCACCGAATCAAATAGCTCTGGTTTGTCGCGAATTTTTGCGCAAATAAGTACATGTAGAGCTAAGCTGCGTTGATCGATTTCTTGGTGGGTTCTCATGGGTTTGGATTCACAGTTGTTCGATTATCGTCTACAACCAATGCCTAATTCAACCCCGCAGCAAGTAAACGATGTGAATCAAACATCAAACGACGGAATCAGACTCGGCAATATGCTTAGCTGCAATATAACCAAAAGTCATTGCAGGCCCAAGTGCAATGCCCACGCTCGGATAGTGCCCAGCCATCACACTGGCCATGTCGCTACCCGTTGCATATAGGCCAGCAATTGCCTTATCGTCTTGCCTTAACACTTGTGAAAATTCGTTCGTGTGTAAACCGGCGAAGGTGCCCAGGCTACCGGGTAACAGCTTCATGGCGTAAAACGGGGCCGTTAAGATCGGTGCCATACAGGGGTTGGGTTTATGTTCTTGGTTGCCCTGCATCTTGTCGTGTGGTGTTTCACCTTTGTGAAAGTCGTCGTCGACCCCAGTCATCGCTTGGCTGTTATAGCGTTCGACCGCTTCCACTAGACCGTTTGGATCAATCACGGCACTCTCGGCCAATGCGCGAATTGACTTGGCTCGAAGTAGGTAGCCGTTATGAACAAAACTCTCTATTTGAAAAGGCATGGGCGATGGCTTCACCGCGCCCAATCCCCATCGACGTATGAAGCGATGATCGCAAATAAGCCAACTCTCCGTTAAACCGGAGTCGAGTAAATCGCTCATGAAATCAAAGCATGAGTTCGCCTCATTTGTAAATCGCTTTCCCGCCCGATTCACAGCGATCAAACCAGCCTTGCCGCGTTCATGGATGTGCGGAAAATGGGTGTATGTTCCATCGCCTCTTGGGACTAACGAGATGGGTGCAAGCGCAGCCGCGCTTCTTTCTGCAATCACTTCGGCACCTAAGCCTTCGGCCATGGTAAGTCCATCACCTGTATTGCCTCGGGGAGCAGCAGACCAATGCGCCTCTCCAGTATGGGTATGGGGCAGCAGCTCTCGTTTGCGATTATTGTCATGGGCGAAGCCGCCCGTCGCAAGTACTACAGCTGAGCCCGCTTCGATCTGAAAGCTTCCGCCGCCAGAAATGACACTGGCCCCGGTGACACGTCCATCTTTGGTTGTCAGAGTTTCTACAGGGTGCGACACACGAATATCCACGCCCAATTTGAGTGCTGAGACCGCAAGGCGAGCCACTAGCGCGTTGCCACCTACTAGGTGTGTGCCTCGCCCATGCTGCACTCTGGATGCAAAGTGCCGGGCCAGCCGAGCGGCAACATATTTAAAAGACTGCCAAGATTTTTTGGCGGTATAAAAATGATTTGCATCGAAACCTGATGTAACGCCCATCCCGAAAATTGTGGTTTCTTTTAGGGGCGGTTTAAGAAATTGCAAGTGCTTCCCAAGTTCTGTGCCATCAAACGCGGCCACACCAATTATTCGACCACCCGTGCTTGCACCGACCGAAAACCCGTGTAGGTCTGGAATTGAATTGCCATCGATAAATTGCACAGCGGTATTTTCGGCAAAGAATTTCACCATTTCCGGAGCTAGCTCTAAATACGTATCGATAAGCTTTGCATTGAAGTAGTCACCTAGTTCGCTCTGCAGATACTTTCTCGCTTCGTTCAATGGTTCATTTATTCCTGCTGCGATCGCTAACGGGTTACGAGGTATCCACATCCAGCCGCCAGACCATGCTGTTGTGCCGCCGAACTGCTGCTCTTTTTCAACCACGATGATTTTTAGGCCGAACAATGCTGCTGCCACTGCAGTTGAAAGGCCAGCTGCCCCTGACCCGATTACCAGAACATCACAATGTAGTGTGGGGAGTGCGCTATCCATAGATCAATCGTTAAAATGAGAGGAGGTATCATAGTTGATTTCGACTGCTATGATGATCGGCGATCACCCTTTTTTACACTCTTTAGAGCCTTAGTTGTCAAAGCGTTGGAATACCTATGAATAAGTTCGATGGCGCGACTCGTATTCATTTCATCGTTGGCGATCCAATTGCTCAGGTGAAATCACCTTTTGGAGTAAGCGAAGCACTGCAAGCTAAAGGTCTGAATGCCGTATGCCTACCTTTGCATATCAATTCAGAGAATTTCAAGGCATGTCTTATCGAACTTTCAAAAGCGAAAAATATCGATGGCCTGATCATTACCGTGCCGCATAAGTTTGCGGCCACAAATCTATGCGCAACTCTGTCTGATCGAGCTCATTTCTTAGGCGCCGCGAATACCTTAAGGCGAAACGCTGACGGTACCTGGCATGGAGATATGTTCGATGGCATCGCGTGGGTGCAAGCGATGCGAGAAAAAGGGGAATCACCAAAAGGTAAAAGCGCATTGTTAGTCGGCGCCGGTGGGGCTGGTTCAGCCATCTCCCATGCGTTGCTTGAAGCTGGCGTTACCCGATTAGCAATCCATGACGCAAGCAACCATCGAAAGAACCGCCTTATTGAGCGGCTATCGTCGTTGAAGTTAGCCACAGTGGTTGCGGGCTCGGCCAACCCACATGGGTTTGACATCATTGTGAACGCCACGCCGCAGGGTATGAATGAAAACGACGTTGCGCCAGTGTCTTTGGGTATGCTCAATCCTTCGATGTATGTCGGAGACGTTATTACCGCACCTGCTGTCACTCACCTTATTGCCTTTGCACAAAGCATAGGTTGTCGTACTCAAACTGGTATTGATATGTTTAGCTGCGTAAAAGACTTGATGGTGAATTTTTTAACCCATGAACAGAGTTCAATATCCTTCAAACTACAATCGTGCAATCCAATAAGCCCGAAGGTATCGTAATTTAATGGCAATTCAATGGTTCCCAGGGCATATGAACGCCACCAAAAAAGCGATCAGTGCACGCATCAAAAATATTGATGTAGTCATTGAAATGCTCGATGCCCGTTTACCTGGTTCAAGCGCCAACCCTATGCTTGCCGAGTTAACTGCCGGTAAGCCATCGGTAAAGGTGTTGAATAAGCAAGATATCGCCGATGCCAATCGAACCTCAATGTGGTTAGCGCACTATAACGCCCAGCCCGGTACGCTTGCCATTGGGTTGGATGCCAGTGCCATTTCGCCGACTAAAGCTTTAATGGCAGCTTGCTATGAATTAGCGCCAACCCGTGTCGGACTAGATCGGCCCATGCGAGTCTTAATTTGCGGCGTACCTAACGTGGGTAAATCGACATTGATTAATACGATTGCGGGTAAGCGGGCAGCAAAAACTGGCGATGAAGCAGGTATTACGAAAAACGAGCAACGCATCGACTTAGCCAAAGATTTTTATCTGTTCGATACGCCTGGCATGTTGTGGCCGAGAATTATCGTGCTTGAAAGTGGCTACAACTTGGCTGCAAGTGGTGCGATAGGGCGCAATGCGTATGAAGATGATGATGTTGCGCTTGAATTATTGCGCTACCTCAAACTCAATTACCCAGCGATGCTGAAAGAGCGCTACAAAATTGATGACCCAGCGACTAAAGAAGATATTGATTTGCTCGAAGCAGTAGGCCGTAAACGTGGGGCTTTGCTCGGTGGCAAAAGAGTTGATTTACAAAAATCTGCTGAGATTGTGATTCATGATTTCCGCTCAGCAACGCTTGGCCGAATTACTTTGGAAACACCAAAAGAGTTTTTGCAATGGCTCACTATTGGGCAAGCCAAAGATGCTGAACGTCAAGTCAAGAAAGACGCGCTCGAAGCCTTGCGTAAAAAGAAGGTGAAAAAGCCTAGAGTTGTCGCGGAAGACTCTGCTTCTTAGCGTTATCTTTTTAAGCGATACGGTTCTTCGAAATCGCGAAAATCGTTTTCGACTAGCGCATCGGCAATCCAATTTGCAACGCCTGGCGCGCTACGAATAGCCTCAATGTAAGCGTTGACCTCTGTATGTTTGCTCAAGCCGTAGGTTTTAAACCGCATACAAACTGGTGCATAGTAAGCATCGGCGATTGTGAAGTGTTTGCCGAATAAGTAAGGGCCCGTATGCTCCCTCAGCAATTCAGCCCAGAGTGTCTCGATACGGGCCACGTCCACACGTACACCGGCATTGTCACGTAGTATTAAGGTACCCACATCAAGCAAACTGGCTTCGATGTTCATCATGCAGGCGTTACGCAATGAAGTGAAGCCGCTATGCATTTCTGCACACACACTGCGTGCCCGTGCACGCGCTTTCACATCAGTTGGCCATAGGTGTTTTTCTGGGTATTTCTCGGCCAAGTATTCTGCGATTGCCAAAGTATCCCACACAGTTAAGTCGTCATCAATTAACACAGGCACTTTTCCGACAGGGGAAATTTTGCATATAGCATTTTTGAAATCTGAGCCCCTATCCATGCTGTCGAAGCGAAGTAAGACTTCTTCGAAAGGAATGCCAGCGTTCTTCATCAGCACCCATGGGCGCATTGACCAAGAGGAGTAGTTTTTGTTGCCAATGTAGAGTTTTTGCATGTTGAAGCTCCAAATAGTTGATGGCGTATTTTAGGCGTTGTGTAGTTTTATAATAATGAATACGATATTGCTCATTAATGACTTTTTTGCATTAATGCGTATGTGGAGCTTAGTTTGACAAAAGAGGTAAATGCATCCAGAGCAGCAGCACCTTGGCGAAGTAGGCCAATTGGCGTTGGACACTTGCGCGCTTTCGAAGCCGTGGCCAAGCATTTGAATTTTCGATTAGCTGCTGCAGATCTTGCAATCACGCAGAGTGCTATTAGCAGGCAAATTCAGGCATTGGAGGAAATTATTGGTGTGCCGCTCTTTTTGCGCCATACCCGCGCTGTTGAGCTCACCCAAGCAGGCGTTCAGCTATTAAACGCAGTTACGCCGTCCTTAGAGCGTATTGATCAGGCGGTAAATCAGGTGCGGCTGCGTAGCGGGCGACGTTCGATTACTTTAACAACTTTTGCGTCTTTAGCATCAATGTGGTTGATACCACGGTTGGGAAGATTTCAGGCTGAATATCCCGATATCGATTTGCGGATTGACGCCAGCGATCATTTTATTGATCTTGAAACCTCCGATCTTGATCTAGCCATCAGGTACGGGTCGCTCGCGCAGATGCCTGCCAGTGCTAAGCGACTATTTGGCGAGCAACTAACCCCGGTTGCTAGCCCGAATATGGCCCAACGAACTAGCCTTGAGAAAACGGCGGACTTAAAACGCCATACTTTGATCGAAGATGCCGGGCGGGTGAATGCGCACCATGAATGGCTCACTTGGCGGCGATGGTTGCAAGCCTTCAATCAGGCCAAGCTCGAACCAAAGCGATGGATGTACTTTAGTTATGCTCACCAAATGGTTGAAGCTGCAGTTGCTGGGCAAGGCGTTGCGTTGGCCAGAACACCCTTAGTGGCGCGTCAACTTCAGGATGGCACGCTCATCGAGCCTATCAAAAATTCACGAGTGAACTCACCTATGATTTATTGGTATGAGCTTAGCCCACATGCAGAGCAAAGGCCGGAGTTACAAGCGTTTATGAATTGGTTAGAAGGCGAAGCCGTTCTTACCCGGGAAGCAATGGGTGACTTACCAGAACCCGATACCTTAACAGGCTCACTGGATGACTAGCTAACTACCGACCTAACCACCGGCACGCTTTACTTTAAAGCCATCCGCTTGCAATAGAGTCATCACCTTTTCAACATGATCGCCCTGTATTTCGACAACACCGTCTTTGACAGTACCGCCACTACCGCAAGCGGATTTAAGTTTCTTCGACAAAGCAATTAGCGCATCATTATCGAGTGCAATCCCCTTGGCAACAGTCGCTGTTTTACCGCCTCTACCCTTGGTTTCGCGAGATACGCGAACAATACCGTCGCCTACCGCAACAGGTTTACTTTGCTTGCAGATACAGAGAGTAATTGCCATGCGGCAATCGGGGCAGGTGCGGCCTGTTTCTGTGGAATAGACTAAAGCGCCAAGGTTTTTTATACTCATGTTTGGACTTTCATTTCTAAATGTTAGCGAACTTTTCAGTTAGCATGCCTGCAACGTATGACATTTTTATCGCTTGGCCTGAATTCCGACACTGTTCGCGGTGCGCAAGAACTGGGCTTTACCCAACCCACTGCTATCCAACTGCAAGCCATTCCGGCTATTTTGAACGGTTCAGACGTGCGCGCTTTGGCCCACACGGGGTCAGGCAAAACACTGGCTTTTGCGTTGCCAATTTTGCAACGCTTGCAAGCGCTGCAAAAGCTCACGCCGTTAAGAGTGCAGGTATTGGTGCTTGTACCAACACGCGAACTGGCTGCGCAGGTAGGTGAAGTTTTTCGGAGTGTGGCTCAGCACTTAAGCAATAAAACCAAGATCGCCGTAGCCTTTGGTGGCGTATCGATTAACCCACAAATGATGAGCTTGCGCGGTGGTGCCGATATTGTCGTTGCCACCCCTGGCCGCTTACTCGATTTGGTTCAACACAATGCCTTAAAGCTTGGTTGGGTCAACACCCTCGTACTTGATGAGGCAGATAGGCTGCTCGATTTTGGTTTTTCAGAAGAGCTTGATAAAGTCCTAGCACTCCTGCCGCAAGCACGGCAAAACTTATTTTTCTCTGCAACATTCCCAACCGAAGTTGCGAAATTAGTTGCTAGCTTGCTGCATGATCCGGTATCCATTGATCTCACGATTTTGTCCGATGCTGGGCTGGATAACGAACCCTCCATCGAGCAGCGCGTAATCGAAGTTGATGCGGTCCAAAGAACGCAATTACTCGTAAAACTCGTGCGCGACAACGAATGGTCTGGTGTGCTGGTGTTTGTTGCGACCAAGTATGCGAGCGAGCATGTAGCGATGAAGTTGCAACGCGCCAAAATTTACGCCACCGCCTTTCATGGCGATTTAAGCCAAGGTGCACGGGGCGAAGCGATCGATGGCTTAAAAGAAGGCGGATGGCAGGTAGTGGTTACCACCGATCTTGCCGCCCGGGGTATTGATATTCCGAACCTGCCCGTTGTTGTGAATTATGATTTGCCGCGCTCGCCCACCGATTACACCCACCGCATTGGTCGAACTGGTCGCGCCGGTGCGAGTGGCTTAGCGATTAGTTTTGTATCTGCCGCGACGGAGGCGCATTTTCGGTTGATTGAAAAACGTCAAGGCTTAAGTTTGCCGCGTGAAACGATTGAAGGGTTTGAGCCTATCGACGCGCCACCGGCAAGCACTTTTCTTAATGACGGTAATGTGAAAAATGCGGGCGGCAATGGCGGGATAAAGGGCAAACGCCCCAGCAAGAAAGATAAGCTACGCGCCGCTGCCGCCGCCGCTCAAGGGGCTGACGTTGTAGATGACGGTCTAACCAATACGTCCACCAAGCTATCGTAATAGCAAAAATCGTCGCAACTTTTTGCCCAGTGGCGGTTGGTTGCCTTTTGCAGGCCCACACCGATTAACTTCAAGTTTGCAGCTTTAAGTTTCTGCGCCAGCGGCATGAAGTCACTATCGCCGCCGACGATCACTACGGTGTTAATGTGCGAATGCGTGCCGATGTCTTGCAGCGCGTCAAGGCTTAATCGAATGTCTGCACCATTTTTGGTAGCACTTCCTGGTGGGAATAGCTGCACAAGCTCCATCGCGTTCTGCAATAGTGCGTCGCGATAACGGCCAAAGTATTGCCAATTGCAATAAGCGCGATGAATCGAAATGGTCCCTAAGGTAGCTGCGAAATCAGTCACTGCTTGCACATCGACTAAAGGCTCTTGCACCTTAAAGCGGTTATCTTGTTTGGCATAAAACCCTTCCTGCCCTAAATCGCAGAGGCCCGCGTGCAGGTTTTCAAAATCCCAGTAAATGGCAACAGTCATGTGTGCTTTCAGCGCGTTTTTTGGTGTGTTTTCGAAATAATTGCTGCATCTTACAAGATGCCGAAACAGATTTAGTAATAGCAGCAACCTACAACATAAAAATCATCTAGGTTCAAGCCCCTGACTTTAGTTACCCAAATTTAGCCCAGTTGCTTAGGCGAAATGGCATTACCCAAGGTTGATAACACTTATGATGATGAAAAAATTATGCGCTTCTCGTCGCAACGCCGAATCAACACAGCAAGAAGCGGTTGTCACCAGTCGATGACCCAAATTTCAAACTCAGAATTACTCATACTAAGTAATTTGCTAGGCCGCATGTAGGAAGGTAGCTGTAGGAAAGTACCTGAGAATATCGCGTGACAAAGAGCGCAAATTAGTGAAAACTCCTACCAACAAAAAATTAAAAGGAGACTACTCATGCGCAAACTCATCCTCACAGCGGCCATCGCAGCATTCGCGTTCTGTATGTCCGTTGCGCAGGCTCAAACCTATCCGAACAAGCCAATCAAGATCGTTGTGCCATTCCCGCCGGGTGGAACAACTGATATTGTTGCGCGCATGGTGGCGCAGCGCATGAGTGAATCGATGGGGCAACCGATTACGGTGGAGAATCGTGGCGGAGCCGGTGGCTCGATAGGTGCAGACGTTGTAGCAAAAGCAGCTCCAGATGGTTATACATTGCTGATGCATAACATTAGCTTTCCGTTAACTACATTGTCATTAACAGTCGCTGGCCGCGTGCCATACAAAATAGATTCCGACTTTGCGCCGATCTCGAACGTCGTGAATGTGGCGCTGATCTTAACGGCGCATCCATCGGTGCCTGCGAAAGATTTAAAAGAATTTGTTGCCTTGCTTTCCAGTAATAAAACCTTGCAATATAACTATGGTTCAACAGGTCCTGGTTCGTTTATGAATGTCATAGGTGAACTTGTAAAACTCGATGGGAAAATCGAGATGGTGCATGTTCCGTATCGAGGTGCCGCGCCTATGAAGGTTGATTTACTAGCGGGTCGACTGCAAATGGGAGGTGATCAAGTTTCCTCTTCTTTAGCCGAGGTAAAGCGAGGTTCGTTAAAAGCGCTGGCAACAGTTTCAAGTACTCGGATTGCTGCACTGCCAGATGTTCCAACGGTGCGCGAACAAGGGTTTCCCACGTTAGAAGTGAATGGCTGGAATGGGCTATTTGCACCGGCTAAAACGCCTAAGGAAATTATTGATCGCCTGCAAAAAGAAGTTGTTGCTGCGTTGCGCAACCCTGATCTTGCAAAGCGGTTGGTTGATCTTGCCGCTGATCCCGTTGGTTCAACACCTGCTGAACTCGATGCGTTGGTTAAGAGCCAATTGAATCAGTTCCGCCCGATCATCACGGAGTTGAAACCGGTTGTTGAGTAGGTCGTAATTTAGGCAATTTTTTTACGTATAGCGTCGCTAAGTTTTTAAACGCACGGCTGAGGCGTAATCTGCCATTTCGTTTAGAGGAAGAATTAAACCGCTAGCTCGTGAAAACGCACTGCGGTCGATAGAAGGGCCCTCGGTATGAAAGATGCGCACTGTCATTGCGCGCAACCTTGTGGCT
>JAYWIG010000167.1:0-12136 GCA_043789035.1 Betaproteobacteria bacterium
TGAGCCATTCGGCTTGGTCATCCATCATACGAATGTTGCCACCGCCCGCGACATTGAATAGACCGATGAAATACAAATCGTTTTGCGTAGGATGGGCGACGCGCAAGTAAAGCTTTACGCGGTGGCCTTCCAATGGCCTTAAGGAAGGCACCAGGAACGGCAGGCTTACAGAGTAACCAGTGCCAGCGATAATCGTGTCAAAGGTTTCTTTGCTGCCATCGACAAACGTCACCTCCTGGCCCTTGACTGCTTTGATTCCAGGCTTCGCACGAATGCGATTCCACACCATGTGTGGCATCAACGTTGGGTGACTGGTTGGGTGCGTTCGAGTTTTGGGTGTGGTAAAGCCCCATTGCTCCATACGGCCATAAATGATGCGCACGAGTAATTCTCGAATCGTGCGTCGCATCGGCCAAGGCATCCAGGGCTTTTCGAGTTTACCCAGCGCTCTTGAATTTGGAATACCAAAAATCATGCGCGGCATCACCAGCACCGGTGAGCGCGCAGCAATCATGGTCGATTGAGTGACCACACAAATATCTGCCGCAATATCGACAGCGCTATTGCCCATACCCACCACTAACACTCGCTTGTCACGGAATGGTTCTGGCACGCGATAACTGTGCGAGTGCAAGTATTCTCCTGTGAAATCGTCTCGCCATTCAGGATGAGAGGGAACACTTTGATGGCCACTTCCTATTACCACGGCGTCAAAGGTATCGACTTTGCCATCTGCCAAACGCACTTGCCATTGGCTGGCCACTCTAGCAACATCTTCTACCTTTGAGTGAAAGCGAATGTGCTTCACGATATCGAAATGCGCAGCATATGCCTCTAGGTAGTGTCGCATACCGTAGTGGTCTGGGTAGAGAGGGCCACCTTCCGGAAATTTAAAGTCTTTATAGGCAGTAACCGCGACTTCAGAATTCAAATGCAGGCTCTTGTAAGCGGGTGCCATGCCGTTGTCGTTGTTGTAAACCCATAGCCCGCCTATGCACGAACCCATTTCAAATACGATGACTTCAACGCCTCGAGCCATTAAATGTTTGGCTGCGCATAGGCCTGCTGCACCTGCGCCAATAACGGCGACTCTTTTGTGAATTTTCGTTGTCGACTGCATTAGATATTAGCTTTCAGCTTTTGCGACTCTTGTTTAGTAGCTAGTTCGATCGCGATTTTTTTCAGTTCATTTCTCTGCAGCTTTCCCGTCACTGTGAGCGGCAAGCTTTCACAAACTTCGATGCAATCGGGCAGTTTGTACTTAGATGCTTCGGTTGCGCAATGCTGGTTGAGTGTGTCGACATCGAAGTCGCTAGCACTAGCAGGAATAACAAATGCATAAATACGCTCTCCACGAGCTGCATCGGGAACACCCACGACAGCTGCTTCTCGCACTGAGGGATGACGCCTAAGCACTTCTTCCACCTCGGCTGGAGACACATTAATTCCAGCACGTTTAATCATCTCGCTGACTCTGCCGACAAACACAAAGTCACCATCGGCATTCATCATGCCCATGTCGCCTGTCTTGTAATAGCCGTCTTCAGTAAAAGTTTTTGCATTTTGCACAGCGCTTGCCCCGCTATAACCCCGGGTGACATAACCGCGAACTTCTGTAAGCCCCGGTGTACCTAGCGGAACCTCTGCACCGTTCACTTCATCGACGAAGCGTAATTGCTGCCCCGGCAGGGGTGGCCCTTGGCAATGTGCCCGTCTGGCCAAAGGCCAATGATGCCAAGTCACAGCACAATTGCCATAAGTTTCTGTTGCTCCATAGATGTTGCAGAGCTCAGAAGCACCTAGCTTTTCTACCGCGAACATAAAATCTTCCGCATTGCCTATCGTCAGGCCAGTGCGAAGGCTTTTTAAACGTTCTGCTCTATAGGAAGGATGCCTCACCAATGCGGCTGTCATCGCAGGGAGCGTGTAGATCGATGTGCAACGTTCGCGTTCTATTACCGACAGCGCAAGCTCAGGATCGAATCGTTCCATCAGCACCAAGGTCGCGCCATGTGTAAATGTTGCAGGTAGGGCATTGGCACCGCCATACGCCCAGAAAAGTGGTGCGGCCAACAACACACGGTCGCTGGCTTGAAGCCCTTGCCGCTCACCGATGTTAAAACCGTTTTCGATGAGCGCATATTGTTGTAGAGGCACGGCTTTGGGTGTGCTGGTTGAGCCTGATGTGTAAAGTACAAAAACATCGTCGTTCGACCTATCGCCCTGCGCTAATGCCGCAATCGAAGTTGCACCAAAGACTTGCGCCGTGTAGTTTGTAAACTTGCCGAGCTCACCATCTATCATCCAAACGCTCTCGATCGATGGCATACCCGGAGTTGCTTGTAGTGCCATCAAGTCGGCTTCAAAGTTACTATCCCCTACACGTGCGGCAGCAACTAATAGCTTTAGATTTGAGTCATTCAACAAAACCGCTAGCTCAGCACGGGTCGACCAAGAACTGAACGGCACCACGACGGCGCCCAGCGCTCCTGCCCCTAAGCAAACGTCAAGCCATTCAACGCGATTACTCATCAACAAGCCAACACGATCACCACGGCCTATGCCCATCGTGGACATCGCACCCGCAACTCTTGCAGCACGTGCAGCTAGGTCGGTATAACTAAACTGGCCCTGCGGGCATACCAACGCAATCTGGTGGGGTGAACGATTTGCTTGCTCTCGTACGAGATCAATCAGTGTTCGGGACAGCGGAGGCACCATAGTAGTTAGTCCAACTTTGCGCCTGATATTTCGACCATGGCTTTCCACTTCACGCGCTCGCGTTCTGCAAACGCCACGGTTTCTTGAGGTGCAGTGTAAACAGTTCTTGCACCGCTATCGAGAAAACGTTTCTGCATCGCGGGGTCGGCAGCAATCTCTTTTATAGCATCTGATAGTTTAGTAATTATGGCTGGAGGTGTGCCCTTAGGAAGTACAAATGCACCCCACGAGGTGATAATAAAATCTTTCACGCCGACCTGTGCCATCGTTGGCACCTCAGGTAAAGTTGGCCAACGATCAGGAGCAGTAACAGCTAATGCCTTCACCTTACCTGCTTTAATATGCGGCATATAGCTGGCGATATTGTCGATGGCGAAGTCAGTATCACCGGCGATGAGAGCGGGCATTGATTGAGCAGCACCGCGAAAAGGTACGTGAACGACTTTCAAGTTGTTGCGAACCCCGAATAACTCACCTGCCAAATGTGGAGTGGTGCCAACACCCGCAGAGCCGAACGTCACTCCCTTAGGTTGCGCTTTTGCCCAAGCTAAAAACTCCTGCGCAGTTTTAGAGGGATGATTTGCCGATACAACAAGAACATTGCAGTTCTCCCAAATCATTGAGGAGTATTCGAAGTCTTTGGCCGGGTCATAAGGCATTTTCGAGAATAAGAACTGGTTGATCGACAAGGTGCCAATCGTGGCAGACGAAATCATGTTCCCATCAGGCAAGGCATTGCGAACCGCTTCCATGCCGATGTTGCCACCAGCCCCAGTGCGGTTCTCGACCACAAAGTTTTGGCCAAATTTAGTGGATAGCCGCTCCGCGACGTAGCGGGTTAAAAGATCAGAAGCACCGCCGGCGGTGAATGGCACGATGATTTTTACTGGGCCAGAGGGCCAAGTCGTTTGTGCATGCCCAACTTGTAAAGATAAAGCAGCAAATAACGCTATCGATGTTTGCAGGAATAATCTAGTCACTGAGTTCATGAAATCTCCTTGTATTTATCAAGCTGATTTGGGCAGCTTTTGTACTTTTGGCAAGATCGCGTTAGCAATAATTTGACGCATCACTTCTGCAGTGCCGCCACCTAGACGGCCCATTCGAGCGTCGGCGTATGCGCGGGCAATCGGGTATTCCCACATATAGCCCCAGCCACCGAAGAACTGTAAACATTCGTCCATCACACGGCCTTGCAATTCCGTGGTAATAAGTTTGCAGGTAGCAGAATCTACGGCATCTAGTTTGCCCACTAAATGCAATTCAATACAACGATCTACAAACACGCGTTGCGCCATCACTTCCGCGTGCAGACCGGCGAGTTTGAAGCGTGTGTTCTGAAAGTCGCTTAAAGTTTGGCCGAACATACTGCGCTCAGACACATACGCAATCGTCCATTCGAGCGCCGCTTCGCAACTGGATACGGCACGTATGCCTTGAATCAACCGCTCCTGGGCAAGTTGCGTCATAAGCATCACAAAACCGCTACCCTCTAAACTCAGCAAGTTGTCTGCAGGTACACGTACGTCAGCGAAGAAAAGCTCTGACGTATCTTGTGCTTTGCAACCTATTTTTTCCAGTTTACGCCCGCGCTTGAAGCCTTCGCGATTTGTCTCGACCAATATCAAGCTCACGCCTTTACCGCGTGCTTTTGGATCGGTCTTGCAAGCAAGCAAAAGTAAATCAGCACTATGGCCGTTGGTAATAAATACCTTCTGGCCGTTAATGACGTACTCCTTTCCATCGCGAATAGCTTGCGTGCGCATGGCTTGTACATCACTACCACCAGACGGTTCGCTCATGCCAAGCGCGACCACGACTTCGCCAGTCGCCATTTTTGGCAACCATTTTTTCTTTTGCTCCTCTGTACCGAAATCAACCAAGTACGGCGCAACAATGTCGGAGTGCAGGTAAAACGTAGGGCCCGTTGCACCAACTCGCGCCATCTCTTCAATCAGTATGGTGCTATGCAGAAAGTCACCTCCCATGCCGCCATACTCTTCTGGCACGTTGCAACAAAGCAAGCCTAGCTCACCTGCTTTTAACCAAAGTGATCGAGGTACTAGGCCTGCCTTTTCCCAGTCTGCATGGTGAGGTACAACATGCTCAGCGATAAAGCGCCTGACAGTATCGCGAAAGGTATCATGGTCTGGGGTAAAAATGGTACGTGGAATCATAGTTGACTAGTTTTCTAAAGCAGCACAAGCGCCGTCTTTGGCTAACAGTTTCTGAATCGCGGGGCCGTCATAAGCGCATTCACGCAATATCTCGGCACTGTGCTCACCCAAGCACGGCGGTAGCCGGGTAATCTCGGGTGGCGACGCGCTCATTCGAAGCGGGTTCATTGGTAAGCGAAGGCTGCCTTCAGTTGGATGTTCCATGATTTTCCAGAAATCAATCGCATTTAAGTGCGGGTCATTCGGCAAATCTTCCAAACTATTGACGACTGAAAATGGAATATCTTCTGCGCCCAGCAACTGTAACCACTCACCATTGGTTTTAATCGCTACTTGGCGCTCGATTTCATCCCAGACCAACCGTACATTTTTCTGCCGACCTGCAAAAGTTGAAAAGCGCGAATCTTGCATAAAGTGCGCCTGCCCTGCTAATTCAAAGAAGCGTTGCCAGTGTGCATCTGAATACGGTAGCAGCGCTAAATAACCGTCGAGCGTCTTGTAAGGCCGGCGAGCAGCGGTAATCACTGATTCATAACCCATCGCACCAATCGGCGGCTCGAAAGCATGGCCCCATTGATGTTCCAACATATTAAAAGCAGTGATGGTTTCGAACATCGAGACGTCAACTTTTTGGCCTTCGCCTGTTCTAAGCTTGTGTATTAACGCCATCGCGATAGCGTAGGCAGCGTGCACCCCACTAATTTTGTCGGCAATGATAGTGGGTACATAACGCGGTTCGCCATTCAATATTTTTTGCATCATGGCTAAGCCCGACGCAGCTTGAATTATGTCGTCATAAGCAGGCCGACCGCCATAAGGGCCATCGTCGCTAAAGCCAGTCACATGACAATAGATTAGCGAAGGGTGTTTCGCTGCCAGAGTTGCGTAATCCAGCCCCAGCCGATTAGCAGCCGATGTGCGCATTGAATGCAATAGCACGTCGGTCTTTCCGAGCAATCGTTGCAAAACTTCGCGACCTTGCGGTGTTTTCAGATCCACCACAATGCTGCGTTTACTGCGGTTACTGGTCAGAAAAAACGCACCCATCTTTGGTGAGCGCCTAGGGCCAATCGCCCGCGTCAAATCGCCCTCTGGCGGTTCCAGTTTGATCACATCTGCGCCCATGTCGCCTAGGTGCTGACCTGCGATGGGGCCAAAAATCATGGAAGCGATTTCCAGAACACGAATACCTTCTAAAGGGCGCTTTTTCATCATGTTTATAGAACCGCGACCGGCGCGAGCGGGCTACCAGTGGCACCAACAATAGGCAGTGGGCTAGCGATGAACAAAAATTCATGCCGACTACTTGCGATCAAGGGGTCGAGCATTAGGCCTTCGAGCAATGGCACACCGTAATCGCGAATCAATAATTGATGGACGGGAAATACCCTACCTTCGGCAAACGGCAACACTTCGACTGCAAAATTATCTGCTCCCACAATAGCGACACCTGATTCGGCCAACC
Source organism: Betaproteobacteria bacterium (assembly GCA_043789035.1). Classification (GTDB taxonomy): domain Bacteria; phylum Pseudomonadota; class Gammaproteobacteria; order Burkholderiales; family Burkholderiaceae_E; genus JAYWIG01. The sequence goes on from JAYWIG010000167.1 coordinate 6,364, forward strand.
AGCGAGCAGCCTCAACTTCTATTCCTGGCTCGATATCAAACGAAGGCTGCTTCACACCTTTTTGCGATTCGAGCCAACCCGTACGAATAAGTACTGCATCCCCGCGCTCGGGAGTTACACCAGCGGCCGCGGCCGCCGCTTCAAGATCGGCACGATCAATGGCTTCACCGGGAGCAATCACTCGACCTTTGAGTTTGACAATATCAAGCAAAATGCCGCGCGTAACAACCGGCGGCATTTTTTCCATGCCGAGTTTTTCTGCGCCGCGAACACTGCGTACATCGTTGCCTGAAAAACCGTTGTACATTTTGTCGTCATACCACGCATGGCATAGGGCATCAACGTGAGTGCCGATATGAAGAGGCATTACAACCGTGTCTTCAGCAAACTGAAAGCCGCCGGGGCGCTTACTTCCGGCAGCATAATCGCCACCGTCGCGGCCCATAAAGTGCTGCAGTCCGCAACGATGGCTAGGCACCGGTGTTTTACTCGATAGCAATTGCGCCAGTCGTAGAACTTCGCCGGTGCGCACCAATGCTGTGGCCCGCCTAACTTCCTCATGACCAATGTAATTGAGTGCTCCGCGCTCATCCTCACTACCCCAGCGCTTCCATGCTTCTTGACTCACTGCGTTTTACCTTAAGATTTAAATTAGTTCTTTGGCCAGATCGCAGTGTTCGACGCAAACCCGGCCGGGAACACGGTTTTAGGTTCGCCGCCCTGCCATTGAATAATGACCAAATCGGCATTTGATCGACGACCATTGGCTTCGAAAGTCATTGTCTTTCCTGGGAAGTATTTCGCAGCACCGCTACTTTCTTTAAAGGCGCGAATTGCCGCCGCCACTTTCTTAGGATCTGCTGACGCGGTTTTCTCCATGGCATCTTTAAAAATCCACATGTCGCCGTAAGTCGAGATGCTGTCTTGTGGCATCCAAGGCTCTTTAAAGCGAGTTTTGAAATCCGACACCAACTTCTCGTGTGCAGTTCCAGGCCAGTTGGCCATCGCTGCCATCACGCCTTCCATCTGCTGCTTACCAACGACATTGAGAAGCTCTGGTGCACCCATATGGCCGCCATTACCCAAAATCGGAATACGACCGCGACCTAAGCCCATTTCATTGAGTTTCTCAATAATGAGTTTGGTATCAGGAATATTGGTCGTCAACATGAGCAAGATGTCAGGCTTGGCATTGCGCACCTTTTGCACCATGGCTGTGGCATCCGACATCGGTGGTGTGAAGATTTCATCCACCACAAGTTGCAAGCCCAGCTTTTCGAACATACCTTCGCGCATAGGTTTCGTAAATGCTTTTGGCGAGGCTGTGTTGTCCATCACAATGCCAACTGTTTTTGGTTTGACCGATTTCGATAACTTGGCAATTTCGATCAGCGCCGGTAGCGCGTCAAGTGACTGTTTACTCGCAACCGGCGACGTTTGGAACACATACTTATAGCCCCTGTCGGTAATCTGATCCGAATACGATAAGGTAAGCCAAGGCACTTCTGCTCGCTCGGTAATTTCAGTAATTGCCAATGTGAACGAACTAACGAAAGCGCCGGTGCCTCCGACCAAATCAGGCTCTTGCGACAGTAGCCGCTGCGCTGCATTCTTGGCTTTCTCGGTGCTGTCGCCTGAGTCGGCAACGATCAGTTTCATCTTGGCACCTCCCAACGCTTTGATACCCCCCGCAGCGTTAATATCCTCAATCGCCATTTGCGCACCCTTGAGGTGAAGCTCGCCATTGCGTGCCCAAGCGCCTGATAACGGTACTGCAATAGCAACCTTGACTTCTTTGACCTGCGCTAGGGCCAAGTTGGGTAGGCCTGCAATACCAGAGGTGGCGACACTAGCAGCACCGATAAGAACCTTACGTCGTTTGTTAATTGTCATGTTTATCTCCTTGATAGTTGTTCACTCTAACGATTCAAAAATTAAAGACCTAAATACGATTTCTTGATACGCGAATCTCGCGTCAATTCCTCATGCGTTCCACTCATCACGATTCGGCCAGACTCCAAAACATAGCCACGATCACAACTTTCTAGCGCCTCACCAACGCGCTGCTCTACTAACAAGATACTGATGCCTTGATCTTTATGAATGCGCTGAATACATTCAAAAATTTGATCAGCAACAGTCGGGGCAAGCCCCATAGAAGGTTCATCTAGCATCAAAAGCTTAGGCGTTGATGCTAGCCCGCGCCCAATAGCCACCATTTGCTGCTCGCCACCCGATAAGGTGCCTGCCGCTTGCTTGGCTCTTTCGCTTAAACGAGGAAACATGGCGTAAATAAATTCAATCGATTGTTTCCACGCGCCCCGGGCAGCTACCGTTTGTGCGCCCATCTGCAAATTCTCAAATACCGATAAACTTGGAAACACTTGCCGACCTTCAGGAACATGGGCAACGCCTAACGAAGCGCGAAGATGGGGTTGATTCAAAGCAAGGTCAGTTCCGTTGTAATGCATCGTTCCAGACGAAATTGGTACTACGCCAGAGATCGCTTTAAACAGCGTTGTTTTGCCGGCACCGTTAGGACCAACCACTGCAACAAACTCGCCTGTGCTGATTTCCAAACTCACCGTTTGCAGTGCGCACAAGCCATCGTAAAAAACGCTTAAGCCCTCAATCTTTAGCACGTTGACTCCATCGCTTACCTAAGTAAGCCTCAATGACCATAGGATCGTTAGTGACTTCCTGCGGATCGCCTTGCGCACAGACGGCTCCGTGGTTCAACACAATCAAACGATCTGCCAATCGAACCATCGCATGCATGGTGTGCTCGATGATGATGACAGTCATGCCGGTTTGTCGAATAGCTTCTATGACCTTTAATACATGTTCAGTTTCGTTGCTACCTAAGCCTGCCAAAATTTCATCGAGCAGCAAGACTTTCGGATGCGGGGCTAAGGCGCGCGCTAGTTCCATCAATCGCAACTCAACTGTGGTTAACCCCGCAACTAGCGCGCCCGCCCGCTCTTGAAGTCCAACCTGCTCAATGGCTTTTTGAGCCATCCCATACGCCAGCTCTCGATTTGGTTGCGCAAAGAAGGTTGCGATCACCACACTATCGAGCACTGTCATTCGCGAAAATGGTCGAACCACCTGGAAGGTGCGGCCAATGCCAGAGCGGCAAATCTCGAAAGGAGTCAAGCCGGTGAGTGATTTTTCCTCTAAGGCCCAGATACCTGTTTCAGGCTTTACAAAACCATTGAGTGTATTGAAGAGCGTCGTTTTACCAGCTCCATTTGGGCCAATGATGCCTAAAATTTCCCCACGATAAACATCAAAGGAAACATCCTTTAGTGCGAACAGGCCACCATATCGCACTGTGATATTCGACGCGGTCATGATCTTTTGCGGTTCGACGGTCGAGGGCTTTACGACTGTAGTTGCTTTGCGCACAAAGGGTTCAACGTTTAAGTGTAAAGGAGTAAGAGCTGTTTGATCATTTTCGCGATTTTTATTGAGCTTACGGGCTTGAAGCCAAGGCCAAATTCCCTCAGGAGCAGTAAGCACTACCAAGATGATGGCTGCGCCAAACACCACGCCTTGAATGCCAGGAAAACGACCACCCAACTCGGCATGCAACACTTCACCTAGCGGTATGAGCACGAGCGCACCAATCACTGGCCCGGCAATCGTCGCAATACCACCAAAGAGCGTGACAATGAGCGCTTGTGCCGATGACAACATTCCAAACACGGCAGTTGGCGTGACAATCAACAACACAACCGCATAAAGACCGCCTGCCATCGCGGTAAGGCCTCCAGACATAGCTATCGCAGCAAACTTCAAAGGCAATGGATTGACACCGGCGGCCATCGCTGCGGCTTCGTTTTGTTTAATTGCCAAAAGTGACATCCCCAAACGTGAACGAACCAAGGCAAGATTAATGAGTAAAGCCCCGACTAACAATGCCACAGCTACCAGCACGTACAAGCGCTGATCGGCAAACTGCATGAAAGCCATCGGGTTTTCGCGCTTTAACGGCAAGGTGACTTCCTGAAAACCTAACCACTCAAATACGTAAAGCAGTGCGAGTGGACAGGCCAGCATTGCTAGCGCAAAGTAGTGCCCGCGTAAGCGGAAAGTGGGGATGCCGATCAATACTCCGGTCAAGGCACCTGCGAAGCTGGCGGCAACCATACCAAACCAAGGGCTAATATTGAAATGCACCATCAGCAATGCAACGGTGTAGGCACCGACGCCGAAAAACGCCGCATGCCCAAAAGAAATTAGACCGGAATAGCCAGAGAAAATATTCCAAGCCACACCCACCAGCGCCCAGATCGGGACAAGCGTGAACATGAGTTGGTAATAGCGATCTTGAATCAACCAAGAGGCGGCTACATAGGCTAACGCCGATCCAAGAATCCAAGTGACCGGCACCTTCCATACGAGGCGAGGCGCTTGCATTACACGCGCTCCACGTTGCGGCCAAATAAGCCTTGCGGGCGCACTACTAAAATAATTAAAAAGGCGACAAATATTGCCGCATTCTGCAGCTGATTCGGCAACACCAAGGTTGATAGTTGCTGCACTAACCCTATGGTCATGCCGCCTAAAAACGCACCCGACACACTACCCATGCCACCAAGCAACACGCCGGTATACATAATGATAATGAACTCACCGCCGATGTAGGGTTGAAACGGGTAATAAGTTGCAATGAGCCCGCCTGCAATCGCTGTGATCGCCGAGCCCAGTGCAAAGGCTAAGCGATGCGATTTACCGACATGAATTCCCACATAGGTTGCCGATTGTGGATTGTCAGCAGCAGCGCGCATCATCGTGCCCCAACGCGACCTGCTAATGAACAACGACACTCCGACCGCCACGGCAATTGCCACAATTGAAGCGACGGTTCGCCCTTGGTTGAGGAACAGCATCATTTCTGTGCCGAAAATGGGCCCAATCTCCCATGCGGTAGACGACAAAGGGGTGCGCATCGTCACCGGTGTCGAACCAAATAGCAGCAAGCCACCATTGGCGATGATGAGTGACAAACCAAGCGTTAAGGTGAGTTGGGGATAGTGGCCCTCACCCTCGGTTTTGGCCACACGCATACCAGTGATGTGACGCAAAAACACCTCGTACAACACCACCCCGAATACAAACACAACCACGCCCGCAAATAACGCCGCAACGAACGGACCAACATAAGGCCCAAGAACGGCCTGAAGGCCCAAATGGGTAAAACCAAAAAACGCCGCGTACATTCCCAACATAAGGAATTCGCCCTGTGCAAAGTTGATAACCCGCATGACACCAAAGATCAAAGCAAGCCCCACGCACATCAAACCGTAGATGCAGCCAACAATCAACCCTGTGTAAACCGACTGCAAGATGTTTTCCAGCAGCATGAAACCAGCAGACATGAAATAACCCCGTAAAACTGAGCTTTGCCATCCATCGTAGGCATAAATCAACGATCAAAAGCAGAAGTTTTGAGTCGAATTTTGATTGTCATTCACACCACAAACAAGAATATACTCTAAAGTATATAAAAGTTACTAATCGGTATAAATTTAGGACGTCGAGAATACTCAGCCTAATAGACGTCGATGCAGGGTTTGACAAAAACGTGTGAAATAACTGGTTTTGCAGAGCGGGGAATAGGTAGATTAGCGCTGCCGAATGGACAAATACTCGTTGCCCCCAATTACCCTGCCGCAGAGTAAATAAGCAATCCAGCCGAAACAAGTACCAGCAACCAAACCATCGCAATTGTTATGTTGGCTAGACCTGAAAGGTTACCTAGCGCTGA
>JAYWIG010000168.1:0-48945 GCA_043789035.1 Betaproteobacteria bacterium
ATCGCTCATCGATTGGCCCTTTGTAGGTCGAGAAAGCTTAATGGCGCGGCCTAGCTTAAATGGCTTAGTTGGCGCTTGGACTTGTCCCGACGCGATTAGCCTTCGAATAGCCTCAATATCCGCAAGTTCGGAATTAACAGGAGTCTTTCCGGGCTTCACAAGTTCCGCGACCACTTTGCGTCGAGAAGTAATCTCGACCAATTCGCCCTTTTGAACAAGTTCAATTGCGCGCGCAGGATTTGCCTTCAATTCGCGTATCGATAGTTGCATTCGGCGTACTTTCACACAAAACCATTAGCAGGTCACATAATAGTATAAATTAGTATTATGTAGTTACAAAGAATGAGGGTAAGTTATTGAAATACATTCCCAAAAGCAAGGGGAGAGACGAAATTCAGACGTTGGGGAGCCTAAACACAATCCTAGCAATCTGCTCTTCTTCTTGCGACGGTAAAACCACTATTTCGAAGTGCGTGTTCGAATTGTTCACCCAATTCAAGCCTTCGCAAACTGCCAATCTAACTTCCTCGTCATTCTCACCGATACCGCCAGTAAAAACGATCATGTCCACACCCTCAAGCACGCCTATCATAGCTGCAATCTGTTTGCGCAACGAATAACAAAACATTTGAATCGCTAAGCGCGCGTTGGCGTTCGATGGGTGTACAGTGAGGGCTGCAGCCTCATGCAACTTTCTCATATCGTTACTAAGCCCGGAAATGCCCAGTAGCCCAGATTCATGATTAATGCTTTGCTCTAGCCCTGCTAAATCTAGTTTTTTCTCACGGATTAAATAAATCAATAATCCCGGGTCTACATCACCGCTACGGGTACCCATAATCACGCCACCACTTGGCGTTAAGCCCATGCTCGTGTCAATTGATTCGCCGTCTTTAATCGCGGTAACGCTGACACCGTTGCCTATATGCGCAACGATAAGGCGTTTCGGAAAATTGGCAACTTGGCGGTCGCGAATTTGTCTCAGCATAGATTCGCAAGATAGACCATGAAAACCATAGCGATGAATATCCTCAGATTGCCAAGCATGGGCTATCGGCAATACTCGCGCGACATCCGGTAAGGCACTGTGAAAGCTAGTATCGAAACATGCAACCTGAACTGCGAAGGGAAATTGCACTTGTGCTTCGCGTATCAGTGCTATCGACTCTGGTAAGTGCAAAGGTGCAAAGGGTATTGAGTTCTGGAGCTCACTGATGACTGATTCGTCGATGACGCAATGATGGCGCAGCTTAGGCCCGCCATGCACTAGCCGATGGCCGATGATGGTTGGTTCATCCAAATTAGAGTCCGTTAAGTGTTTCTTTACTTTTGAGAATACTGCGCCGGGTGACGCATCACTAAGTGATTGAGAGAAGAGCTCATTAACGCTGGACTCTTCCGGCCTTGACTCTGTAAAAACTTCAAATATGCCGAACTTTATCGAGGAAGAACCACTATTGATCGCAAGAATATTCATGAGAATTACTGCCCCACCGGGAACTCAACAGGCCAACCCCAGCGCCAATCGCGAATCTCCGGTAAGTCATCACCATTCTCGGTAATGTAACTCTTATGGCGCTCTATGCTGGCCCAATATCGAGCAGTTGCCGTCGCCAATTTGGTGCTGAATCTAGGTACGTTCATGATGGCATCAAGTGCAAGCTGATATCGATCCAGATTATTTAAAACGAGCATATCGAATGAAGTCGTCGTGGTGCCCTCTTCCTTGTAACCGCGCACATGAATGTTTGCGTGATTAGTTCGACGATAGAGCAGCTTATGAATAAGGGCTGGATAACCGTGAAACGCAAAGATCACAGGCTTATTGATGCTGAACAGCGCGTCGAACTCGTAATCTTCCAAGCCATGCGGGTGTTCAGTTTGGGGTTGTAGCACCATGAGGTCGACTACGTTCACCACGCGAATCCGAATGTCCGGCTCGTATTCCCGTAACAACATGACAGCAGCAAGCGTTTCGAGCGTCGGCACATCGCCCGCGCAGGCCATCACCACATCTATCTCATCGTCGGGTTTCATATCACTCGCCCATTCCCACACACTCGCACCGGCTGCACAGTGCTTTACCGCCGCATCCATATCGAGCCATTGCCATGCAGGTTGCTTGCCCGCAATAATCACATTGATGTAGTTTCGGCTGCGTAAGCAGTGATCAGCGACAGACAACAGGCAATTCGCATCGGGTGGTAGGTAGATACGCGCAATCGAAGATTTCTTATTGGCTACAAGGTCCATAAAGCCCGGATCTTGATGTGAAAAACCATTGTGATCTTGCTGCCATACATGCGAGGTTAAAAGGTAGTTGACCGAGGCTATTGGCTTGCGCCACGCTATATCGTTGCAAACTTTTAACCACTTTGCATGCTGGTTGAGCATTGAATCGATGATATGAATAAAAGCTTCGTAGCAGGAGAAAAAACCGTGCCGCCCGGTGAGCAAATAGCCTTCCAGCCAACCTTGACATAAATGTTCGCTCAAGACCTCCATCACTCGGCCATCGACGCTGAGATTGGTGTCGCGGCTGACCATGTCGGCCATCCAGACTTTTTCTGTGACCTCGTACATCGCATCGAGTCGATTCGATGCGGTTTCATCAGGCCCAAACAAACGAAAGTTTTGTTTTGCGAGATTCAACTTCATCACATCGCGCAAAAACTTTCCCAATTCACGAGTCGCTTCAGCTTTCACGCTGCCAGCTTTTGTCATGGTAATCGCATATTCGTAAAACTCAGGTAACGATAGCGACTGCATCAATTCGCCGCCGTTGGCATGCAAATTGGCGCCCATCCGGCTATGCCCACGAGGTGCAAGCGCTGCCAATTCTTCAAGAAACTTGCCTTGCTCATCGAATAATTCTTGCGGCCTATAGCTTTTCATCCAGCTCTCAAGCAATGCGATATGCTCAGGCGTCTTCATATCTGCGATGGGTACTTGATGGGCACGCCAGGTACTTTCTACCGGCTTACCGTCTACAAATCTTGGCCCTGTCCAGCCCTTGGGCGTATGCAGCACGATCATTGGCCAGCGCGGCCGCTCATTTCGAGCGGTGCTTTCCGCAGCATCTTTCATGCCAGTGCCACGGGCTGCGCGCTGGAACTTTCGAATCTTAGCAAGCGCCTCATCCAGTGCACTGGCCAGCGATTGATGAACGGTGACTGAACTTTGGCCATCGACATAAATCGGTTCATGCCCATAGCCTCGCATCAGGCTTGTCAACTCTTCTCTGCTAATGCGGGCTAACACTGTTGGATTGGCAATCTTGAAACCGTTCAAATGAAGAATCGGTAACACCGCGCCATCACGTGCTGGGTTCAAGAACTTATTGGAATGCCAACTAGTTGCAAGCGCACCAGTTTCGGCCTCGCCATCGCCTACAACACAAGCCACAATCAGATCTGGATTGTCAAATGCAGCGCCATAAGCATGCGCCAGCGAGTAGCCCAATTCACCACCTTCATGGATAGAACCAGGAGTTTCGGGTGCGACATGACTTGGAATACCTCCCGGCCATGAGAACTGTCTAAACAAACGATCAAGCCCACTGCGACTACGCTCAATCGAAGGGTATCGCTCAGTGTAAGAACCTTCGAGATAGGTATTCGCGACGATGCCTGGCCCGCCATGGCCAGGACCAACGACGAAAATCATGTTTAAGCTGTTTTGCTTAATCAATCGGTTCAAATGCACATAAAGCAGGTTTAAGCCTGGTGTAGTTCCCCAATGCCCTAGCAGCCGTGGCTTGATGTGTTCGCGGGTCAGTGGCTCCTCCAATAACGGGTTTGCGCGAAGGTAAATTTGACCTACTGAGAGGTAGTTCGCTGCACGCCAATAGGCGTCCATTTTTTCGAGTAAATCAGCAGGTAGAGGAGTAGACATTGGTATTTCGATTCGTTTGTTAATAATTCAATAGCGCCTGAATATCAAGCCTGGCGAGTTCGCCAATTCGTTCAATTACTAAATCAGCTGGCGGATAAGAGGCAACACTCGCAGCATCTAACGCGTAATGCCCCTGGCGCGGCATAACCGTAGTAAGTTTGCCTGCCCAAACATTTTTCATCGCATGCAGTAACCGAGGTTTGTCGTCAATCAATACGTAATGGGAAGCAGGGTAATGACGCTCGATCACATCAGTCATCAGCTCTTTATGAACGTAAATTGCAACTCTTCCATTAACCGCCTCCCAAAGGCCCGAGCGTTGAATCTTTCTAGGCTGCAACACAACATCGCCGTCCGACAAAATGATGGTTTGACCGAACTTGTTTAAATGTGCAATGACTTCAAATGCATCCGGGTAAACCAGATTCGCAAATGGGTAGTCAAGTAGAAACGCAGCTATTTGCAGAATATTCGGATTATCCAACTTGCGTCGGCCATCTTCTATGCTGAAGCGCTGTAACGCACCTAAATAATTAACGTAGCCTAATTCGCTAAGTAACTCAGCAAAGATTTTCCAGTATCGTTCCGAGCCAGGTTTTCCCAGCTCGCGCTCAAGATGATCGCGAAAATCTGAAACGAATTTATCGCTATCCAGCAAGGTGTTGTCTACGTCGATGAAGAATACGATTTCAGTGATTTTGATTCTCCTTTAAGCCCTCTATTAGAGCGAAGCGACTGATTACCGGTCTGTACGCGACCGTACAGATTGGTTTTCATGAATGCCGCAAGCTCCAGTTCCCTATTGGGCTAAAGTGAAAGACAAATATGAAAACTGATTTAGAACTCAAAAAAGACGTGATTGCAGAACTAACTTGGGAACCGTCAGTCAATGCCGCTACCATCGGAGTCGAAGTGAAAGATGGCATAGTTACCTTGGCAGGCCACGTGGAAAGCTTGAGTGAAAAGTGGGATGCCGAGCGCGCTACGCAAAGAGTCAAAGGCGTCAAAGCGCTTGCAATTGAAATTGATGTCAAGCTGCCCGGTTCTTATGAACGCAATGACGCTGATATCGCCAGAGCCGCAACGAATGCATTAGAGTGGACAACCTATTGGAAGACCGACGGCATTAAGGTGATGGTCGAAAAGGCGTGGATAACCCTGACTGGCGAGGTGGAATGGGATTATCAGCGACGCTCCGCCGTTTGGACAGTAAAAAACATTATTGGTGTCAAAGGCGTCAGTGATCAGATCAAAATTAAACCTGCCCTGACATCGACCGAGATCAAAGCGGATATCGAAGAAGCATTGAAGCGCAGAGCCAATGGCGATGCCAAAGGAATAACCGTCGGCGTAAATGGCGACAAGGTAACCTTAAGCGGGACAGTTCACAGTTGGTCCGAAAGGGAATTAATCGTACACTCAGCTTGGGGCGCAGCCGGTGTGCGCGATGTGATTAACAATATTTCAATTCTCTAGCCATGCATCCACAGCGAACTTCGAGCACGTCCGAAAAACACTACACCAGCAGTATTGGTTGGTTGCGTGCGGCGGTGCTAGGTGCCAATGACGGAATCGTCTCTACGGCGAGCCTGCTCATCGGAGTCGCTGCGGCCAATGCCAGCCATCATAATTTACTTGTCACAGGCATTGCTGGCCTAGTTGCTGGAGCAATGTCGATGGCGGCAGGTGAATATGTGTCGGTGCATTCACAAGCAGATACCGAAAGTGCCGATTTGGCGCGCGAACGAGCCGAACTCGCCGCTAACCCTGAAGCGGAAAAGAGCGAACTGACCGCCATTTATACAGCCCGTGGCCTTGATCCTAAATTGGCAGAAAAAGTCGCTGAACAGCTCATGAAACATGACGATATTGGCACACATGCACGTGAGGAGCTTGGCATCTCGGAGGCTTTCAGCGCAAAACCTTTACAAGCTGCATTGGCGTCGGCTGCTTCTTTCTCGGCGGGCGCAGCTCTGCCACTAGCCGTCGCAGCTCTGGCACCAACCACAAGTTTCATAATCTGGGCGTCAGCGACAACCATCGTTTTTCTAGCGGCGTTAGGTGCTATATCAGCCAAGGTAGGCGGAGCACCAATCCTAACTGCAACTAGGCGCGTGGTATTTTGGGGCGCACTCGCCATGGCAATTACAGCAGGCGTTGGAAAGCTATTTGGCGCTGTAGTTTAGCCTGTTCAAGTTGGGCTGGCTCCAAGCTCGTCTGCATCGCTATACCCTAAATAGATAACAGGTTCTGGTTTCTCCGACGCCTCATTAGTCACTTTTGCTGAAACTTGATCGACGTTTTCAGTCGATGAATCAAGCTGCTTTGTCTTCAACAGGTCGCCTAATTGCGAAAGCTGGGAAATTCGCTGTTTTTCAATCTTCATATGATCTCCTGATTTTCAATAGTTAAAGTTTTCGGAAAGTACCAAATGCTCTATCCCAAAGGGCACTAGTCACACCGAAATTTGTAGGAATACTTTGCATATGGTGAAGTGCATGCAACCGCTTTCGCTTTCGCATGAAGTCCAACTGCCCGAGGGAAGGGGTAGGCCAATGATGGATGAAGTGATGCACCAAGGCGTAACCAAAGTAGCCAATGAGCAATCCAACAGTAATGGCAGCAGCAGGCAGTGCACCGCTTATGAAAAACGCAGGTGTGAAGATTAATAGCCCAATCAGGGATGCCGTCAAAACCGTCGGCGCAAGAATGAGTGCTCTTGGTCGTAAATGATGATGAGCATGCAAAGTTTTAAATGGTTGTAGGCCGTGGAGGATAAAGCGATGAATCGCATATTCCAAGAACGTCCAAGCTGCAAAACCGGCGATAACATATCCGCCCATATGAAAGAACCCGATTCTCTCCGCCGACATGATTAAAAAAAGAATGATGGCGACGATGGCAATTGCGTAAAGGCCAAAATCTGCCCAATACGCCGCTTTGCTGTGTTCGATATCTAATATTTTTTTAGGGCTAAGCATGTGAATCTTTTCGTAGACAATTTTGTAAACTAGAAGTTACAGCGCTCTGCAGTCAAAGTCGGTTCGTTAGCGAACGGACTTAGCACTTTCGAAAAATTAAACTTAGGGATGCAGATTCAACGAAAACTATGAGGCTAATAAATGCAGGCTGAACCAGATATTGCCGGGCTTGCACATGTTATTCAGCTGGCGATTGCACCTGTGTTTTTAATAACCGGTATTGGATCGCTATTGGGAGTCATGGCCCACCGCCTTGGCAGAATTATTGACAGAGCACGTTTCGTTGAAAACAACTGGGAGGTTCTCAACGACAAGCAGCGCAATGATGCTCGACTTGAGTTTTCCGGACTATCGCGGCGCGCTCATTTAACCAGCACGGCGATCAACTTTTGCGCTTTGGCCGCGCTCCTAGTTTGCATGCTGATCGCTGCACTATTTATCGACGCATTTATAGGCGTTAGCCTAAAGTGGCTAGTGGGCTCACTTTTCGTCATCGCTATGTGCTCTCTCTCGGGCGGCATCATATGTTTCTTGCGAGAGGTTCGCGTCGCAATGAGAACCCTAAATATAGGGCCTCCGATGTAACTTCAAACCACTTTTCGGCCGCTGATAACTCGAAGCAAAACAATAACTATGGCGACGACGAGAAGAATATGGATAAACCCGCCTAGCGTGTAGGAGGTCACAAGACCCAACAGCCAAAGAACAACTAGGACGAGTGCGACGGTATAAAGCATGATTTAGCCTTTAATGATTGTTGACATCATCATTTAAGCTTGGTTGAAACATGGGGTCTGTGTGTTGCCCCACATAATCGAAGTTGCAACCTGCTAAACCGACAATTTCTTTCGATTATAAAAACCCATTAGCGGCGTTACTGATATGCCATGCAAAATGATCGAAGCCACCACAACAGACAGCGTCAACACGATCAGCAAATCAGCAACCTCACCTGTTACACCTCTATTGATGGCGTAAGTGAGGTAATAAAGCGAACCTACCCCTCGAATACCAAACCAAGCAATTAATCTTCTCTGTGTTTTTGAAGTGCGCGAACCAGACAAGCCAATCACCACGGCCATGGGCCGAACGACAATAAACAAGATCGGTAAAAACCACCATCGCATTACTGACCAATCCACCGCCCAGAGTAAGGCGCCAATACAAACCACCATGGCAACCTCACCAATGCGGTCTAGTTGCTCGTTAAAACTTAACATTGCATGCGCCATAAAGGCCGCCGCATGTTCGGGGTGAGTCGCTAACTGGGCTTCATCACCAGGTTTTTCAATCGGTATTTCCACCGCTTTGGATGCCTCACTCTCACGATTGGCTTTGGAAGAAATCCGCTTTTCCATAAATCGCAGGGAAACACCCGCGGCAAAAACTGCCAAAAAACCCGAAGCATGTAAGTGCAACGAAACGCCGTAGGTCAGCGCAACTAGGCCTAGTGCTAAAAAATTATCGAGCCCGACGGCTTCCTTGTGGGTGCGCCTCAGGTAGACGACAAAACTCGCCGTCGCGGCACCCAACAATGCGCCAATGCTCAAGCCTGCAGCAGTTGCCCAAATAACGTCGACCAAAAGCCATCTAACTCCAAATTCACCTATATCATGCAACCCTAAGAGGCCTAATCCCAAAAGAACAACCGGAAATGCCGTGCCGTCATTTAATCCACCCTCGCCGGTTAAAGCAAAACGCAATTGATCACGGTCTGTGGGCGTAGCAACTTGCACATCGGAGGCTAATACCGGGTCTGTTGGTGCTAAGATGCCACCTAACAAAATGGCGGCACCCAGAGATAATCCAAGTAGTCCGACGCCAATTGCTGCGATAGCTCCGACGGTCAGCAGCATAGAAACCAAGGCTAATCGTAAAGACGGTATCCAGCGTCTGTCACTCAACCCAGCGCTTAGCTTGAGCCCCGAAGAAAACAGGGAGATTAAGACAACGATTTCGGCCAGTAATTCCAACGTGGTGGAGCTACTAGGTAAATCGATATCGATTAAGCCTATCCACCATGGGCTTAAGGCCGCACCATAGGCCAAATAGAGCATTGAAGTACTCAACGGTAGCCTTGAAAGCACTGAACCGCCCAGCGCCATTGAGAGCAAGAGGATGCCAATCAGAGTCGACCAAATCGCTACTTCCATTAGTTTCTTTCGCTTTCGGTGACAGCCTCATCACGCACGATTGCACCATCCACAAGCTCAATAATTCGATCGCAACGAGCCGCAAGGCGCGGATCATGAGTAACGATAAGAAAGGAAATTTTTAGCTCTGCATGCATTTTTCGGAGTAACGCAAACACCTCGTCAGAGGCAACTCGATCTAAGTTGCCCGTGGGCTCGTCTGCCAACACCAGCGGTGGGTTGAGAACCAAAGCTCTGGCAATCGCCACCCTTTGTTGCATGCCACCGGAAAGTTCACCCGGCTTTTTATCCATCGCTGCCTCTAAGCCCACAGCTGAAAGTACCGCCCTTGCCTTTTCGTTTTGCTCATTACTAACGCTACCTTCTCTCATCAAGGCAGGTAAGGTGACATTTTCGAGCGCAGAAAAAGCAGGCAGCAAGTGATGAAACTGGAAAACAAACCCTAAGGTCGACCGCCGACGAAGGGTTAACTCAGCGTCATTGAGTGCGCTTGTTTCTTCCCCCTCAATTCTGTAACTTCCAGAGGTAGCTTGCTCAAGTAGGCCAATAATATTGAGTAGCGTACTTTTACCCGAGCCTGAGGGCCCGATGAGCGCGACGAATTCGCCATGAGCAATGTTGAACGATAGGCCTTTCAATACTTCCGCCTCATTAGGTAGGCCAACGTTGTAGCGTTTGCGAATATCAGCGAGTTCAATCAAAGGCTTGGGTGAAAGATCGTTCATATCCGAATCGCAAGTGCCGGGTCGAGCTTAGCCGCACGCCTAGCCGGTGCAACTGCAGCAAGAACGCCACTGACGGTTGCAATACCAGAAACGATGAGTGCAAGACTAAGTGGAAAGCTGATTGGAAACAAAGGCAGGCCATCTTCACCGCGCACTAAAGTCACAAAAGCCCAAATCATTGCCCAAGCAAGCGAAACGCCTAACACCGAACCTACCGCCCCAACAATGGCTCCCTGCAGCAAAAAAATGCGCATCACTTGCGCTCTCGTAGCACCCATCGCTCGTAAGATGCCAATCTCCCGTCTCTTTTGCACGACCGACACTACCAAAACGCTTGATATGCCTAAGATTACGACGATCAGAACCACGCCACGTATAACCGCCGTGCTAACCGATTGCGCTGTTAGCGCCGAGACTAATTGAGGATTGGCATCTTGCCAGCTCTCAACTTTGTAGGCCCAACGCTTTGCAAAATCCGCTGCAAAATCGGGAGCGTCCCATAAGTCAACTAGCGACAGCTCAATACTAATTGCGCCTCCCGGCAAGCTGACCAAACTTTGCGCGGTTCGCAACGGTACGATGACTACCCGGCGATTCAAATCTCGCACGCCGTAATCGAGCAACGCTGTCACTCGAATGGAATCAGTGATTGCACCAACAACGATGTTTAAACGATCGCCGACACGAACACCAAGGTCTTGTGCCAAATCGCGCCCTATCATGCCTTCGCCAGGTCCTAAGCGGGCATCTCCACTGACAATCTTCGAACGCAACCGTACAATGCGATCATAACGAATCAGATCAACACCCGAAATGGCAATAGCTTTCGAGACTTCTCCTCGAACAGCTAACCCCCCAGCAGTCACAATTGGCGACACGGCTGCCACTCCCGGAACGGCTTCCAGCAACGGTATAAGCAAACGCCAGTTTTCAGGAGAACGCGGGCGTTGTGCACGGGGCTGTGTGTCAGTAAGTATGTTGATGTCGGAAGGTGCTTGCAATCTCGCGGGAGTGACTACATCTTCCAAAGCACTCAAAGTCACGTGCGCTTGTGCACCCAAAGTCTTATCAATCAAATTGAGCTGCACGCTCGCCATTAGTGCCGAGATGTAGGCAATAACAGCGACACCTGCAGCGACACCGACCAAAATCAGTAGGGACTGTGTGCGCCCTTCAATCATAAAACGGCTAGCAACGCGTCGCTCGAAACCGAGAAAATTAATCATTTGTAGGCATCAGCGCTCTAACCCGGCTTCCCGGTTTTAGCGTAGACCCTTTCAAAACAATATCGCCCTCAGCTAACCCTTCAACGACTTCGGCAAATTTCAACGTACGAATACCTACTTTGACGGTTCTCCGTTCTGCGTGCCCATTCCGCACCACTAGCACAGTCGCCATGCTAGATGATTCATCGCCGCGCAGCGCTTCTACTGGCACCACAAGCGCTCGATCACGACGCGCAGTTTCTACTTCGACTGAAAGCGTCATATCCTCTCGCAAAAATTCAGGGGGTTGTTTCAAAAGGGAAAGCTTAACTTGCACTGCACCACGTTGAGCATCGACAATGGGGGCAATCAATTGCACCGTTGCAGCAAATCGTTCAGTTGGAAAAGCGTCGGCAACAACGCTAGCCACTTGCCCATTTCGGAGTTGCTCAAGATAACGCTCATCAACTTGGGCAACTAGCAAAGTAGGCCCAGTCAAAGCTAAGTTAAACAATGCTTTCCCCGCCTGCACAATTTGCCCTGGTTCTACCAATCTGGTTAACACTTTTGCATCCGCTGGCGCATTCAGCGCTACTTGGGCTAATCGAGCTAACGCAGCACCGCTGGCAGCATGCGCTACCGCAACTTGGGCTATGGCCTGGGCAACTTCGGTACCACGATTCGCCGCACTTTGGGCTCTAGCGCTTTGCCGCTGCGCGAGGGCAACCGTCGTTGCACTTCGTG
Organism: Betaproteobacteria bacterium; assembly: GCA_043789035.1. Classification (GTDB taxonomy): domain Bacteria; phylum Pseudomonadota; class Gammaproteobacteria; order Burkholderiales; family Burkholderiaceae_E; genus JAYWIG01. The sequence goes on from JAYWIG010000168.1 coordinate 11,703, forward strand.
CTTCATCGAGGCGCGCTTGACTCAAAAAACCCTTTGCTGCTAATTCTTGGGTTCGAATAAGATCAGCTTGTGCTTTTAACAGGACAGAGTCCGCCTGCGCCACGCCAGCATCGACAACACTTCTACCCGTACTTCTCAGCCCAGCTAGCCGTTCTCTGGCTTGATTTTCAGCGGCTGCCGCTTGTTCTAGAGCGGCTTTTAGCTCTTCACTCTCTAACAGAATTAGCTCAGCTCCATTTTTTACTAAATCCCCCTCTTTAACCATCACCTGCCTTACACGACCAGTGATGGTGCTGCCAACTTCAACTCTAGATGTTGTTGCAACGCGCGCTGAAAACTGAAGCGTCCGAACCAAGGGTGACCACTGCACCTTTACGGCCGCTACGGCCGGGGGTCGAGTGGCCCACCAAACAGCAGCGATAATTGCCACGATTGCGGCAATTGCCAGAGAAATCCATAGCCATCTACGGCTAGGGGCTTTAAGCGTTGCCTTGGCCTCAGTATGCTCGTCTTTCTTAGGCGCTGCATCAGGCACTAAGGCTGCCCAACGTAAACGGCGATCTTTCCTCTCGCGCGTCCTGATTCGCTAAGCCGGTGCGCTTCTTTCATGTCTTGGAGCGAAAATTCAGCACCCACTATTGGCCTAATTTTACCCGCATCGACGAGTTTCGCTAAGCTTTCTAATACCACAGCATCCGGTTTTATCATGACAAATGCCGACCTAAAACCGAGTTTTTTTGCTAGATCTGCATCGGGCGGGCTGACAATGGAAACTAAAATTCCGTCAGGTGCCAAGACCGACCAAGACTCTTTTTGTGTTTGCCCACCCATTGTGTCGAACACGATATCAATATCTTTGACTGCGTCAGTCAGGCCTTGCTTGTGGTAATCAACAAACTCATCCACTCCTAACGATTCGACGAGTTCTCGATTGGCTGCTGACGCTGTGCCGATCACATAGGCACCATGCGCTTTCGCAAGTTGCACAGCGATAGCCCCGACGCCACCCGATGCTGCATGAATCAGCACCCTCTGACCGACTGACACTTCGGCAGTATTGACTAGAACTTCCCATGCGGTAATCCCAACTAAGGGCAAGACGGCCGCTTCGATATGGGAAATCGTGTTGGGTTTCATTGCGACTTCGGCTTCCCGAACACAAATAAATTCAGCATAGGTTCCATCGCGGGCAACGTCTGGCCGGCTGTACACGTTATCCCCAACTTTAAACTTCGACACTTTTTCACCAACTTCTGCCACAACGCCAGAAACATCCCACCCCAAAATAATAGGCATCTTGTAAGGAATCATCTCTTCTAAATGCCCTTGTCGAATCTTCCAATCAATTGGGTTCACTGAAGTTCCTACAACACGGATCAACACGTCATCTTCACCCACCGTGGGCTTTTCAGCATCCTCATAGCGTAAAGTATCTGTATCGCCATACTGATGGATTCGAACCGCTTTCATCGCACTTCCTTAAATAGGGTGAAACCCTAATAATGCCAATTGCGAAAACCTCTATCTGTGCTGCAGCGAACATAAGTAGTGGTATCTGCAATTCAAAAAGGTTGCGTCACATCCTTCAGAAACAGCATGTCATTTCGCCACAGCAAGCTAATAGGCCAGTTCTCGGCACGCAAGCTCTGCACCAGTGGTTCGATCTCTTTCTTGGTTCTACTACTTAACAAATTTGTTCGAGATACATTGAACTTTCGTATGAATGCTAAGTTCCTAGGCTCATCTCGTGTCGGTGCGCTGTCTTCAGCGCCAACAATGAGGGTGACGTTTGGGAAGAGCGGCGAGATATGGTTTTGGTAACCGCCTCTAGTACCCGTCCCACACCCCAGCAACACCACAGTGTTCAAGCGAGAAAACATTGCTTGCCCATGAGCAATAACTTCGGCAAACTCTCTATCGGTTGCTTGGGTTAATTCCCCACGGTAGAAACCAAGTTCGTGGTGCCCAGAAACAACCAACATATCAAAGCGTAAATCAGGATTTCTTATGATTAAAACGCTTAATTCCGCTTTCAGATCGGCAGCTGAATAGTTTCCAGTTGCCGCAATTCGCACTAGCTCGGCATCGCGGATTTGCACATACACGTCATTACAGGCCTTTGGCTTTTTACCTTGCACCACAGCGCATTGCTGGGCCTGCAAAGTCAAGCGCTCAACTAAGGCATTCGCCCGCCTGGCAGCAGATCTCTGTTGCAACGTGATTCGGTCGTATGAAGGCAACACTAAAATATTATCAGTGCCTCGAACTCGCTTTGTCTTAAAGGCTTGAATTTCGCCATCCGCATTATTGAAGTCGATGAAAAGAGTCAGCGCCGCTGCGGACGTTGAAAAGCTACATAGACAAAAACAACTGAAAAGTAACGTCGGCAATAGGCGATAGCTCATAAAGTGAACGTTTCATTCCTCGTTCAAACTAGGCAGCGCGGCTTGACCAATCTGTATATGCCACACTGCGATAAACATCGCTGCACTCAATGGCCCCAAGACAAAGCCGGTGATGCCAAATGTTGCAAGCCCGCCTAATGTGCTCAACAACACGACATAATCGGGCATGCGAGTGTCGCGCCCGACGAGTAAAGGACGCAATAAATTATCAACTAGGCCGATGACCAATACGCCCCAAGCTAATAGTAAAACGCCATGCAAAGGCTGCCCGGTAACGAAAAAGTAGATTGCTACGGGAAACCAAATGAGGGCAGCACCAACCGCAGGAACCAACGACAGGAAGGCCATTAATACGCCCCACAGCAAAGCACCAGAAAGCCCTAATGCCCAGAACGCCAGACCACCAAGCAAACCTTGTATGCCGGCAACTAAAATATTGCCTTTTACTACGGCACGCACGACTGCATTAAATTTGATCACCAGCGCATCATTATCTTTGGATGACAGCGGCAAGAATTGCCGAATCATTGCCGATAGCTTTTCTCCATCCTTGATGAAAAAGAACGCCAAATAGAGTGTCAAAAACACATTAGCCATGAACTCGAATGTCAGTTGTCCAATGCTTAATGCTTGCTTTGCAATCGACTGGCTCGCTTGCAAAAGTAGGCCGGTCAAGCGTTTTTGCAGGGTAGCAAAGTTCACCATCCCAAAACGCTCTAGCAACTGGCTCGCCCACTTAGGAAGCGCATCGAATATTTCTTGAAAATACCTACTAGGATTAACTTTACCGCTTTGAACATCGGTAACAAACAAGGCAATTTCGTTTGCTAATGACGCGGTGATTAGCACTAACGGTAGTACCACCATGATAAACACTAAGGCAACAGTCGTTGCGGCGCTAATGTTGTTGCGGCCTTTGGTCACGGATAGTAGAAAACGAAATACTGGCGCAAACACAAGGGCGATTACAAAACCCCAAAGTATGGTTCCATAAAACGGCACCATTATCCACAAAACTAAGCCTGTCACGAATACCAAAAGGCCAATTAGCGGTGTGCTCATATTGGCCTAGATTGCTGCAACGGTATAACAAAACATACAGTCGCGGTTAGATTTTTTAGCTCCACAGTCTCACCGGGCAAAAGCAATACCGCACCGTCAACCGCCGTATCAAAAACCGCTTGTTCTGCGTCATCCTGAATGAAGATAAAACGGAACTCTTTACCGCTGCGTTTCAAAGTCAACTCTGCTCGTTTCCAATTGCTTGGTAGGCAGGGTTTAAAGCTCAACGTATCTCCTTTTAGAACCAACCCAAACATTGACTCGGTAGCAGCCCTATGCATCCAAGCGGCAGACCCGGTGTACCAGCTCCAACCGCCGCGCCCCTCATAAGGCGCGCGGGTATAAACGTCGCCAGCCATCACATAGGGCTCAATTCCGTAAGCGTCGCCGTAGACCGGATTTGCAGCTCTATGGGCCGGGCTAAGGTAAGTAAAGTAACGATACGCTACATCAGCATTGCCCCGTTTTGCTTGCGCCATTAAGGCCCACACCGCGCCATGGGAGTACTGCCCGCCATTTTCCCTAATGCCCGGCGGATAAGCTTGTATATAGCCCGCGCTCGGCACATCATGCGCGAGCGGTGGGTCAAGTAGTTTAATCAAACCGGACGAACGATTGACTAAATTCGTATCCATAGAAATAAGCGCGGCCTGCTGCATATCGTCAGCTACAACATCGGCAAATACAGCCCACGCTTGCGCGATCAAGTCGATTTTCGCCTCGGCGTTTACATGCGAGCCCAATGCCTGGCCGTTATCGAAAAACGCGCGCCTAAACCACTCCCCATCCCAAGCGTCATTTTTTAAGGCTATTTCCCAACCGACAGCGGCCTGAGACCAGCGCTCGGCTCTCTCATTTTCCCCACGTGCAGCCGCAAGCGGGGCATAACTTTTTACGACGATACACAAGAACCAAGCCAGCCAAACCGATTCGCCCTTACCTTCTGGCCCAACCCGATTCATTCCATCATTCCAATCACCGCTGCCCATGAGCGGCAACCCGTGAACACCAACCTTTAAGCTCTTATCAATAGCCCGCGCGCCGTGCTCATAAACCGTACCTGTGAACACACTGACAGTGGGCGTAAAGTAAGAATCTTCTGCCCCTTCTGGAATTGAAGTACCGTCTAAAAAAGGCACATCCACGTCCATTAACGATTCATCACCCGTCGTTTCAACATACCGAATGCACGCATGTGGCAGCCAGAGTAAATCATCTGAAAAATGCGTGCGTACGCCGGCACCTTGCGGCGGATGCCACCAGTGTTGCACATCGCCCTCGACAAACTGCCGGGAAGCACAGAGAAGGATTTGGTCGCGCAGCAGCTGCGGCGTTGCCCACACCATTGCCATTGAATCTTGTAATTGATCTCGAAATCCGAATGCGCCGCCTGCCTGATAAAAACCGGCCTTGCCCCATAGTCGACATGCCAGCGTTTGATAGAGAAACCACCGATTGACCATGACGTCGAAAAGAGCATCTGGCGTTTTAACAACTGTTGCTCCCAGCAATTCATTCCAATAAATGCGTGTGTTGGCTACCAGTTGCGAAGCCGGTTTTTTTCTCACCGCTAAGGCTAATGTTTTTGCTAATTCAAGACTTTCAGCAAAACCTAAAAAGAATACACATTGCTTACTTTGCGCGACATCTAACTCAAAACGCGTAGAAAGAGCGGCGCATGGGTCTGCGCCTGCATCCTGTCGTTGTCCTAAATGGTCTGGCAAAACAAAATGCCCTCTAGCATCAAAAAACTCCCTGCGATCACAGGTCCAATCGTCTTCCACCTCAGGTGACTGAATAGCGAAGAAGGCGGTACCCTCACTAAATCCAGCAGAACGCTCTTGCTGCGTGCAGAACAGAGCCCCTTCAAATCTTGAGGTGTAGGCAGTGGTACGAGCAGCGCGATTTGCCCCCATGGCCCACTCAGCAATTCCAATCGCCCGTAAACGCATATCACGCTGCGAGGTGTTTTTAAAGACTAATCGAATTTGCTTCACGCTCTCTACCGGGTCAACACACCATGTAGCACAAATCTCTAAGCCGTTTCGGTTATGGGTGATTGAGCTGACCCCCTGACCGTGCACAATTTCATATTTAACTTGTGCAGCACCCCAAGCAGAGGGCGACACACTCCACGTACGCATGCTTTTTATGTCCTGCACCAAAAACCATTCTGAAGGTGGGTCAGAAATCGGGTCATTTGACCATGCCGTTAGCTGATTGAGTCGACTATTCTTCGCCCAGCTATAGCCTCCACCTACTTCTGAAACAATGGCACCAAAACTCACATTAGCCAGTACGTTAACCCAGGGCCTCACTGGCCTTACCTTAGCGCTCACATCGAACGTAAAGTCGCCGGACTCTGTATTAAATGCACCTTTACTAGTCTGAGTCGTGGCCGACTCAGCTCCTACACCTGTACTAACCCCAATTCCAGAATTTGAGACTAGATTTCTCTCTTCAAAATCAACATCATGCCGCTTAAGCCAATTTTGTACGTGATAAGTGAGCGGTCTTCCGTCACCGCTCATTTGTACTCTGGCAAGGCTCTGAAAAGTGCTCAATTCATCTGCGGTAAGTTCATCCGAACGCAATATACAAAAGTTTGTTTGCACTGCAGAAGACTGATCTTTGATGCCAATATCGGATTGATACTGCTCTTTAATCATAGCAATTTCGCGACCTACCTCCATCAAATAGGAAGGTGGCTCCGAATTTATGACCACTAAATCGCAAGCAATACCGCCCCACTCCCAGACACGCAAGGCTTGGGTCAGCGCCCGCAACAGGCCGATACCTTGCGTAACCCCAATAAACACTAAAACTATGGGACGCTCACCCGACAAACCAAATCGCCACATCAGCCTTTGATCGCACACCTTCATGATTGCGGATTTTGATTCGCTCGCAGGTCGGCTTAAATTGAGGACGATGGCCGTCGTTAACGTTTGAATGGCTGAGAACACATCGGGCGTTAGTCGTAGCGAGCGCAACCGAATACCCATTAGCGTTGCAGACATTAAGGATGCGCGCTGCACATGGCTTGGTTGTCTATACTTATCGATTAAAGCGCGCAGAGTCTCTCTCGTACTAGCAGCCACGATGCCAAAGGTTACGCTGGCCTTTGAGCCGGGCAATAAATTCAATTTGAGCTCAATCGCACACACGGGGTCTAAACCGGTGATGATTTCGGTGTTGGCTTCCGGCGCGCGCTCGAACATGGCTAAAGGCTGGCTTGCTGATCTATTTCTACCCTGCCAGTTAGCCCGATTAGCTTGAATACTGAGTTGGGAAACTTGGGGGTCTGAGATCGCTAAAAACTGTGCTAAAAACTCTCCCCCCTCGACGTTGTCGACGACTAATCGTGGTTTGCGCTCGAACACTAAGGCTTGGTGCTCAGCATCCCACTGTGCACGAACAAATAAATTGGAAAATGCCGGATGTGCTTCGTCAGCATCTTGAGTAGCAAGGGTTACTTCAAACGCCGACATCAAATCTGTGCTGATGGTTCGCTCACTGAGGTTGCTTATTTCTACGCGCCTAAACTCAATGTCATCTTCCGGGCTGACCCACACAGTTGTGTGAACTTGAAGCTCAGTCCACAGCGCATCGAAGCACACCCTATCAGCGTGAAAGGTACTCTCGTACTGAGCGGCCGGGTCTGGCGCGGGATGTTGGGTTATCGATACCGGCGATGGTTGCTTATCCCATCGAATGTAGAAAAAGCATCCATAGGCGTCTCTGAGGGCATCATCACGCCAACGGCTCAATCCCGTATTGCCTCGTTTGCTCCAACCTGCCCCATTCGGCCTAAGCGTCACGCTGTACCTGCCATTGCTAAGCAGGTGCGTTGGTTCCACGGCGTTAGCACCGGGTAGCACATGCCTCAACAGGCCCGGCAGCCTTGACTTCACAGCTTGGGGCAAAGAGTTCGGCAAAGGCAAGGTGGCTCGCGATACTTCCACAGGTGCGCGCTCATGAAGCAAAGAATTGACTGCTTCAATGCAAGGGTTACTCATAGCCCAGCGTCGAGGTGAACACTCTAAAAGCAAATTAGCAATGGCCACAATGGTCATACCTTGATGGTGGGCCATAAAGGTGTCGACCTCGACAAAACTCTTTTCCGTTGGTTGACGAGAGGGCGTGAAATCGAGTGCCTCGATAAAGCCATAGCTCACCCGTATTGATGGTGAAAGACTTTCAAATCTTTTGAAATTGTCAATCGCTTCTTTAGGGCAAACTTGTGCGGCGAGCGCCGTCGCATAGGGTGCAATGACTAGCTCATCTGGCGGCATGCGACGCAATGCTAGTCTCGGCACGCCTTGCGGTGCATATTGATAAGCAAGTGTTTGATCGCTCGCAGCGTAGGCCGACTCGGATATCCCCCAAGGCACACCTTGATGGATTCCGTACTGTATTTGCTCAACCACTGCGGCGGCACAAGCTTCTTGTAAGACGCTTCCAATCGGCTCATCGAGGATAAGAGATGGCATGAGATATTCGAACATCGAACCTGACCAAGAACGCAATGCCGCGTTCTTCCCCACTGCATAAAACGGACGCCCTAAAGTTGCCCAGTGCCGAACCGGTGCATCACCTTTTGCGATCGCCAAAAGGCTGGTCAGTCGCGATTCAGATGCTAATAAATCGTAGAAACTCGGGTCTAACTGTTGCTCCGCCACGCGGAAACCGATATGGAACAGGTGCCGTTTTTTATGATATAAAAATCGATAATCAGGCGCCCACCCGAGTGCCTCAAAACTTCGTGAGTAAGCCAGCAACTCGTGTTTTTGCTCAAGAGTTAGAGCATTGTCTTGCGCCTTCTCTAAGCAAGCTTGCCCAACGGCGATAAGGTGACCACTAAAGTTACCGCTATCCACTGTTGAGACATACATCGGTAAGAGCGGCATGCAGCTTTGGGTGTCATACCAGTTGTAAAAATGTCCGCGATAACGTTGAAGGCGACCTAAAGTTTGCGAGGTACTGGCAAGCCGTTGCAACAATTCATCTGTGCTAATCCAACCGAACTTTGATGCGCACAGTGTGCTTAGCAGGTATAAGCCAATGTTGGTGGGCGAGGTCCGATGGGCAATTATTTCTAAAGGTGAAGTTTGTAGATTGTCAGGTGGTAGGTGGTTATCATCGGCAACTACGCATCGCTCGAACAGTTTCCAAGCTGATCTAGCAACTCCTTCTAAATAAATTCGGTCGTCCGAGGTAAGTTGTGATTCAAGTGCAGCGAATTTGTGAATAGAACTACCACGGCAGGCCCACCAGGTCCAAAGCGGTGAAAGAAACCATAAAATGCAAAGAGTTACTGACAAGGGGGTTATAGCTGAAGCTAACCACAGGCATGCAAAAAGTGCCAATGCAGTCGCCGGTTCCAACCAATGCACGCGAACTAGTGAGACCAGCTCAGTTTTTGCGTTTGCTTGTGCAGAGGCAGCCGTTGTCCACTGCAGTAAACGGCGGCGACTCACCATCATTCTGTATAAAGCTCTGATAATTGCATCAACTGAGTTCAATGCTTGCTGCAACAACTGGGCCATGTGCCATAACCCGCCTAGTACCGCACGGTACATTTCTCGGGCGGCATAAAAGTAGAAATGCGCTTTTGCTAAATCGGTGCGGTATGATAAAAACCCAGCAAGAGCACCCATTAGCGGGCCTGCACAAAAGGCAGAGAAAACTAGCAGGATCGCTGCCCATGTCGGTACCGGCCCACCAAACATCGAAGTGACCAGCAAGGCGAGCGACATCGGCGCAACAAGAGAGCGACGCAGATTGTCTATCACTTTCCAGCGATTAATTGCGGCTATACCTGGAATCTTGTTGCTAAATACAAAAGGTAGCAACTGCCAATCGCCTCGGGTCCAACGGTGTACTCGAGAGGCCGCGACATCGGAGTGAAACGGTGCGCCTTCAATCAAAATAACATCGGTTACGACGGCACAGCGGGCAATCGACCCTTCTAATAAATCATGACTCAGAATTCGATCCACTGGCAATCTATTCGTAAGCACCGCGTCCATGGCGAGGACATTTAATAGCCCTTTTCCAGTGAAAGTACCTTCATCAAAAACGTCTTGATAAACTTCAGAAGTTGCCGCACTGTAAGGATCGATGCCGCATTGGCCGGAAAATAACAAATGAAAAAGCGTCACCTCTGTCGGTGATGGCAGCGGTGTAACAATTCTTGGTTGCAATATGCCGTAACCACCGGTGACGCTGCGATTTTCGAGGTCAATTTGCGGCTTATTGCTTGGATGGGCGGCAATACCAACTAGGTCCCGCAGTCTTTCCGGAGGTAGTTGTGTGTCGCTATCAAGCGTTAACACATACTTAACGTCGTCTGTTAACTGAGAATCATGTCCTAAATCGATGAAAGGATTTTCCCTGTCCGGATGGGCGAGAATTGCAATTAACTGCTCCAGCTTTCCACGTTTTCTTTCCCATCCAATCCAGCGTTGCTCAGATTGGCTAAATACCCGAGCACGATGAAGTAATACAAAGCGTGGAGCGCCACAGACCTTATCTGGGTACTTTTCATTCAACTTGTGAATCGCCTCACAGGCCAAAGAAAGTATGACATCGTCGCCCGCCACAACTTGGCCATCAGCGTCGGCCCAATCGGTCAGCAACGCAAACTGGGCGTATTTCTCTGGGTTCGCAAGATAATGCAATAAAAGCCTATGCGTCAGTTCCCGGATCGAGTGCTCGCTCGTTATCATGCCAGGAATCACTACGAGTACCTTTTGATCAATCGGTATTCCGTTAATCAAGGCTAATCGCGGCAAATGGTGCGGCCTGACAGACTCACTGATCACCCTGTTCACCACTGCAAGTACTGCCTCCGAGGCGGGAAAAAGCATCAGCAACGCAATACCTATCGTTGATAAATCAAGGGTTAAGCCTGCGTGATGGCGCAACATCCAAGCGACCAAGGCCAAGGTGCCAACACACAAAAACAATAGGTAACTTGGCAAAACGGCGTGCCTGACCCATTGCATATGCCAGCGCAGAGAAAGCTTGCGATCTAAGGTAGCCCTTCCCTTACCGCGAAGCCAGTAACTCGCCACCGCTATCTTCGGAAGATCACTAATTCGCGTACTAAGGTTTGCTGGAAGCTCCTTACCATCCTCGTCACGATTCGTCAGCTCCAGGAGTGTATTGGCAATTGCTAATTCGCTACGTCCAGTCCTGCGCGCTAGACTCTCGATATCGTGAAGCGTTTGATCCCGGGTGGTTAGATGTTCGGCTTGAAAGATAGGGGACGACACCATCAGCACCATCAAGGAACTCGTTCTCGCCACAATATCTGGCCAGTCCGCATCACTAATCGCGCGCAGCGACAGTATCGAGTTGCTAACGCTCAAATTATCGGCTGCCTGTTCTGCTGCTTCCCTCGTTTTCAACCCAGCTAAATCGGGAAGCGCTGCTTTAATCCAAAGCTGGTGTTCATCGGAGAACGCAGCCGGTCGATCTTGCATGCGCTGTGCTATTTGCCCTAAAAAGGCACTGGCTAATCCGCGCGCCTCCAGTGTAGCCTTCACTCCCTCTAATGCATCAATTGATAAATCATCAATCTGATCGCAAAATAGATTTGCCATTTCACGGGCGGCCTTAGTGGACGCAACACGCTCTGCCAAGCGTCTCAGATTTTCAATCAATACCACGCGCAATGTCGTCGGCAAGGCCCATATTTCGCTAAGGTTTAACTCGCGATTAGTTTGGTAGGCAATGAGGAAATGGCTTAACAGGTCTTCATCGAAATCACCATCCGTATGGGCAACAAACGCCCAAGCGATGCCATACACTCGTGGCAATCCTAAGAGTGGCTCATGCTTCAATAAAGGCAATGATCGAAAGTAACGCCGAGGCAGGCCCTCGCGGATTTCTTTCAACTGACTTTCAATTAAGTGAAAATTGTCTAGCAGCCATTCAGCAGCAGGGCTGATGTCGTAGCCCGTACGAGCTTGTAAGCCGATATATTCATATGACTCGCGCAATGCTCGAACGTTACTTTCCAGCCTTGGAAAAAAGCCAGTAGCCGAGTACTTCGCGATTGCAGCTTCGTGGGTTAATGCCAAACTTTTGCCGTGCTGGGCAAACCTCTGCATCCCAAATATTTCAGAGCGTATGGGCGCCTGTAACGGGTCGCGGGAGGTATCTAGTATCTTAAGGAGCGCACCTTGTGCGCCTAGCAAGCCGATTAGGCGCGACCCTTCGAGGTGCGCCATAGATTAAACAGCCAGCGAACTGAGTCCAATGAACATGCAGACTACCACTGCCGATGTAATAAGTCGTGTTGCAAGGAAGTTTTTTAGACTTTCTGCAACGCAACGGAGGACCAAGAATCGACTACCGTATCGTTTGCAATGAGCGAAGTGTTCGCCAAGCCCGTAATCCCCAAAAGAACTAGCAAGACCGAGGTCAAGAGTGTCTGTCGTAAGAGGCGATAGTGCCGTAAAGGTTGATTTCATTGGAAGCTCCTAGGGTCTGGTTTCGGCAATGCTTCAAGATACGTTGCACCCATCTTCCTGTCTATCAGACGCTAGCCCGAGCGGTGTAGGACAAAATCCTTTTCCTAAATCTCTACCGCGTCGACCAAGCCTTCGCTACCATCGCAACCAAATCATCCATGACTAGTTGCAATGCCGAATTAGCGGCAATAACCCCGCCTGCGGCGTTCTCACTAGGTGCGTTGACTAGTGCCTCAAATTCACGGCTTGCCAACACTTTACGGGTCTTCTCATCCATGACGTAAGCTCGCAAGGTGAAGCGCACCTTGCTTGGTCCGGTAGCATCAACAAATTCATGCTGAAGGCGAATGATCTCAGCATTCAAGCGTAAATCCGCTTGAATTGCAGTAGGTGTCAAAACGACCGCTTTAAAGCTGCCCGTTCGCATTAAACGCTCCACAATCAAAGGCGAAAGCATCCGCGCTGGCGGCGCAACCCATTCACTCTGCGAGTAATATTCCAACTGATGCTGTTGGCGTAGGTAAATCAATTTAGCTGTCTCGAAACCTGCTGCTGCATGTGGCGGATTGATGATTACCGAAGGTAAATTTGGGGTTGAAGTGCTCGCGGTAATAGAGCGCGATTCTGACTCGCTCAATGGCGTTAAGTTAAGGGTATGAAACGTCAAAGGCTGGTCTGCCGCGGGCTTTAAGGGATTACAAGCGGCTAGAGCGAAAGCCATCGACACTAATGCAATTTGGATTTTCACCGTAACTCCCTTTGTATTTCACCAGGCCCTAGCGGTACCTCTTTGCGACCAAAAATCAGACTTCTTGGGTCTTTCTCAGTTTGGTCACTTAAGCGTCGCACCGAATTGCTTAAGGTCGTCAAATCACTCAATAAACGACTGAGTTCTGGCAACGTCTCAGCACTAAAGCGCTTTACATCGTCCCCCACAGAATCCACGGTTTTGGTTGCACTGGCGCTAGTTTTGCCCAATTCAATGCTCATGGCCTCAATCGCGATCACACTCTTGGATACACGTTCTAGAATAGGGCCTACTTGCGGGCCTATTTGCGCGCCAATTTTGGCAATGCTCTCTAGCCCCTTTTCTGCACTCGAAATGCCAGCATCAATTGATTGTTTACGGGCCGCTAATGTGCGCGCTACCGTTGAAACGTCGGCAAGCGCGTTTCTAAAAGAGGTTTGATTTTCAACACTTAAGATGGCATCAACATTACGGGCTGTACTATCAAGTTTCGATAAAACGGTTGCAAGTACGTTTTCGAGCCTAGCGCTCAACGAAGGTTTTGTTTGAATGATTGGGTAGGAGTTACCAGCTAGTGTAAGCAAAGGTGGTGCATCGCGTGCTCCGCCGCTCAATTCCATATACGCAATACCCGTCAGACCTTGTACCTTTAAAGTAGCAACCGTATCGACTTTAATAGGTGTGCCGCGCTGGATTGCGAGCAATAAATGTACCAGTTCTGGGTTCACCTTATCAAGTTGAATGTTCCTGACCTTACCCACTTCAACGCCGTTATACTTCACCGGGGCGTTAATATTTAGACCTGCTACGGATTCATTCTCAACGGCAATATAAAGGTCATACTTTTTTTGCAGATTTCCACCCGATGCCAACCAAAGTGCCACCCCTATGAATGCAGCCAATAGCACAATCACAAAGCCGCCAACAATGGTATAACTTACTTTAGTTTCGATGATGATTCCTTTTTGTCTTTATCATTATTTACTTCGGTTTGAATTGATTGGGCCGCTCTACCCCTAGGGCTGTCAAAGAATCGTTTCACGGCGGGATTGTCGGACTCGGAAAGCTCCTGCATCGTACCAACCAACTGAACCTTGCCATCCGCTAATACAGCCACCCTATCTGCGACCTGCCAAAGCAACTCTAGATCATGAGTAATCATCACAACCGTGAGTCCGAAAAGATCACGTAGCTTTAACACTAACTCGTCTACTCCCGCCGCACTTTCAGGGTCTAAGCCTGCGGTGGGTTCATCCAAAAATAGAAGCTCTGGGTCTATCGAGAGTGCCCTAGCGAACGAAGCTCGTTTGAGCATACCGCCGCTTAACTCCGAGGGCAGTTTTTTATAAACCTCTTTGGTTAACCCAGTTAAAGTTAGTTTCCACTGGGCAATATCATCGATCAGATCACCAGCGAGCAAGGTGTGCTCTCGCATAGGTAGTCCTACGTTTTCAAGTACATTTAAGGCGCCTAAAAGCCCGCCCTGCTGAAACATTACGCCCCAGCGTTTGCGAAGGGTCAATGCATCTTCCTTACTAAGTTTCGAAAGCTCTTGGCCCAACACTTTGATAGAACCTTCATCGGGTTGATGCAGCAATATCATTTCCCGCAGCAAAGTCGACTTGCCCGAGCCGCTACCACCAATCAACGCAAACACTTCAGCACGGTTGATTTGTAAATCAATGCCTGAATGCACGACATGGTCACCAAATCGAGTTGTCACCTTACTCAATTCAATCACCGGTTCAATCTTTGGTTCAATCGAAGTTTCTGCCATGTCAGAGATCCAACTTACTAAACACAACCGAAAAAATTGCATCAACGACAATCACTAGAAAAACCGATTGGACAACGCTTTTCGTCGTTTGCTGCCCAACGCTATCGGCACCGCCCTTGGTACGAAACCCCTGATAGCAACCAACCAGAGCAATGATGAGAGCAAACACAGGCGCTTTAGCAATGCCTACCATAAACGAAGTAACACTAACCGCTTTAACAAATCTATCAAGAAACTCCGGAAACCCAATTCCAAGTTTTTGTTGTGCCATCAACATTCCGCCGATCACGCCAAGAAAATCCGCAAATACAGTGAGCAATGGCAGCGCGATGAGCAAGCCAATGAGTTTGGGCAGCACCAGCACGTCCATAGGTTCAATGCCCATCGTCTTTATCGCATCGATTTCTTCGGTGACCGCCATTGTGCCAATTTGGGCGGCATAGGCGGACCCTGATCGACCGGCAATAATTATGGCAGTCATTAGCGGCGCAAACTCGCGCAACATCGACAAACCCACGACATCGGCGATAAAAATACTTGCACCGTATCGTATCAACTGATCTGCGCCTTGATAACCGACAACCACGCCCAACATCATTGAAAGCAAGCTAACGATTGGCAAAGCATCAAAGCCTGCGCTACGGATATTAAAGAGAATCGGTCGCCAGCGAATACGGGAGGAATGCGCTAGCCACCCACCCAAGGCAATAGCCGCTTCTCCAGTAAATGACAGAAAATCTCCAATGTTTGCTACGGCTTGGGCACATGCTTGCCCAAGCGAGTTCAACTTCTGAGTCATTAACGAAAGAAGACCACTTTTATGCTTGTCAGCTGAAACTGACTTACCCTGCGAATCACCAATTTCTGTTAGTAAGCGACTAAATTGCGGAGCAAGGCCGGTGATCTTAAGCGGCATTTGATTAGGATTTGTTTCCAGCTGAACTTGATGCAAGAATTTTTGAAGTACCCAGGCGCCTGCGGTATCTAAGTCCGTCAATTGACTCCCATCTAACGTCAGGCCGACACCTTTAGGTACGGCAAGCGTTTTAATAACTGGCAATATTGAAGGAACGGTGTTGGCGTTCCAAAGTCCAAAAATTTCTATTTGTTGCGGCGAAGTCAAAGAGATGAAAGGATTTGGATTTGGATTTGCCACAGACGCTTCTGCCTTATCGTCAGAGGCGATCATAAGTTTCAACACCGATTCCACGATAACCAATGTAACGACAGGCTTGATCAAACATGGGTTCGCCGCTGACTCGGTAGTATTGCCGACCGCCATCAATATTCGTTCGTCCGAAAACAAAATCATGAAATGGTTGGCGAGATTGGATATAGGAGCGAAGAACATCGCGTTCAACTTCATCCCATCCGGTCGCCGACACATGTTTTGACGGCGAAGGTGAGCTATTTGAGTTGTTATCCGGTTTTGCTTCGATGCCTAGCATCTCCAACACAGGGCCGGATACTCGCGTGAATTCACCCGCAGCATCTTGCTCCCAATACCAATCAGACACCAATTCGGCAAGTGCGCGAAATCGTTCTTCACTTAACCTTAACTCAGCAGTACGTTCGTCCACTTTATCGCTCAACACAGCAGCAAAACGTTCAAGCTTGAGATTCAACAGGCGAACCTCCAGCATATTGCGAATTCTCGTTTTTACTTCGATGAAGTCGAAAGGCTTGGTAATAAAGTCGCGCGCCCCTAGATCTAAGGCAAGGAGCTTGTGCTCGGGTTGCGCAGTGATGACGATAACGCAGAGGAAAGGATCAATGGCCGAATTTATTAAGGCTCTCATAACAGCAAAACCGTCCATTACGGGCATTTGCATATCAAGCAAAATCAAATCGTAGCGATTTTCTAAATGCATTTTGCAAACCTGAACTGGATTCGTTGTCGACTGAACGTGAATGTAGCCCCATTCATGCAACATTTTCTCGATCAACTCGACACTCGATAGTTGATCGTCAACGACAAGAATACTCGCTTCTAAAATTTCTCTTTCGCTAATCATTTTCTTTGCTACACATGTGGCCTGGTTCAACGTAACTCGGTTATTAATCGCCCAGATATTGACGCATTCCACACTCAAATTCCGTTCGTTACCGTACTTAACATAACAAAACCGCACTACCGCGCTATGAATCCAAGGTAGGAAAGCAACTACATTTGCTCGCGGTGAAGTCCGATGGCGCGAAGTATAAGCGCGGTAGACACTGCACCCATGCACAAACAATGCAAAACATCTACATTGATCGGAACTACCTTGAAAACACAGCAACATATTAAACCAAGCCTCACAACAGGTGCCCTAGCCTGTCTAATCTTCGGCTGCGCGGCCTATTTCCCCGCCTACTCCGAAACCATGAGCAGAAAAGACTCTAGGGAGGCTAGCAACCAAATTTCTGCTGAATATCAAAAGGCAAAGATTGCTTGCGGCTCAACAAGAAATAACGCTAGAGACATCTGTCTACAAGAGGCAAAAGGCATCTACAAGATAGCCCAAGCTGAACTGGAGTACAAGGATGAGCCCTCACCTCGCCATCTTCGCAATGTAGGAATAGCTCAAGCTGATAGCGCTTTCAAAGTTGCAAAAGAAAAATGCGACGACTCCACCGGCGCAGCCAAATCAACCTGCCGTGCGGAAGCTAAGGCGGCACACAAAGCCGCACTAGTCGAAGTAAAAGCAAAAGCTTAAGCTCAAATGAATACGAACAATCTCAACAAAGCAAATATGATCAAAAACGCCCTAAGGCTTACTTCACTCGCGTTGCTAGGCAGCGCGATCTGTGGCGCAGCCCAAGCTCAGTCGACTTCCACAAGCTACAACCCATCTTGGTATATCGCACCGAGTGTGAATGCATTTCAGCCAGACAGCAACTTCAGTCTAGACAAGCGTGGCGAAGGCGCTGGCCTGCGCTTCGGTAAACCGCTCTCGCCCAGCTGGGATATTCAATTTGGCCCTACCTATTCCAGAGCGAAATATGGCAATAACAAATATGAGCAATCATCACTGGGTGTAGACGCGCTCTACATGTTTTCGCGTGGCAAATTTAGGCCGTTCGTGCTCGCTGGTTTAGGCGCGGAATATGATCAAGTTAAATCGCTTGGCGGAAGTACCAATCGAACTTCACCGTTCATCAACGCAGGCATTGGTTTTCAATTAGGCTTCACAGACCAATGGGGTATGCAAGCTGACTTACGCCGCTCACACACCTTTGTTAATGGCAACACTTTTCCATTTGAGAGGGCCAACACCTCAACGGTTACGCTTGCTCTAACTTACGCTTTTTCCGCACCTCAAGCGCCTATGCCGATGATGAAAAGCGAAACAACTCCGTACACACCGCCGCCGGTGATCCGACAACCGGAGCCTATGGTGCAGGCACCGATGCCCGCTCCTGCGCCACCACCACCGCCTCCACCTGCGCCTCCTGCGCCACCACGTTTCGAGAAAATCACTCTGTCATCCACCGACTTGTTTTCCTTTGATAGCTCGGTACTACCCGCACAACACAGCAAATTAGATGCCATCGCAGATGCGCTGAATAAAGACACAACAGTCAAAAATGTAGCCATCACTGGTTACACTGACAGACTAGGAAGTGCGGTATACAACCTGCGCCTTTCCCAACGACGTGCCGATGCAGTAAAGATGTATCTCAGCCAAAAAGGGATCGCCGACAGTAGGCTGGTGGCCTTAGGAAAGGGTGAAGAAAACCCGGTTGTACAGTGCAACGAAAAAAAGCAGGCAACGCTCATTGAATGTCTTGCACCAAACCGTCGAGTCGAAATCGACCAGATCACTATTGAGCAGCGCGTTCAGTAAAGATCATGTCGTGCTTGCCCCCAGCCCCCGAGACGTCACGCAACCATTTGTTAGCAACAATATCGCTTGACGAACAACGGCGCTGGGCGCCTTTTATCGAACCATTTCAAATGCCTCTTGGTCATGTGTTGTACGAATCGGGCGACACCCTTCGGCATGTGTACTTTCCAACAACAGCCATCGTTTGTTTACTTTATGTCATGGAATGCGGCGCTTCTGCTGAAATTGCAGTCGTAGGCAACGAAGGCTTGGTAGGTGTATCACTTTTTATGGGTGGCAACTCAACGCCTAATCGTGCAGTCGTCCAGAGCGCTGGCTGGGGGCTTCGTTTGCCTGCACACATGATGAAAGAGGAGTTTGAAAAAGGCGGTGATGTTCAACATTTATTCTTGCGATATATCCAAGCACTACTGACCCAAACCGCACAAACTGCCGCTTGCAATCGACATCACACCGTCGACCAACAATTATCAAGATTTTTGTTGCTTAGCATGGACAGGCTGGACGGCGATGTCCTCGTAATGACCCAAGAGTTGATTGCAAATATGCTAGGCGTGCGTCGTGAAGGAATTACCGAAGCGGCATTGAAGCTCCAACAGGCCGGTCTTATAAAATATACTCGTGGCAGAATAACTATATTAGATCGGCATGCCTTGGAGCGCAAAAGCTGTGAATGCTACGCAGTGGTGAAAAAAGAGTATGACAGGTTACTCCCACCTGCCGCATCAAACGCTCTTCGAGCTGTTAGCGTCTAGCCCAGAGTCTAGAGATTCCGGTCGCTGATGCGGTTCATCATCAGGGCTTACAAGCTCTTCAATAATTAATCGTCCGTAACGTTGAGCCATCACTGGCCTAAGCGTTTCAATCAGGCTATCGACAATAGCAGCACTTTCTTTATCCGGTGCGTAAACAACCAAGAAGCTACAACCTTCTTTTGCAAGCTCTTGATGCGCTCGCGATAAATTTAGTTCCTGCCCAAATTCAGCGATAGGACTAGCAGATATAAAGTCGTCTTCGACTTGATCAATCATTTCTTGAGGTGTGTATTGAGTAAGGCTAGATTCTGCAAAGCCTTTTTCACGAAAGGCATGTTCCGCAGCCGCCAGCAGAGCAGACGTTCGCACACAGATAACGGTATGGCCCACAGGTTTAAAAATGCCGAAAGATCTGGGCACATCTGTTTTTTTCATTTCCATAGCGATTCCATTCTTTGGTTGGTTGAGATGTTCACTAGAACGCTGGCTTTTGTGCACGCAGTAAACTAATGCTGATTTCTAGGTTTTGTATTTTTTGTAGCAAGCCTAAAACAATTGTTAGCGCATGAGTATCTAACTCAAGTTCATCCCGCAATCGGCTCATTCTCCGAATAGTCACTACGCAATCAGCATAAAAACTTAAAGGTTCGGCCAGAAGATTGGTTGGCTCGATAGCTCCAAGGTCGACGAACTCAAGCACTTCTTTTTCAGAGAACCCTGAAACTTCCATGAGTTCAACAACGGATACTTCTTGCGATTTGTCTAACCATAGGTTGACGGTCTGATGTACTTGCATAACTAGTGCCTTGTCAAAGTGTTTAATCGGGGATTAAAGAAAGCAATCGCGCTAAGCTTTTTGTACAACTCACGCTCCTCATCCGTCAACTTAGGTGCCATTACAATTCTTACGATGGCAAACAGTGCGCCATCTTCTTTGTCGTTGCATAGACCTCTTTTACCTAGCTTAAGCTTTTGCCCCGTATTTGTATTTGCAGCAATGGTGAGCTCTACATCTCCGCCCAGCGTAGGGAATTCAATCGTTACGCCCAATGCGGCTTCCCAAGGTGACAGCAGTAAATCAACATACAGGTTGCGGCCTTCTACCCGATAAACTGGGTGCGGCAATAGCTGTATATTCACATATACATCACCATCCCGGCCGCCATTGTGACCCTGACTGCCTTGCCCACGAAGCCGTAACCGCTGGCCATTGATCGCCCCTTTAGGGATTTGAATCTCCAACGTTTTTACGGTTCGATTCATTCTGCCGTTGTCATCATAAACGGGCACGCTCAAGTTAATTGAAAGCTGCGTGCCGCTGTAAGCTTGCTCGAGGGTCAACGGTGCAGCAACGTCATAGTCTTCGCCAACGCTTGGACGCGCTCGCCCGTGCGAGCCAGTTCCCCTGCTTCTGCCAAAACTGGCCAGTAAATCAGCCAAGTCCAAATCAGCAAAGTCGAAGTCTGTAAAGCTCGCACCACCATTCGCGGAGCCATTGCTCCAATCCCTAGAAGGTTCGAATTCCTCTCCGGGCACATGCTTTCCAAGCCGATCATAAGCGGCTCGCTTTTCAGGATCTTTTAAGGTTTTGTAGGCCTCCGATAAGTCCTTAAATTTTTCTTCGCCTTGAGGGTCCTTAGTAACATCGGGGTGGTACTTCCTGGCTAAGCCTCGATAGGCTTTTTTGATAGCGTCCTCATCTGCGCTTCGCTCGATGCCTAGTATCTCGTAATAGTCTTTGTATTTCATTATTCCGCTAGGGAACCCACCCGAAGGTTTTTCAAAAGTGTGCTGGCCGCTAGCGCAGAGGAAGCCAGGTTTTGCCCTGTCACCAACAGGCCGTCGCTCACAACGTAGGCCTCCCAGTCTGCCCCTTTCGAGTATTGAGCGCCCTCTTTCACTAACATGTCTTCCAGAAGAAATGGCACAACATCCGATAGTCCTACTGCGTTCTCCTCCGAGTTGCTAAAGCCAGTGACCCGCTTATTCTTTACAACGCTGTTGCCGTCCGCACTCTTAACATGCCGAAATACTGACGGCGCATGGCAAACCGCCGCAACTGTTTTATGGGCTGCCAGCATTGATTCAATTAGCTTGATCGAATAAGCGTTTTCAGCTAAATCCCACATCGGGCCGTGGCCACCGGGGTAGAAAACAGCATCAAACCCGTTTTCCGAAACATTTTTTAGTGGCGTTGTGTTGGCCAAAGCATTTTGTGCAACAGCGTCTTGCTTGAATCGTCGGGTTGCCTCGATTTGTGCGGAGGGTTCATCGCTTTTTGGGTCTAGAGGAGGTTTTCCACCCAGGGGGGCCGCAATCGTGACATCGGCTCCGGCATCTTTGAATACATAATAAGGTGCAGCAAATTCTTCCAGCCAGTAACCGGTAAGTTTTTCCGTATTTCCGAGTCGAGAGTGGGAGGTTAAAACCATCAATATATTCATTCTGGTGTTTCTATTTCTGTGAAGGCCAGAGAAATATAAATTGCGCTGAGAATTGCGTCTGTGCTTTAGCGTACAAAACAAATAGGGTGCTTTTCCTACACCAAACATAGTTTCGAACTGACGAAACATTGTCGTTTGTAAAGCTAGAGTAGAGCACCTTGAAAGCGCTCATTACACGTCCGATAAAAATCATTGCTAACGCGGTTGATAGCTGGTTTAGCGACCGCTGTATTTCAAGTGCTGCCTCCATCGCTTTTTTCGCCTTATTTTCCTTGGCACCCATGCTCATTTTGGTGGTCACCATCGCAAGTTACGGTTTGAAATCAACCAACGTCACTCAGCAAATTTTCACTCAATTCGAGTTAACAGTCGGAAAAGTTGCGGCTAACGCCTTGCAAGAGACGGTGAGCAAAGCGAATTTGTCGGAATGGGGCAGTAGCGCCACTATCGCCTCTTTGTTTATCACGCTCATCGGTGCCTCTGCCACATTCACTGAACTTAAGGCAGCACTCAACAATATATTTTTAGGACCTTCTAAATCAAGCCCTAAGTTTGCTCAAGCAACTTGGCAATTCTTTCGCGCAAGAATACTTTCAGGTGCGCTTGTCGTGGCCATCGGAGCTTTCATGATCCTAGCGGTTGTTGCTGAGGGCATCGCTAGTTTCTTTATTCCGCGAATTTCATCAAATATCTCATCACATCTAAACCCTGCAATATCTGATGCCCTTCACCCCTTTATTGCCGTAATCAACTTGTTGCGCTTCGACACTTTAACCAGCATATTGCTTTTGGCAGCTGCGTTTACTTCACTCCTGATCGTACTGCCAGACATCAAAGTGCGGTGGCAACACGCACTTATTGGCGCCTCGGTTGGAACTGCCCTATTCATGCTCGGTAAATACGCTTTCAGCTATTATGTGACTGCCGCTGGCACAGCCAACGCCTTCGGTGCCGCCGGCAGCGCCGTGGTGACACTCATGTGGATATTTTATTCAGCCGCCGTTTTTCTGTTCGGCGCCGAAGTCTTAAAAGCACTTCAAACAGAAACTTCCATTGTCGACACATCAATACTCAGCGCAGTAATTCCATCGAAAGCAAACCATGAAACTTAAAGCAACCGCACCTACAGCCGAAAAGCGCAGAGCGAATTTAAAAACCCGTCAGAAAGCGCCCTTGATCACTCCGACGGATTTGAAACCGATCGCCACGCGAGATATTTCCGCCGCTATGAATGGCGTTCTTGCAGACATTTTTGCGCTTTACTTGAAAACAAAGAATTTCCATTGGCATTTGAGCGGCCCGCACTTCCACGATTACCACATCATGCTAGACGAGCAAGCCGATCAACTGTACGCAATGACAGACCCAATCGCTGAGCGCATCAGAAAACTTGGCGGCACTACACTAAGATCAATAGGCCACATCGCTCGTACCCAACGTATTCTCGATAATGATGCCGAGTTCGTCGATCCGTCTGACATGCTTGCCGAGCTCTGCGACGACAACAAAACGATAGCAACTCGATTACGCGAAGTGCATAGCGTATGCGACGAACACAACGATATTGCCAGCGCTAGTTTTATCGAAGTATGGATTGACGAAACGGAACGACGTACCTGGTTTCTTTTTGAAGCCGGTCGCCCGGTGGATGCGACTGGCCGGTGATGTTCAAGCGACAGCGAGGCTATAGTCTTTCAAGATACCGGATATTTTTAGTTTCTGCTCTAGTTCTTTTAGCTGTAGGATTCGCCCTCGGAGAGGCGGCCGGTTGGCCGTTTCTCGCTCGCCCAATTGAAGGTCAGTTAAGCAAACTGCTTAACCGGCAGGTCTCTTTATCGAAGGGCAGCTTTAAAATTCAATTCCTTGGCGGCCTAAGAGTAGAAATCGCCAACCTCGAAGTTGCCCCTCCAGAATGGAGCAAAGCGGCATTTATGATTGAAGCTAAAGATGTCGCGGCGACATTCAAGTATGTCGATCTTTGGGCTGCCTACAGGGGCGAACGCCTGCAGGTCGGGAAGCTGAAATCAACAACTTTCAATACCAACCTTGAGCGCTTAGCGGACGGGCGAGTCTCCTGGCAATTACGAAAGCTTGCAACCGCACCGCCTCCAATACCTTCGATCAATGAAATTGCAATTTCCCAAGGTGTATTGAAATATTCTGACGAGGTGTTTGATCTGCGCCTAGACGCCAACGTTTCCGCTAACGTCATCGACAAGCAACTTAACGCAAAAGGCACGGGGCTATATCGTCGACTGCCCATGACCTTTGATGTAACTTCATCAAACACCCTGCCGTGGGAATCGACCAAAACAGGTGAAACAAGGATAGGGTTAAAGGCCGATGCTACTGTTGGCCGGGCAATTCTTGTCTTTAATGGTAGCGTTGCCAGTGTTACCTCGCTAAGCGATGTGCAAGGAAAATTCACGCTTAGTGGGCCATCGTTAGCAGCGGTAGGCGACCCGATGGGTGTTACCTTACCGACCACAGCAGCATTTCGTGCCACTGGCAACATCACAAAGAATTTTGATGAGTGGAATTTACTGCTCGCTGATATGCGAATTGGTTCAAGTCGATTAAATGGTGCATTTAAGTTTGCCAATGAGCTCGATAAAAGAAAGCTTTCAGGCAAGCTCAATGGCAGCCATCTAACCCTTTCGGACCTTGGCCCAGCAATCGGTCGAAACGTCGCCGATAAAGGAATAAAAAAAGACGGCAGAGTGCTGCCGGCCCGCCCCTTCGATCTTGCTGCGCTGCGCGTCATGGACGCCAACGTGCTGATCGACATTCAGGAACTTGATTTAAATACATCACTGCTCGAACCACTCAAGCCATTAAAAGCGCACTTGCAATTAATTGCGGGTGTGCTGACAATTTCACAGATCGAAGCCACCACTTCTCAGGGCAGCATCCAAGGCACGATACAACTAGACGGTCGAGCCAACAAAGCACTCTGGACGGCCGCCCTACAATGGCAGGCAATTCGCTTAGAACAGTGGCTAAAACTAGCAAAAAGAAACGGCCAACCCCCTTATGTATCCGGGCAACTAAATGGCAGCTTGTTGCTGACGGGTGTGGGCGTTTCAACAGCTGAAATTCTTGGCAGCCTCCAAGGCGGCGCGAAGGCTCAGGTAAAAAACGGCAGCGTCTCCCATCTACTTGTCGAAGCGGCTGGGTTGGATTTAGCGCAGGCAATAGGCGTGTTCATTAAAGGAGATGACGCCTTGATTATCACTTGCGCAGTCACGGATTTAGCTGTGGCCAAAGGTGTATTTAAGCCTCGCGTAATGGTAGTCGACACAAAGGACTCTGCCATCTGGATTGATGGCGATTTATCATTAGCAACCGAAGCACTCAACTTAAAAGCAATTGTGGCCCCCAAAGACTTCAGCCCATTCGCACTTCGTGCACCAATTTTGGTTACCGGCTCATTCTCGCAGCCCAAAGTATCCATCGACAAAGGTGCGCTAGGCGTTAAGGTCGGGAGTGCTTTGCTATTAGGCTTAATCAATCCGCTGGCAGCGCTATTGCCTTTTATCGACACTGGCGATGCGGAAAAAGCAAAAGCCGCAACAGTCGGTTGTTCAAACTTGGCGACGAAAGCGTCACGCCGCTAGGGGCTGTCAGATACTGAGTGCGTGCGCTCTAGGCAATACAAACCAAAACGTACTACCAATATTCTCGACGCTTTCAACACCAATTTTGCCACCCATAATTTCGATTAATCGTTTACTGACCACAAGCCCAATGCCAGTCCCTTCATCGGCACTAGGAATTTTTTCTAAACGGTGAAAAGGTTGAAACAGCTGGGTGAGTTGGCTTTTAGACAAACCTTGTCCTGTATCAGTAAAGCTTATTCGAATAGTGTCGTTCTGATCACAGATACATTCAATGCGCACGTTGCCGCCAACTCTGTTGTACTTAATCGCGTTCGATAGCAAATTGCAGACGACTTGTTTTAAACGCGTCGGATCGGCTAGAACAGCACAATGGCTCGCGTGCGCATTGCAAGCCTCGCTCGTCATCCTGGTAATGCTCACGTCATGTTTATTTGCTTGTGGACTGAGCATAGATTCGCACTCTTGAAAAATTGGTTCTAAAGCTACCTCCTGAATAGTGACCGAAAACTGCCCGGCCTCGATACTCGCTAAATTCAACAATTCATTGATCAGTTTGAGCAAATACCAACCAGCAGAAATTACCTGCTTCAAGCTAGAGATTTGCGAAGCATCTAAAGGCGGGTTACCAGTTTCAAGTAGCTGCGCATAACCGATAATGGAATGCAGCGGCGTTCTTAAGTCATGGCCCATGCTCGATAGAAAGTCGGATTTTGCAGCGTTCGCTTTTTCAGCAGTGACTTTTGCTTCTCGCAATTCGTCCGTAGTTTCCCGCAATAGCTTTTCAGTTCGCTTGCTATCAGTCACATCGCGAGCTACATTTTGAATGGCGAACTTGTCATTAAAGAGCGTTGTTAAACTTCGTACTTCTACGTTGCGCTGTTCGCCATTTTTTCGAACGATGATTTGCTCAGACATCGGCAATGGAACAAATAACTCTGTTGTATGGAGCCAGCGCGCTCGAATTGCTTGGTGAAAATCCTCGCGTATCCAATCGGTAACCAGCGTATTCACCACCTCATGCGCGCCTTTAGCGCTCAAAAGATCAATGGCAGCTTGGTTGACATAAAGAATTTTTCCTTGCGAATGTACAAGAGTTGGCTCTGGTGACCAATGAACAATAGCGCGATAACGCTCTTCGCTCAATTGCATGGCAGCGGCCATTAGCTTTCTATCAGTCACGTCAGTCATGACGAGTCGCAACAAGGGTAAGCCATGCGCATCTCTCATCCAATTTGAAACCAGATTAACCCAAATAAAGGCCCCGGAGCCATCGCGCATTTTTATATCGCATGCCTCTGATCTCATCTTCTTGAATGACATCTGCCGAAAAAGAAAATAGATATCTTGGTGCTCCGTTGCAACAAAGTGGCTAAGTTTTTGTTCGCAAATCACATCGCGAGTTACACCAAACATTGCACATGCCGCTAGGTTCGCTTCAAGAACAATGCCTTCCTCTGTCAAGGAACAATAACCGACAGGCGCCAAATCATATAAGTCGAAGTATCGCGCCCTTGATTCATCCAATAGAACTTGCGTTCTGCGCAGCTCTTCATTCTGCGTTTCAAGTTCGATTTGATGCACTTGCAATTCGTGCAAGGTTTTACGCAGAGCATCTTCTACGCCGCTCTTGCTAAGGCTAGCATCTATAGGAGCTATCACGTCGAACGATCCTCTCGTTCAGTGGTTGCTATCGCATAAGCCTGGCCTTGGTCGTTAAGCAGTGTCGTTGACGTTAAAAACACCGGTATTAGACGCCCATCTTTTGCCAGTCGCTGCGTGCGATAGGGTTCTAACGCTTCGACATGTATGAGCTCAATTTTTCCAGCTTGCGTTGTATCTACCAATTTGGGCGTGCGTTGTAAAACATTCATCGATAACGCCTCTTGCTCTGTCCATCCATACATCCGCACCGCACCAGGATTCCAAGCGATCGTTCGACCATCCAAATCTTGTGCAGTAATAGCATCGAAAGAATCCCGAACAACAACGGCCAGTCTCAACAAATCATTGGCTTTTCGAAGCGCTAAGCGAATCTGCACCATCTCTGTAATCTCGATAAAGGTAATCACGGCACCTTCGACAACATTATCTAACGTGCGATACGGTAAGATGCGCAAAGTGTAAAACTTAGCCTCGACAGTTTGTACGGTAATCTCTTTGGTTACCAGCGAATCTAAAACTCGATTAACGTCCTCAACTAAAGTGTCATAGCCAATCAGGTTCATCATCAAGTGCGCGACTGGCCGACCAATATCGCTGTTAATGAGCGGAATAATCTTTGTAGCAGCCGGTGTAAATCGAAGGACCCTGAGTTTTAAATCAAGAAATACGGTGCCAATGCCCGTGCCAGCCAACAAATTGTTCATATCATTATTGGCGCGATGGGTATCATTTACCTTGAGTTGTAACTCAGTATTCACAGTACTTAACTCCTCGTTTACCGACTGCATTTCCTCTTTAGCAGTTTCTACTTCTTCATTAGTAGATTGCAGCTCCTCATTCACCGATTGCATTTCTTCGTTGGAAGACTTTAACTCCTCATTAGAATTTTCTAACTCATGAATAGCAGATTGCAATACCTCTTCCTTTGACCTTAGCTGCTCCGAAAGCTCTCGTATTTGGCGGCTGATATCAGAGTTATTCTCTTTTTTCACTTTCATACTCGCAGAGATTGGTCTGTGCAAATGTGCATCTGAAATGCTGGCGTTAACCCCTGGCGCTTCTTCTAACACGATGAGATAAAGCTCCGTCGCAACATTCATGGCGGTAGTTCCCGCAACGCTACAAACGCTGAATCGCCCGCTGTAAAAACCGTCATTAGTCTTTACGTTAAAGCTTTCTGACCTTATCGGTTGCTTGGACAAAGCAACTTGGTACAGCGCGGTTTCCAACTCTCTTTTTAAACCTTCACGGGCCATTTTTAATACGTTATTGATACTTGCATCGCCGCTGGCTGGTTCTAAAAACAATCCTGAGCGCCCATGTAAATAAAGAATATCGCCTTGGTTATTCACGAGCATCGCGACCGTCGCAACAAGCTTCACTATAGCTTGCTCGGTGACCTCTCTGAGCGATGGTTTTATGACATTCTTTCGAACGATCCCTGATGCTGATGCAGCCGCATCGATTGCAGAAGATTTCGGTAAAAATCTCGCCAAAGCCGCGCGCTTACCGGCTTGTAGGTCTTCTCTACGTTGGTAAAGTTTGGCTTTGCGATCTAAAACAGAATACAAATCAGCAAATTCGCCAACCGATTCTGACGAACCTAAAAACAAAAACCCCTTGGCTGTTAACGCGTAGTGAAATAATGCGATCACTTTGCTCTGCAGGTCCCTCTCGAAATAAATAAGCAAATTGCGACAAGTTATTAGGTCGATTTTCGAGAAAGGCGGGTCTCGAATGAGGTCGTGTTCTGAGAATATCAACGAATCTCGAATTGATTTATGAATTCTGTAATTTTTGCCGTCTGTATCCAAGTTGAAAAACCGCGAAAGTCTTGCAGCAGAAACATCACTCTCAATACTTTTCGGGTATACGCCTGCCCGAGCAACAGCGATGGCTTTGTCATCGATATCGGTAGCAAAGATCATCAATCGAACATTTTTTTTAATGTACTCTACTCGCTCTTGCAAAAGTATTGCCAGCGAATAAGCTTCTTCACCCGTTGAGCAACCTGCAACCCAAACGCGCAAGGTTTTATCTTGTGAGTTATCTTTAAGCAAGCTTGGAATAATGGACAATTCAAGCTTAGCGAAGGCATCCGGATCGCGAAAGAAGCTTGTAACCCCAATCAATAGCTCCTTAAACAGTATCGTAACTTCCTCTGGCGACTTCTGCATTTTCACCAGATACCCATCGAAGCCGCCGATATGATATGCCGTCATCCGCCGCTCAATTCGCCGCAGGATGGTGCTTGGCTTGTAGCGCGAGAAATCATGTCCCGTATTGGATTTAAGAAGTGCAAGTATTTCTTGCAACGACGTACTTTGATGAACGATAGCGCCATCCACCAGAATTATCTCTTTAAGATAGCTACCTGCGACATATGCAGTGAGCATCTCAATCATTTTATTGGGAGCTAACTGGTAATCAACTAAGCCTGTGGCAATCGCGCTAAGCGGCATGCCATCGAATTCGCTTTCGTTAGGTGATTGCGTAATTACCAGGCCGCCCCTGTCATGGATAGAACGAACTCCCAGTGTGCCATCGCTCCCGGTACCCGAAAGAACAATCGCGATAGAGTGTTCTTTTAAATCTGTAGCTAGTGAATTGAAAAGCACATTTATCGGGCATCTGTGTCCACGCGCCTCCAGTGGCGCGGTTAGTCGAATGCGTCTTCCTTCAATAGACATATCGAGCTTTGGCTGAATAATGTAGCAACAGTCAACTTCGATCATTGCACCATCCGATGCATCCAAGACACTCATCTTGGTAAAGCGTTGTACCAATTCAGTCAATGAACTCGGATGATCTGGGGCTAGATGCTGAACCAGCAAAAAGGCCATTCCCGGTAACGAGTCTTTTGGCATGCCCGAGAAAAAGCCTTGGAACGCCGCAAGGCCGCCAGCAGAAGCGCCAATGCCTATGATTGGAAATAATTCAGCGGCCACGTCGACATTTGCTTTTTTGCTCTTCACAGCAGGGGTACCCTATTTGAATACCCAGTGTAAGCTTGTTCAACCAAGCCTACACCGATAACCAATTACTATCTGATACGCGTAGGATGCGTCCTACAAAAAACGACACTCAAACGCCGAATCAGCAGTTCTTATCAAATTACTTCGATTTGGCACCTGCCTCGTTATTGTCTTTCACGTCGTTTGTTCCATTTCTGTCTGAACGTGGAACGAACTTGCCGTCGCTGTCTCTCAGAAGTTTAGTTCTCGCTGATGGTTTTGCCTTGTCAGCGGTACCACCTTGGCCAACTGCGCCGGCCTCATTGGTATTCTCGGAGCCTTTCGCGGCTGCCCTGCTTTCCTTTCTAGTGGTGTTGCTCGGGCTTTTTGTGCCAACTTTTCTAGGCGCATCGGCGGCGTTGCTGCCAGATGAAGTTCCAGCGTCAGGCATAGTCTTTGCACCTGCTTCGTTCACATTGCCCGTGCTTGACTGTGCCGAAGCTAGGCCAAAAGAGAATGTCATTGCGGTAGCCGTAATTGTATTTATAAGAAGTTTTGAGATATTCATAGTTTTACTTTTCGAAAATATTGATCGGAGGTGAAGCGGAAACAAGGCGGTTATCCGTCCTATGGCAATGTTAGAGGCAGACAATTTCGGTGTAAGTAGGACGGCAACGCGCAATCTCGTAGGTCATCCGACTGTAAATCCACAAGCCCCTATAACTTCAAAATCACGTTATAGGCCTCTCTTTCGATTTCAATTGAGTTATCGGTCACGAAGCCTACACTCGTAACGAGCTGTTTCATGCCAATATTTTCTCGAAGCACCGAGCCAATTAACTGCTTAAGTCCTTTTTGTCTAGCATATTCAATGGCCTTCAAAAGCATCAAGCGCCCTAGCCCTTGCCGCTTTAAGTCAGACCTCACCACCAAAGCGAACTCGGCAGAAAATCCGTCCGGGTCGGATACGACTCGAACCACCGCTAGAGTTTGCTTTCCCCCATTTTCTGCACCGCGCTCAGCAATAAATGCCATTTCTCGGTCGTAGTCGATTTGCGTCAGCCTTGCAAGCTCGCTAGGCGAAAGCTCTCGTTTCGTAAAAAATATTCTCATTCGAATATCCTCCGGCGTTAAACGCTCTAAGAAACGCCGATGCTGCAGATCATCTTCTGGTCGAATCGGTCTTAAGATAATGTTCTCTGCGCCCCACAAGACTGATGCAATAAGCTCTTCAGGATAAGGAAGAATGGCAAAGTTCTTCACTCCTCCTGGTGCAGCAGCGCTAATTTGAATCTTTGCATCCAAAGCGACGATGCCGTATTCGTTGGCACAAAGCTTATTGATATCCATAGCGCGTACTTCAGGGATATCAGCAAGCATTTTCGACATGGCCTGCAAAAAATCGGCAACATCGCCATTGCGTTCTGGTATCGAAATCTGTGTCGCCGCGATCAACTCATGGGCAAGTATGCTGTTGAGAGGCGGTATCGCAACCGCAGCCGCAATCGTAACCTCATCTCTGCCAAGCTTCACAATTGGCCCAAATAATGGATCGACAAAAGACCCTGCATAGAGCTCGACTCCAACTCCAAATTCATAGTGTCCCGAAGTGTCGATACCGTATAGCTCAAGTATTTCGTTGGCTTCAATCGCTGAAAGCCACTCACGGCCTGCCGCGATTGCATCGGCGACGATTCGGCCCGTTTGTGTTTGTACTTTTCCGTATTCCGGGTTGATATGGTTTGATCGATTAGCAGGAACTTCCATCAGCAATTCTTGATGACGAAAGTAGGTTCTTATCATAGAGAACGCCAACACTGCCTCCTCTGGCGTTGAATAGTCTGCAATGCCCGCTTGCCGAAAACTTTCCCTAGCCTCTTGAGCGGATTCGTCACCAAGCCAACAGGCTGCGAGACGATTCGCTTGATCGCAAAACTCACTGACTATGCTCTTCGCAAGGAGATTATTTGGTGCCGCAAGGGTCGGTGCATGAATGACAAGCACGAAGGAATCAACTTCATCAGTTATTAGGTTTTTTATAGCATGCGCGTATGCACTAATCGTCGTATCGCTACCAAGCTCAACAATCGAAAATGGTAAGCCGTTCTTAGTTGCGTAGTTCGAAGCGATTTGCCTTGCGCCTACAGAATTACTCACGATAGCAAGTTTCTCCCACCTTTTATTGCCACGATGGGTAAGCGCCATTACCGCCGTAAACAAGTCTTGCAGGGTATCCACACGCAACATCCCTGCTCGGGAAATCGCCGCATTCAACACGCTATTGGCAGAAGCTAAAGCCGCTTCCGAATCAACATTGGGAGCCTCCAATATGATCACAGGCTTATTTCGCGCAGCAGCACGAGCCGCAGACATAAATTTTCGCGCCGACTTAATGGTGTCGACATAGAGAATAATCGCTCGGGTCGAAGAATCAGATCCTAAAAAATCAAGGCAATCAGCAACATCAACATCGCTGCTCTCTCCAAGGCATATCACCTGCGAAAAACCAATATTGCGAGTCTTAGCCCAATCGAGTATGACATTCGAAAGTGCATTTGATTGGGAGACGACCGCGAGCTCGCTCCGAATCGTTGTTATGGCTGAGACACTAGCATTAAGACCAATTTTCGGATTCAACAACCCCAGGCTATTTGGCCCCAAAATTCTGAGCATGTGAGGTTTTGCAGCTTGCAACATTTCTTGCGTCTGCTGTTCTGATAGCCCCGAGGTGGTGACAATTGCTGCCTTTACTTTTGCGGCACCCAATTCGCTCATCAGTGCAACAACCGTGTCGGGCGGTGTGCAAATAACCGCCAGATCAATGACCTCAGGCAAGTCCATCACCGACTTGTAAACCTGGGCATATTCCAAGAATTTGTATTTAAGATTTACTGGGTATAGCGCGCCTTCAAATTTTGCAGCTTTCAAATTATTCCAAACTGCATATCCCATGCTACCGGGTGTTGAAGACGCACCAATCAAGGCAATTGTTTTAGGATGAAATAGATGATCGAGATTTCGAATGCTCATAGCAAATCCAACAAATTGTGAAAATGCATTGTCTTATATTCAATTAGCAACAAAGGTAAATTCTTTGAATGTGCGCCAGCGTACAGACTCGATCAGAGTTCATAGGCAGCCTTGGCTACATTAATGGATATAAAACAATTAATTGCTGCCTACTACACAAACGAGCCTGACCCAACCGTTCCAACACAACGCGTAAAGTTTGGGACCTCAGGCCACAGAGGCTGTGCATTCGACAATACCTTTAACCACCATCATGTACAGGCAATTGCCCAAGCTATTTGCAATTATCGTCGGCGCAATGGTATCGATGGCCCACTATTTATGGGAATGGATACACACGCGGTATCTCGCCCAGCGCTAAGCAGTGTTTTAGAGGTCCTGGCCGCTAATGGGGTCGACGTAATGCTTGCTTGCAACGACGAATACACGCCCACGCCAGTCATCTCACATGCGATATTGCATTACAACCAGCATCGAATATCAGGCTCAACATCAGGCTTAAAGTCAGGCTTATCTGACGGTATTGTAGTAACGCCATCACACAACCCACCCCAAGACGGTGGCATCAAGTACAACCCACCGCATGGTGGGCCAGCTGGCAGTGATGTAACCAAATTGATTGAAGCGGAAGCTAACGAGTTCATCACCAATAAGATGAGTGGTTTACGGAGCATGCCGTATGTGGCCGCGCTTAATGTACCAACAACCCACATGCATGATTACTTAAACTCATATGTTGATGATCTTGAAAACGTCATCGATATGCAGGCAATACGAGCCTCTAAAATTCGCATCGGAGTAGACCCACTCGGTGGCGCGGGTGTTCATTACTGGCCTGCAATCGCAGAAAAGTACAAGATCGACTTAACCGTCATCAATAACCTTATCGATGCTAATTTTTCTTTCGTACCACCCGACTGGGACGGAAAGATCCGAATGGACCCTTCGTCGACTTATGCAATGCAAAGAGTCATTGAAAGCAAAGATCGCTTCGATATCGTATTTGCCTGCGACCCTGATCATGATAGACACGGCATTGTTTGCCCCACTACTGGTCTTATGTCGGCAAATCAATACCAGCCTGCCGCTTTAGACTATTTACTGCAACACCGGCCAAATTGGACGGTGAGTTCAGCGGTAGGAAAAACCGCGGTTAACACACAGATGATTGATCGCGTAGCTTCAGCCCACCGCAGAAAAATATACGAAGTGCCAGTGGGTTTCAAATGGTTTTCTAAAGGGCTACTTGATGGAACGCTCTGCTTCAGTTCGGAAGAAAGCGCAGGGGCCACCTTTGCTCGCAAGGACGGTAAGGTATGGACTACCGATAAGGATGGCATGACAGCTGGGCTACTCGCAGCGGAAATCAAAGCCGTCACAGGCTCAAACCCTGCGCAACGATACGAACAGTTAAGGTCTGAATTGGGTGAATTTTTTTCAACCCGTATCGATGCTCCCGCCACCACCAGGGTTAAAAACGCTCTCGCTAATCTATCCCCAATGCAGGTCGTAAACAAGAAGCTCGCGGGCTACCCGATTGTTCAAGTACTTACTCGCGCACCTGGAAACTCCGCCTGCCTTGAAGGCTTAAAAGTGGTAACGGAGCAAGGCTGGTTTGCTGCAAGGCCATCAGGAACTGAGCCGATCTTTAAAATTTACGCTGAGAGCTTTGTCAGCGGAGAACACCTGCAGCAAATCATCCTCCAAGCTGAATCACTGATCAACAACCAACTCATCTAACAAAGTAGGAAGGGTACTACGTCAAAACGTATCGCTCTCCTATGGCATGAAATAGCTCAAAACTTCACACTGATTTTTTACAAGGAACACTCAATGACATATCAATCAGTGAACCCATTCAATGGTGAAGTTGGGCAGAAAT
This sequence comes from Betaproteobacteria bacterium, assembly GCA_043789035.1. Taxonomy (GTDB): domain Bacteria; phylum Pseudomonadota; class Gammaproteobacteria; order Burkholderiales; family Burkholderiaceae_E; genus JAYWIG01. Next base: position 46,355 of record JAYWIG010000168.1, read on the forward strand.
ATGCGACCGCAACCGACGCCGAAGTCGATTCGGCCCTACAAGCCGCTGATATGTGTTTCAAGATGTGGCGTTACGCAAGCTTTCAGGACCGCGCGGTGATCGCCGCGAAAGCCGCAGAAATATTACGACAGCGAGTTGATGAATTTGCCAACTTGGTTACGTTGGAAATGGGGAAACTGATTGAAGAGTCACGCGGTGAAGTTTTACTGAGTGCCGATATCATTGACTACTACGGAAAAAACGCAGAAAGTTTTTTAGAACCGAAGACCGTGAAAATGTTAAGCGGTGACGCATGGGTCGAGAGCACGCCAATTGGAGTGTTGCTAGGTGTACAACCGTGGAATTTCCCCTACTACCAGTTGGCACGCTTTGCGGCACCCAACCTGATGGCTGGCAATGTTGTAATGGTGAAACATGCAGCCATAATCCCGCAATGCGCCTTAGCGTTCGAAAAGTTGTGGCTTGAAGCTGGTGCACCGAAAGGCGCCTATACAAACCTCTTTGTGACTCATGAGCAGGTAAACCGCCTTATAGATGACCCGAAAATTCGTGGCGTTGCTGTCACTGGTAGCGTTGAGGCAGGTCAAACCGTCGCTGAGCGTGCTGGAAAAAACATGAAAAAATCGACCATGGAGTTAGGCGGCAGTGACGCATTTATCGTGATGGACGATGCCGATATTGATAAGACGGTGAAGTGGGCTATGTGGGCCAAAATGAACAACAATGGCCAGTGCTGTATCGCCGCAAAGCGATTCATCCTCATCGATTCAATTGCCGACGAGTTTATGAAAAAATTCATCGCCGCAATGGCTGCTCTTAAACCAGGCGATCCGATGGATGCGTCAACCACTATCGGACCAATGTCAACCGAGGCAGCTTTGTTAAAACTTATTGATCAGGTCGAGGCCGCCGTCGATGCTGGCGCAACGCTCGAGATGGGTGGCAAACGCATCTCTCGACCCGGCGCTTTTATGGAACCCACAATATTAAGCAATATAGCGCCAACCAACTTTGCTTATTACGATGAATTCTTTGGCCCAGTGGCACTGATATTTCGAGTGAAGAATGAAGCTGAGGCGATTGCCTTAGCGAACGATTCAGAATTCGGCTTAGGTGGATCGGTATTTACAAAGGACATTTCTAGAGGCAAAAGAATTGCGCGCGGCATAGATACGGGGATGGTGTTCATCAACCACCCCACGTGGACGGCACCAGAGTTGCCATTCGGCGGCGTGAAGAACTCGGGATATGGTCGGGAACTATCATCGCTTGGCATCGAAGAATTCATGAACAAAAAGCTCGTTCGTGTGGCACTCATCGACGCTCCTGCCTAGCATGAAAAACTACGTCCATAGTTACTTGCAACTTTTGCTCGTTTTTCTTATGGTGGTGTTTGCGCACTCAGTTTTAGCTCAACAACCAGGAGAGTATCGAATTGTGAATGGCCAGGTTGACCCCGGCACCTATGTCGGCTGGAAGTTATTTCATTCCACCTGCTATGGCTGCCATGGCGAAAATGCCACAGGAACCGATCTAGCGCCCAACCTATTGAAACGCGTGCAAAACATGACGCCAAGAGCATTCGTCACCAAGGTACTTACCAGCTATCGCATTGTGCTTCCCGATACAGATGCACAGTCGCCCGACGCATCGGCAAGTTACCGAGATCGAACAATGGACCGCACCATCGAGGATATATTACGAAGGGACAGGCAAAGCAAAATTCGTGTGGTCATGCCCGCTTGGGGAGGCGACCCTAAAGTCACTCCACATGTGCTTGATTTATTTGCCTATCTGACAGCACGCGCAGATGGAAAGCTTGCACCTGGAAAGCCCGTTCTAATGACAAAACCCGCTGCAAAAAAACCTGCATTGAAAAAAGAGAAACCTATTGCTAAACATGCCGCTCGGGTTTAGCGGTTTACACTTAGTAACCCTCCACGGCTTTCTAACTGCGACAGCACTCTTCACCTATGTCATTACCACTCACCTAAGGCAGCAACGGCGACACCCCTCGGCAGCGATCGCTTGGATCTTGTTTATCCTGCTAGTGCCTTACATAGCGTTACCAAGCTATTTTATGTTTGGTTCGAGAAAACTTAAGCGGACGGCTGCTCGTGTTCAGCTAAGAGAAGCGACAAAGACAGAAAGTAGACCTTGGGCCGTAGCAACCGCGTTGGCGCTGCAGCAACCCGGCCCCATGAAATATCGACGACTAGTCATTCATCATGACGGGGCTCAAGCGCTTACCGCATTACTCGGTGTTATCGACCAAGCAACTCATTCCATCGACATTTGCACCTATATCTTGCGCAACGATGAAGTTGGCTCGGTTATTATTGACAGACTTTGCCAAAAAGCCGTAAGAGGAGTTCAGGTGCGCCTTCTGCTCGATGGGTTTAGCAACTGGAATTTCTTTCGCCCAGACCTGCGAAAGCTTAAACAAGTGGGTGGCCAATATGCTCTTTTTGTTCCACCCCTGGGGTCGTCCTTAAAAGGCCGTACCAACTTACGCAACCACCGAAAGCTCGCAATTGCCGACGGACAACTCGCAAACGCAAGGATGTGGAGCGGCGGTAGAAATTTAAGTG
>JAYWIG010000169.1:0-3345 GCA_043789035.1 Betaproteobacteria bacterium
GCTGCGCATACGAAAGTCCCGTTGCGCTTCTCGTCGTTTAAGGGGCTAGTGCCTGCTCGCTCAGTGCCTTCCTCGAACAATACGTGGTAACTAGTTGGCGGCACAATGGCCTTCCAATCTTGTTTCGATTTAACCAAAGGTTGCATTGCAGGCGTATTACTTAAATTTGAAGACATGGTTGTTTCCTCGAAGAGTTGCAGTCAATCAGTGTATTTTGCATGAATCCCAGTATAGTTCTAGTCTTTTCCCTTGATATTCGGATCATCTAATTGTGTTTAGTGCCCTTAAGTCGAATGCATTTGCCTATCCACTCTTAGAAGTGGCGCATATTCTTGGTATTTCCTTGTTGATCGGCAATTTATTACTGCTTGAACTCCGAGTGTTTGGGCGAGGTGCTAGCTTACCCATCAAAGACCTTGCAAGGTTAAGCCTTGCCGTTGCGGTCACTGGTTTTTGCATTGCAGCCGCGACTGGATTAACCATGTTCGCAACGCAAGCAGAAGAGCTGATCAATAACGGTGCTTTTAAACTTAAAATGTTGTTGTTGTTTGTTGCCGCATGCAATGCGGGTTGGTTTCATGGGCGCGGCTCGCTGGAGAAACTCGATTGGGTTGCCAAGTTACAAATGCTGGTATCAACCGCGCTGTGGATCTCGATTGCCACCTGCGGGCGTTGGATTGCTTATAAGTAGACTGAAAGGTTTTTTATGTTCAAACGTCGTTCGATCATTCTTGCTGGTGCTAGTTTGCCATTAATTACTAAGGCGTACGCCCACCACGGCTGGAGTAGCTTCGACCAAGATAGGCCTGTATACCTAGAGGGCAAAGCGAAGAAAGTAGCGTGGAAAAACCCGCATGCTGAATTGCAGTTAGAAGTATCGAAAGATTTGAAATTACCCGCAGACCTTGCCAGTCGTGTAGTTCCGGCTCAAAGTGCGGGTATTGACGGCAAAGCGCTGCTTTCGAAAGCCGTTGTGCCAAAAAGAAACGACGCAGTATGGGAAATTGAACTCGCACCTTTAACGCGTATGCAGGCATGGTCAGTGCCAGAAATAGCCGTTGGTGCCAGCGTCGCAGTTCTCGGCTTCACTTTTAAAGATGAAAAAGGTGAAGCCATTTTGCGCGTCGAGTATCTATGGCTTCAAGGTAAAGCCTATTCGCTGCGGTCTAGTCCGGTTTGATATTACGTTCGCGAATTAATTTTTCCCATTTAATCATCTCGATATTCATCAAATTGCCTAAAGCTTCCGGTGTGCTGGCTATTGGTTCAGCACCCAGAACAAAAAGCCGAGCTTTCACTGCAGTCTCATTCATTGCTTCGACCAGCAGTTTATTCATCTTCACGACAATGGGCGCTGGGGTAGCGGCAGGCATAAATACGCCGAACCACGGCGATAGTTCGTAACCTTTCACTGCGGTTTCGTCCACAGTAGGTACGTCAGGCATAGCCGAAGAACGCTTTTTTGTAGTGACTGCCAAGGCGACTAATTTTCCGGCCTGCACATGCGGCCTTGCGGAGGCCACACTATCCCACATCATGTCGACTTGGCCACCAAGTAAATCGTTAATTGCTGGGCCGCTACCCCGATAGGGCACATGTAGCATTTGCGTATTCGTCATCGATGTAAATAGTTCGCCAGCTAAATGAATCGACGTGCCATTGCCTGCTGACGCATAAGTAAGTTTTCCCGGTTTAGCGTTCGCTTCTGCGATAAACTCTTTCAGGTTTTTCGCTTGTATTTTTGCTGGGTTAACAACCAACATATTGGGTACCACTGCGAGTAGCGATACCGGTGCGAAATCCTTCTGCGGGTCATATGGAAGTTTTGGATATAGATATCGATTCGTAGCCATGCCAATCGAAGTGATCACCATGGTGTAGCCGTCGGGGGGTGATTTGGCAACGAGATCGACGCCGATGTTGCCACCTGCACCTGCCTTGTTGTCGATTACGACTGGTTGCCCAGTTTTCTTGGCAACCTGTTCGCCGAGCGCTCGTGCGATACCGTCCATTGCGCCTCCTGGCGGAAAAGGGACTACCCAGCGCACAGGTTTATCAGGGTAGGTCGTTTGCGCTATCGCGGTAGACGTAGCCAAGGCGCTTAACGCAAGAATGAGAGAAGGCGCCAGACCGCGCAGTACAAACGATGGATTCATAAATGGTTTTTCAATCTTTAAATGGCTGAAGGATGTTTCGCGAGTGGCGTTACGTGAATTTTCATATACGGAAATAAAGGCAGGTTTGATAGCAAATCTTGCAACTCATCATTGCTTTGCACATCGAACACGCTGTAGTTGGCATATTCACCAACGATGCGCCATACGTGCTGCCATTTGCCTTGGCGTTGCAAATCTTGCGCATAGGATTTTTCACGTGCCTTGATGTCGTTGGCCCTATCAGGCTCTAAGTCGTGCGGTAAGTTCACTTGCATGTGGACGAGAAATAGCATGGGAATTTCCTTTTTTATCTCTGCGATAGAACGCTAATTTTTGTGGGTCGATATCGATACCAAACCCTGGCCCATTATTCACGATAATGCTGAAATGGTTGAACGTCAGCGGTTCAGTGATCAAATCGTCTTTAAGCAGCTTTGGCCCGAACAGCTCGCACCCCTCGGTGATGTTGCTAATGGCTGCGAACGTATGCAGGTAAGCGGCAGTGCCAACGCTCGATTCCAACATGCAGCCGCCGTAGCAACTAATGCCTGCAGCTTGCGCAATGGCCGCTACCTTCATCGTCGCAATCGGCCCACCGGCTTTGGTAAGTTTGAGTGCAAAGATATCGGCCGCCGCATGTTGAGCGAATGCGAAAGCATCATGAAGTGTACCCACCGATTCGTCGGCCATGATGGCAACATTGAACCGTCTAGTAAGCCTGGCCATCGCCTCAACATTGTGTTTCGCGACAGGTTGCTCGATCAAATAAGTGCCTGCGGCTTGTAATTGAGCAATGGCGTTGTTCGCAATCGATTCGCTCCATGCTTGGTTTACATCGACCTGTACTCTGGCTCTACCTGCAAAGTGTTCCGCAATCCTTTTCACATGAGCAATATCTTGCGCCGGTTCGTTATAGCCAATTTTTAGTTTGAAAATATTGTGTAGCTTCAGGTCGATCTTCTCTTCACCTTCGGCAATATCCTGCTCAGTGTTGCCGCTGGCTAAAGTCCACGCAAGCGGTAAGCTATCGTGAACTTTGCCGCCCAGTAAAGCATAGGCTGGTAGTTCGAGTTGCCGCGCTGCTAAGTCGAGCATCGCCATTTCCACGGCCGCCTTGGCGAAGTAATTGCCTCGCACAAGTTTATTCATTAAGAGGCCGTGGGCATTGAGGTCGATGGGGTGCTTGCCA
>JAYWIG010000170.1:0-3338 GCA_043789035.1 Betaproteobacteria bacterium
TTTAATGCTGTTCACCGCCACGGTATTCGCTAGCAACCACATTGCCGCTCGCTTTGCTTTTGACGATGGCTTGGGCGTCACTACCGCTGTTACCGTACGCTCCTTTGCCACAGCGGCTTGCCTTATTGCGTTGATATCTTTCTTTAAAGTACCCATAAACCTTACCAGAGGCTTAGTCGGCAGGGGGATAGTCATCGGGGGGCTGATCGCTTGGCAAAGCTATTGCCTTTACAGCGCGGTTGCTCGAATTCCCGTTGCACTTGCTCTGTTAGTTTTCAACACTTTCCCCATTGTGATGGCACTTATATCTTGGCTGATAGGCGGGGAACTGCCGAAAAAGCGCACCTGGATTGCAATGCCGATAGTGCTGCTCGGTTTAACCTTGGCGCTTGATGTAGTAGGTAAATTAGGTTCCATTGAAGAAATCAGCCGCCGCTGGAGCGATATAGGCCCTGGCGTTCTTTATGGGTTAATGGCTTCGCTCAGTTTTGCGACCGCGCTTTTCCTCACGTCGAGGTGGATGAAGGGTGTCGACGGCCGAGTGCGTGCTTTGCTAAGCATGACAACGGTTGGCGTCATTGTGCTTGTGGTGAGCTTAGCGACAACCGGTTTCGCATTCCCGCACTCTCCTAAGGGCTGGGTTTGCTTGGTGCTACTGAGCATTTTTTATGGCTCTGCATTTACCGCACTTTTTGTACTTTTACCGAAACTCGGCACCGCAAACAATACCGTATTGCTTAATTTCGAACCGATTGCTGCCCTAGTGATGGGATTCCTCATTCTTGGGCAAACAGTCACAAACATCCAAATGCTAGGCGCCGTCATCGTGATGAGCGCAATCGCATACCTCAGCCTACAATAGTTGACTTGTGCATGAAACATATTGATGGAGTTACACCATGAACGCCCCTACCGGACACACCCATTTACTACCCGATGTGACACAGCGCCCAGTGCCACAAGCACTGATTGACGCGCTCAAGGCCCGTTTCGGAGCGAATTGTTCAACGGCTATGGCTATTCGCCAGCACCACGGCAAAGATGAATCTAGCTATGACATCCCGCCCCCTGACGCTGTCGTTTTTGCAGAAGACACCAGAGATGTAGCCGATGCAGTCACCCTAGCGGCGCAATACAAAGTACCTGTGATTCCCTTTGGCGTGGGTTCGTCCTTAGAAGGCCATGTCCTTGCGGTGCAAGGTGGCATTAGCATCGACATGGGCCGCATGAACAAGGTGCTTAGCATCAATGCCGAAGATTTAACCGTCACTGTGCAAGCAGGTGTATGCCGCAAGCAGTTAAACGACGAAATAAAAAGTACCGGTTTGTTTTTCCCGATTGACCCTGGTGCGGATGCAACCATAGGCGGCATGAGCGCTACTCGTGCCAGCGGAACCAATGCGGTTCGATACGGCACCATGCGTGAAAATGTATTGGGCCTAGAAGTCGTTACGTCGAGCGGCGAAGTTATTCGAACCGGCACACGCGCAAAAAAGTCCAGCGCAGGTTATGACCTTACCCGCTTAATGGTGGGCAGCGAAGGCACCTTAGGCGTAATTACTGAAATCACCTTAAGAATCTACCCCATTCCTGAAGCCATTAGTGCAGCGGTTTGTTCGTTTCCATCCATTGCCGATGCTGTCAAAACAACGATTCAAATTATTCAACTCGGCGTACCAATTGCACGTGTTGAGTTAATCGATGCGAACACCATTCGCATGGTCAATAAACACAGCAAACTCACCCTGCGCGAAGAGCCCATGTTGCTGATGGAATTTCATGGCTCGCCCGCCAGCGTGAAAGAACAAGCTGAAACCGTTCAAGAGCTTGCTTCTGAAAATGGTGGTGCCGCCTTCGATTGGGCCAGCACACCAGAAGAACGCACCAAACTTTGGACGGCAAGGCACAATGCCTATTTTGCCGCGCTACAGAGCCGTGCCGGCTGCAAAATTATTAGTACCGACACTTGCGTACCCATTTCGCGATTAGCCGATTGCTTGCTCGACAGCATTGCAGAAACCGATGCCAGCGGCATTCCTTACTTCTTAGTCGGCCACGTCGGTGACGGTAACTTCCATTTTGGTTACATCCTTGATCCGAACGACCCGAATGAGCGCCTAATCGCGGAAGATTTAAACCATAAATTAGTAACACGTGCTTTAAAACTTGAAGGCACTTGTACCGGTGAACACGGCGTTGGGTTACACAAGATGGATTTCCTTGTTACCGAAGCTGGTGCTGGTGCGGTCGCAATGATGCGCACCATCAAGCAAGCGCTTGACCCACACAACATTATGAATCCGGGCAAGATCTTTTCGATATGACGTTCATTAAAGATACTTGGTATGTTGCTTGTTCCGCAGATGAAATTGACGAAAAACCACTCGGTAGAACCATCTGCAATGAAACCATCGTGTTCTACCGGGGTGCTGAGAGCAAGGTAGCTGCGTTAGAAGATTTTTGCCCTCATCGTGGTGCGCCTTTATCGTTAGGTAAGGTCGTCGAAGGCAAGCTTACTTGCGGCTACCACGGGCTTGAAATGGGCTGCGACGGGAAAACGATTGCAATGCCCGGCCAAAGAGTCCAGGCTTTTCCAGCAATCCGTAGCTACCCAGTTCAAGAGCGTTATGGTTTTATTTGGGTATGGCCCGGCGACGCTTCAAAAGCAGATGCGACCTTGATTCCCCATCAACAATGGCATGACAACTCGAACTGGGCCTATGGCGGCGGCATGTATCACATCAATTGCGACTATCGCTTGATGATTGATAACTTGATGGATTTAACGCATGAAACCTATGTGCACGCCAGCAGCATAGGTCAAAAAGAAATTGATGATACGCCCTGCAAAACCGCAATTGAAGCGGGCTGCGTAGTGACCAGCAGGTTTATGGAAAACATCAGCGCTCCGCCCTTTTGGCGCATGGCCTTGCGCGGCAACCATTTAGCTGACGATGTACCGGTGGATCGCTGGCAAGTATGCCGCTTTACACCACCTAGCCATGTGATGATCGAAGTCGGTGTAGCCCACGCTGGCCATGGTGGCTATAACGCCAATGATGAGCATAAAGTTTATAGCATCGTGACCGATTTCATCACCCCAGAAACTGAAACCTCAATTTGGTATTTCTGGGGCATGGCTCGCAAATTCAACCCCAGCGACAAAGGCTTAACGGCCAGCATACGTGAAGGCCAAGGCAAGATATTTAGCGAAGATATGGAAATGCTGGAGCGCCAGCAAAAGAATATTCTGGCTCACCCAACTCGCAATTTGCTCAAGCTCAATATTGACAGCGGCGGCGTGTTTTCTCGTCGAATGATTGACAAGTTATTGGCGG
>JAYWIG010000171.1:0-11980 GCA_043789035.1 Betaproteobacteria bacterium
CATGGATATGTAATCCATACTGCGAACTTGAATGCCCGGTTTACACAGTAATTAGGGCGTTTGAGACTGCTACTGAAAGGGCTGCACTTCGTAAAGGGGCGTGGCCTTTTTTCGTTTCTAAGATATTTTCACTAACTTTGAGTTAAGTGAAAGTAGCGATTTCCATGTCCAAAAAAGGGCAGCTAAAACCTCTGGTACACTTACGCAAGTTGTCTTGAAACCACCAATGCGCCAATCAAGCTTTTTAGCCGTTTCCTGCGACAGGACCAGACCTGCTCCAACTTCAGCTGATGCTGACTTTATCGCAGTTTGTGAACAATCTACAGAGCAATATCTTTGCAAAGGTCAAAAAAAAGCGCGGCACCTTCCTTCTACAGAATGGATTTGTTCTAGCCTCGCCAGAGACATCGGGTTACCAACTCCGCCTTTCGAAATTATCGAATTGAAGTCAGATCCGGGAGTGTACCTATTTGGATCTCAATGGCTAGCTGGTAGTGAGGATTGCCTTACGGCTTGGCAAAAAGTACACAATTCCGAGTTGTTTAGCAGGATCTATGGAGTAGATGTATTTACTCACAACGATGATCGACATCTAGGCAATTATTTATACATCAACATACTTGGTGAAATAACCTTGAAACCAATCGACTTCAGTCGATCTTGGCGGCATCATGGGTGGCCGATGCCAGACCCACCACTCCAGAGTGATTGCAATACAATTATGACTAAAGCAGTTTGGGAAGAACGCTTTGTTTATGAAAAACCAAGCAGCGTCTTAGAAAGTATATCGAAACTTCCGACTGAGTGGATGTCTGCTACTTTATCGACATTACCTGAGCAATGGCTCAGCGATGTAGAACGAAATTACATGATCGAATGGTGGGTTTCTCCGGCGAGACAAATCAGAACAAATAGGGCAAACTCAATCCTATGATTAAAAACGCTTCATACAGTCTTATTACAATGCACCCGTCGATCGAACGACTGGACGTTCTCTGCGTGGGCGTAGCGATAATTGACGCACATCAACAGTGGACAATTCACACTCTTCAGGATACGAAGAAATTCACTTCGATCAACCGTGAATTTAAACTTGACAGCCTTACGCAGATGAGGTCATCTCTCGGTATGCTTTTTAACAATTGCCCTAACTTGCAGTTAGCTCGAAACTTGTTAACGCTCAACAGAAGCACAATTCGCCTTCACGACTTTGAAGGTGTTTTTTGCTATGAAAATCAAAGTTCTTTTGATAACCAAGTCGCAGCAATCATGCAAGAATCAGTGCTGCCTATACCTATAAAAAACCAACCTACAAGCCTACGAACGAGCCATAAATCAAGGGTAAGAACAAAGCTCCAAAAACAGTTTAAATCGATGGGCCTTCTTGGGAAATCAGTAGCCGAAATTGCCGATCACAAAGTAATTCCGCGATACCCAATTTCTGCTACCCATGGATTAACCGCAGAATTTGCAATTAAAAATGGAGTGCTAAACATTACCGAGACAATTGAGTTTGAAGGCATTACGGATGATGCGCTGCGAAATAAAACTTTACACGCGCAAGCAAAATGCCTCCTTATGAAAACTGCGGTTGAGATGTTTGGCGGTACTACCGAAAGGCACGTTGTTGTCTCGAAATCCAACAGCACAGCAAAATTCGATGGCCTGATTGATCTACTTTCGTCAGTTGCAGAAATTCACGATATTGAGAATCCGGCCGACATGGAAATTTACTTCGATTCAATTAATCGATCTGCCGGTCGCGCGCACTAGATTCAGCAACGTGATTCCAATGTGCCCTAGTTGACTCCTAAGCATCGAATAAATTCGACGGCTTGCGTTGATTAGCGTAACGATATGGCAATATTCTTAACTTAATGCCTTGATTGACAGACAGGCACTTCGTTAAGTGCCAAGGCCTTTTACTGTCGCAGTGCTTTGCCCAAGCAATAACGGCGAGTTATCACCACCCCTTAGACAACAGCTCCTTCGTGCTCACCGCATTTAACACCGACACGCATGTTTCCCAATCAGCGTCCTCGACCTTGCTGTACTTAACATCAAACGGATTGCGGGTTGCGGTTGCACGATTAATTAGTTGATTAGCGGCAGCTTCTTCATTCATCGCTAGATGAACCCATACGTCTTCAAGCGTATCTGGAATCTGGCCGAAAAGGCTGTGAATTGCTTCTAATCGTTCAGCCAATACTTGATGAACGCGATCTTCGACAGAATCACGGTAGCGAAGGTTGGCAATCCAAATTTCGTCTCGAATTTGGCCTATCCGCTGAATGCGCCCCTTGCGTTGCTCCAACCGTGTAGGGTTCCAAGGTAAATCTATATTGATAAGGGTGCCAAGGCGTTGCAAGTTAAGACCTTCAGAAGCAGCATCTGTGCCAAGAAGCAGCGTAATTTCGCCAGCCCGCACTCGGTCTTTTAACACGTTACGATCACAACGCTGAAATCGACCGTTTCGCCAAAATCCAGAACGATTACTTCCGGCATAAAGCCCAATATCCATGTCCGCAAACTCGGTTCGTTTGGCCATTTCGTCGCCTATCCATCGGACCGTGTCGTAATACTGTGAAAACAAAATGCAGCCTCGGCCCAACCAACTTTGGGTTACACCTGGGTACCCAAGCAAATAACTAATGAGCGCTGCCAACTTAGGGTCATTGTTGCCGCCTTGTTTAAGCAGGTCCAAACAACGTCGAAGCGACGCGATTTCCGCTTCGGTAAAACTTTTAAAATCACTGATTACCTGCGGTGGCTTACCTGCTTGGTCTGCCAGATTGTCTTCAACGTCATCCTCGTCTTCTTCATCAGCGATGTCAGGCTCTTCGCCAAGCAACTTAGCTACGGTACGCCGCCCCGCCTCCATTGAACTGCCCATTCTGCGAAGCAACAGCGTTTTGAAAAATCCTGCACCTTTAACACGTTGCTGAAGTAACTGAGAAAAAGTCTCAGCTTCGCTGTAAGCGTCACGCAAGTAGCTGCCCAAAACCAACGCGCCCTCGGCATCTTCACCAAATAACTTCACCGTAACTTTGGGCAAAAAATAGCCACCGGTAGCAGGGTTAATGGTCGCCTCAAGGTATGCACGCGTGCGGCGAACTATGCAGCGTAGCAACGGATTAAACTTGCTACCGTATTCCGGCAGCAACTCGTTTTCGAGTTGCACACGACGAATCACGGGTGATAATTGATTGAGACTTTCAGGTGTAAATTGCCATTTTGCATCGGCTGCGTCAAGGTTGCGCCGAATCCGGTCAAAGGCCGTATTTTCAAACTTAGACGGCAACGGGTCGCGAACATACTCCCAGCCTTCTCTTGCATCGGCGGTAGGTACAGTGGCGTCTCCAGTGGCAATGTCAAGGCATCGGCTAGCTTGAAACCATGGGCTTGAATGAGTCCACCCACCCAAAACGCCGTCATTACCTTGCGCCAATATATGCAATAAATCCCAAGCTTCAACCGGATGAAGCTGTACCGGCGTAGCAGTGGCCAACAACATACTTTTAGTTTTAGGGCCGAGCGCGCGTAAAAAAGCCATCAGCTTATTGGGGTCGGCGCGCTCGTTGACCTCATCAGCATTAGCATCGACCTTGGGCACTTTACGACGACGAGCGCGGTGTGCCTCATCCACGATCACGCAAGTATATCGACGGCTTAGCAGTTGGTTCACTGCTTCAGCCAAACCTCGTACAACCAACCCTTGTGACACCAAGCCGATCCGGCGAGGACATTTACTCAAAGACTTGACACCGTCTGATGGATATTCCAAATCGTTCTCGTCAACCCAAGCTTGACCAGTCCAGCGGGCTGATGGAAGCTCAAGAAGCTCCATCAACTCATCTTGCCACTGTTGGAGCAAAGGCTTAGGGGCTAATACCAAAATCGGGCCACCGTCTGGGTCATCTAAGGCCATCAGCATTGCAGCCATTGCCAGTTGTACTGTTTTGCCTAAACCAACTTGATCCGCTAACACCAAGCGAGCACCACCTAGGCGGTGCCGTTCCAACGCAAGACGCGCAAAATATTTTTGGTGAGGCCAAAGCCCTTGTTCTCTTCGATACACTGGCGTTTCAATTGCAGCGGCCGCCGCTGCCATGGTTGGATCTGATATTGCTACCAAATCAGCGGGTTCGATTACGTGACGCGAAAAGATACGTTGCACGTCTTGAACAATAAACGGGCAACAAGCCAAATCCACAGCGCGCGCATCGTTCCAAAGTGCGTCGAACTCCTCTTGCACCCAAGCGATGGTGTCGGGGTGATCGTCCTCCCAAAGTAGCTCGTAGTTTAACTTCCAAGCTGAAAGGCTTTCATTCACGCTGCCTAAAAAAGAGGTAGCTTTGCCATCTGCATAACGCACCACACCTGCCTTGCCATGAATTAGGCCAAACGCTGAATTAGGCAACACCCGCACTTCCATTTTCTTACTGGTCAATGCAGCGTAAAGCGCCCGGTATCGTGGCATCGCGGCAGGTGGTGCATCTTCAGGTTTGCCCGCGCACCAACTTCGGCGCAGGGCAGCTTGTGCAGCTGCGGCAGTAATAAGGTCTTGTGGGTCCAAGTCCGAATTACAAATAATACGAACTGGCCCGGCTACGCTTGCGAGGGCTTCACCAGCCACTTCAAATAAACTCGACCGGAAATACCCAGCGATTCGGTCATAGCTCATTGCACCGGATAAGCGCTGCGCCAGCACGGTTTGATCGAGTCGGCCTCGGCGACTAGAGTGGCGTTGCATCAGGCTTTATCAATCTTTTTAATTTGCTTCGGCGCGTTGTTAGGTAACTTCTTAAAATTGTTATTCGAGATCACCGGCTTTCCGCTTTGCTTTTCAATATCCTTACGTGTACGCCCTGCCACTGCGCCACCATCCTTGGCGTCTTTTTCTAGTGGTGCAATTCCTTTCGAGTCGCGGTCGCGGTGCAGCTTTGTAGTGGTGGCTTCGCCCAGCATGGTTAAGATCAGCTCAATATCAGTCATGTGATCACGCAAGTTTTCGCTCTTTAACGACTTTACTTGTTTGTATTCGTCCACTTTAAGGGCAAACGTACCTTGCATGATCTCATTAGTTAATATCGCAAATTCTAGGTTTGATGTAACCCCGCGCGCTTTCCATTCATCCGTCAAATCTTGGCGTACCGCGATGCCGCGTAGGCGTTTGTCAATCCATTCTTTCGGGTAGCCCTTTTTTTCGTAAAGTTCTTGCATCCGCCCCATAGCTAATTCGGGGTTTTCCAACTCGTCAAGCCGTTCCTTACCTACTTTGGCTAGCCACCGTTTTAGTGGCTCTACCTTCGGGCTGGGTATGGTTTGAATGATCCTGAAAAGAGTTTCGGTATTGGCGCAATCGGTCATGCGCTGTTTGCCGTCCGGCGCCAGCATTTTCAACTGTCCGATTTTTTCGGACACTTCAAAATAACCTTCGGCAATCAGCTTCTTTTTTAAATCGTTCCAATATTTGCGGGGGCGGTCACCACCCACCAACGCCTGAACCACGTCAATAATCGAAAACCACCATTCGTTTGCATGGAATACTTTTCGTATTTCTCGCCCTTCAAACGCAGTAAGGTTCGGCGTTTTTTCTTGGTTCAATTCTGGCTCTTTATTCGGCGGCATTGATTACGCATCATCATTTCTAAGTCGACCGGCCAAAATTCGGGCGGCGTCTGAATCAGCACCCCACTCGCCCATGCCTTTAGCATTTCCCAGCGCGGCAAGCCATTCAAGCAAGTTAACGAACCCTTCACGTTTGCCCCAATAGCCTTGGCCAAACGTGTCACGAACATATTGCCGCCCCGGCTCGGGGTTATTGCCCGCACCAGCAGTCTCACGCAGCGCAAACATTAAGTGCCGTAATGGCGACCCAGCAAACGGGTGCGGGCCTGCTGCACTGGCACGGCCCCGCGTATTAGATAAGCCGCCAGTCGCCTGCTCTTGCCCTACTAACTGGCCCATCACGCTGGTGGCTAAGCCCGTCGGGGTAAACATACGGGTGCCGTTGGCCTTGTCACTTTTTAGTAGCGGTTTGATGTCAGTAACACCGAAACCGCGGGCCAACTCTTCATACATGCCCTTTCGGCGTTCACCCCGACTCTCGATATCCAGCGAGCGCAGGTAATAACGTTCTACCAAAGAAAGGTCACGCCAGCAGTTGTCTAGACCGCGGGGAATTAGCGTATCGCAAGCAATTGTGAGCGCGCGCTCAATTACTGTTTGGAAGTCACTTTTTTCACCTTTGCCTCGCTCGGCGAATACCTCGTGTTCAACGTCTTTACCGTCTAAGTTACCGTACTGCGTTAGTACCTTTAGCGCCGCTGCGTAAGCAGCCAATTGGTAGTCAGCGTCGTTAAAGTTAGGCTCGCCGCTTTCGTCCAGCGCCTGCATGGAGGCAATCTGGCGTTTAACTTCATCTTCCACCAGCGGGTACACCTCATCTAAAAACCCTGGTTCGTTCGCGATACGTTTCCGAAGCACTAGGCAAACAGTGCCTTGAACGTAATTCCCTTTTTTTATCCCGACGGCTTCAGTTTCAGTGCTTATGGTCCATGCCGCCGTGGCCTTCAATCCAGCGGCCCACAGAATCATTCCAAGATCAGCCCAAACAGCAGGGTCTTGATGAGTAAACATGACCATCTGCAAGCCATTGTTAGGCATATGAAGCGCCAAGTTTTTATAAATCTCGACCATAGACCGGCGGAAATTTTCGCCGTCTCCACGAACCGCCAACTCTATACGAGAATCAGCAACCCATTCAGGAAATACATTACCTAGCTGCTTGTCGTACCAAGCGAGGAAAAAGTCACTCAACTCGTGATAGTTAATTGCATCCGCATAAGGCGGATCTGTAATCCAGAAATCGCAATCGTTAGTTACATCGCGCGCGTCCTGAACAACTACATAGCCGTTACTTGAAGCTTGCTTTCCCTCCTGAAAATTTACAAGCCACGCGGTACCTAATTTTTCTACCCCTCTATTTCCAAAATTAAAAAGTGTATTGAGCGCTTGATTACTGAAAACGTCCAGAACGCCCTCACCCGCCGGATCAGGCCTCCAACGGCAGAGCCTCGAATCCCAATTCGCCATTCGCCCAAGGCCAAGTAAACAGCCCACTTTTGCCGCTTTCGATTTAGTCAATTTAAATGAAAGCTCTGCTAATAAACCATGGGTTAATAGCTGCCGTGGGGTGAACAAATGATGCCATTGAGTCCATCCACGATTACGAATTGGTTCTTCAGTTTTATCTCCCCCTTCAGGAATAGCCTTTGACGGGATGAAGCCGTTATGTTGCCATCGCGCAAAGCATTTTTTCAGTAATGTCCCTACCATTTTCTCTCGCTGCGCATCCGAATTATCGGGCGCTGCGTAGCGGCGAATCTCCTTTGATTTACCGTTCACCATTACTATCTTCACCCAGCGGATGCAGTACAGGCGCTCTTGAAAAACATCGCCAACGCGCGGTGAAACATCGTCGTTAACCCAGCGGCGTAAACCGGTTGGCCCACGCAGCGCTTCAATCGACCAAGAGCGGTTTGCGTCAAAGGGATCAAGTACACGGCTATCAGCTGCGGTAGCACCTTTTTTTTCCTTGTAAAGCTTTAGTTCAGCGTCTGAGACCGTGACAATTTCTGGCTGAAGTTGATCGGACCCTGGCACACGAATCCATCTTGCAACGACTTTTGATTTTTCACCAATCAACCAGCTTGGTGCGAGTGGAATGAAGTAATCGCAGCCTTCGGGCTTTACCTCCACGCAGTACAGGTATGCATCCGCCCGTTCGCCCCGATCGTTGTGCTCAATACCCCAAGCAGTCACTTGTTCATCAGCAGCCGCTAATACCTCAGCCTGCACCCGCATAACCTCTTCTTGTACGGCTTTGCCACCGCCCAGCAGATTTAAACTTGCCCATGTTAATAGACCAGCCACTGGGTTTAGATCTGAACCAAATGCTTCACAACCAATACGCGCAGCCTCGAACGGAATTGAGCCGCCACCGCAAAAACTATCACCAACGCGAGGCGTATGTCCAAAAGTTCGCTTACCGAGCTGCTCGATCAGTTCAGAAAGACGATTCGCGGTAGTACCGAGATGGGCGTTAATGTCAGCCCATGCAGCAGGGCTTGGCCCTTCAACGTTCTCGGGCCTATCGCAGTAGGTTATGCGTTCGGCATAGGGCATTGCATCGAACATCTCGCGACTTGGCCCGTCCTTGGTGCGCCAAGGCACTGAGGAGGAAAAATCTTTGCAACGCTCCCACGTACCGTTGTCATCCATCGTCAAAATTTTTAAGAAAATTTCGCGGTCTTTTTTTATGTCTGGGCTTGCAGGCATCAACATACCTAGAATTGAGGCGCGCACGAGAATTAGGGGTTTGCGACCCCACCATTTACCGAGGCGTGTCAACGTTTGACTGTTATTCGATTTGCGTTCTTTGTAAGCTTCGGCTGAAAGACGCGCAATTGGAAATTGTGATTCGATAAAAGTAGACATAAGCTTACAAAGAAAGGGAAAGTTGCGAATGCCCTAACAACTCGCGACGAGCTTTAGGCGACAAGCCCTCTCCTTTAACAAATGGGTTGTCGGCCAGCGCCGCTCTTAACGCTTTGCGCCAGCCAATGCCTTTTTGCATTGCTTGGCCTGTGGTAGCTACGGTCATAGTAAACAGCCACCAGCGCTCCTCGGGTGCCAAGGCTTCCCAATTATGCAAGGCATTGGGAATGTCGTCTGGCGAAGCATCTTCAACGGCCCAACACAGCACACAAAGCTCTTTACCTAACGATGGGTGTACAGGTACCGGTCTAGCGGGATTTTTTTGATATTTGGCAACTGGTAGGCCGTTAGCTCGTAAGCGACGGTTAGCTTCCTCCCAAAAAGCGGGTGCTAACGACGCCCAGCGGTTCCGGTCGATGATTACGCGAAGCGCAGGGTCGTTTGGTTGCGGTGCATCAATGATTCGTGCGCCCAGGCTGTCTAGATCGTTACCGCGGTGCTCAGTAATGCAAACCATATCGTCAAGCCGGCTACCCTTTGGAATATCGATTAAAAAACCGTGGCGGGCTTCCTCTGGCAAAAAACCTAAACCAATAGCCTTACGGTTGATTAGCGACGGTGCACGAGCCATTTTTATTGACCACCGGATTGATTTGCAGGTGTGCCTGTCGCTTGGCTAACCTTACCTGCATTGAAGGGTTGATTGGTGGCTTTTAGCCAATCCAGCAGCCCTTGACCTGATGGGAACGCCAAACTTCCGAGGGTCATTCGCAGGCTACCGTTGCCAACTATTGTTTGCAGGTTTTGGGTGATCAATTTCAAAGCTGGCGCGTCGTAGCCAGCAGCTAGCGAACCTGAGTACTCCACGTTTTGAAGTCCATCGGCACTTTCTGCAGTGAGGCTGACGTCATGCACTAACAATCCCTGCGACTTTTCCAAGCGCGCGAGCGTATCCCACACAACACCCGAATCATCGAGCTTTGTAAGCTGGGACCAGCGAGCTGGTTTTACAACATCAATCGCAGGGCGCTCACCCTCCCCCTTTTGCGGAATAGTGATGCGGATTGTTTCGGAATTGAGATCGTATTCGGCTGAGATGGCAACAGCGCACACCACCCGACAATTTGAAGGCACTCGAATAGGGCCGTCATACGTTGCAGTACCGACACTCGCGGGCGATGAGCCATCGGTAGAGTAGCGAATTGCGATGTTTCCAGCTTTGGGCAAAGCAAGCAGTACCAACTCAAAGTGGTCGCCACGGTTGTGCAGTTGGTGTTTAAGCCGCAGCTTCGCCGTCCAATCTTTAACAGCACTAGTCCGAGCAAGATCGGCAGGATCATGTGCAAGAAACCGATAACGCAAAGCGGTAGCTTCAAAACGAGTGGGTATTGGCACTGGCGACGAAGCGCCAGTCGGTTCGGCGTCGCCAGTTTCAAACGCAACTGAGGGGGCGTGTAGAGGCTCAATTTTTAAAAAAGTGTAGCCAGGGCTTTCTTCTTGCACCGATAGTTCTCGCACCACCACTTCGGGAAGCGGAGGGGCAAATGGGCCACGTCGAATATAGTTCCCTTCTTCGCGCCAAAGACCCCGCCGGAGGCATTCCGCCTTCAGGTCATCAAGGGCAGATACTTTATGTATCGGCCAGTTGGTATTTACAGCTGCTGCGCGCTTAAGGTCTGACCAGAGAACTGTTTTTGTTTCTTCGGAACCAAACAATCGGGCTTCGGCGCGAGCGCGAAAACTCTCTTCATCAATTTTTGTAGTAAATTTTTGCGCGCCCTCAAGCGTATGACGCAACGTAGCTTCGCCACTTTGATTTCCCGCAAAAGCTAAATCAGTGCCGGTTGCTCGCAAAGCGGAACTAATCGACGGATAGACTACATGGTCGAAGGCCTCTTTCAGGGCGGCAGTGAACTGTAAACCGACGCGGTCACGTAATGCATCAAGCGCGCGCCACTGAGGATCGTCGGATGGCGTATTTTCCGACTTCAATTCGTCTTCAATCCTTTGTAGCGCGCGAGTTTGGCGTGCAGAGTCGAGCA
Source organism: Betaproteobacteria bacterium (assembly GCA_043789035.1). Lineage (GTDB taxonomy): Bacteria > Pseudomonadota > Gammaproteobacteria > Burkholderiales > Burkholderiaceae_E > JAYWIG01. Next base: position 10,545 of record JAYWIG010000171.1, read on the forward strand.
CCTTTTGGTAGGTGTCGCGCGAACCTGTTAGGAAAATAATACGGTTTTTGTACTGTTGCTGCTCCCACCAAGCTTGCCAATCCGCAGAGATAGGTAGCTGATTTGCTTGGCTGCCAGGACGCACAATAATTAAGGTCGTTTTTTCAAGCTCGACTTGCACTTCATCGGGCGGCGGCAGTATCTTTACAACTTGGTAACAGTCACGTAGCGAAATTGAAAAGTAAGTTGCCAAATGATCACGCAACATCCGCTCCACAGTTTCTGGATGCAGCGAAAGCGCCATCGAGCGTAACTTGGCTGCCAAGTTCTGCTGGTTTTTGAAATAGAGGCGGCCATCGGCAGAGTGATGAAGATACCAGGCGCGAGTTGCCAGCTTATCAAGTACATTGGCTTTGAAAGTCGAAAGATCGCGACCAGGCCGCTGCAAGCAATCGACTAATTGGTATTCTCGCAGGCCGTGAATCGCGCCGGGCGTAGTTGATAACGAGGCAATTAAAACTAAGCGGGCAGCATCGGAAGCGTCGGAATTGCCGTTCGCTAAATCGATTTGTTCTACTTCGGCGTCACCTGCGTGCGCTATGTCGTGCGCAATGGCTTCGCTAAGAGTGGGGTTAATAGTGCGCACCTCCGACGCTATTTCATCAAGATTCAAATCGATGTCATAAGGATGGATCAATTCAATGCTGGCTGCGCGGTCAGATTTCCAAAGGCTAGATACCACCATCTGCATTAATCGAATAACACCTCGTGTTTGCTGAAAACCCTCGTTCTCTTTAAATTTTCCGACAAGCTCACGCAGATCTGGGTGGAACGGGTAAGCATCAATTACGCGGGTGAACAACGCCTCGGGCGATGTAGTCGTTAAACCCATTTGTACCGCTTCACGCAAAGCCTCCCGATAACGCTCAGCCACTTGCTTTATTTCGGCTTCAGGGGCAACTTGCGCGAACAAACGCTTGCGCAGAATGTGGTAGAGCTCGTCTCCATTAGGATTTACCGGCGTAATTGGTACCGCTATACGTCGCGCTTCGGAACTAATGCCTTGAACAGCACGATTGAATGCATCCTGAAGCTTGGACTGACCAATACTGAAATTCGAACCCGCCAAGTCAGATAACACAAGGCAAACATTATTCATGTCAGCGACTGCAACAAACAAATTAGCTAAGGCAGCGGTTGTCACTATGCCTAAGTCTCCGTTTCCAACGGGCACTGCAACAGCGTATTCAAGGTACGGGGGTAGCTCATCAAGAAACAAGACTATTGGTTCGACGCCAAGCAGTTGTTTCCATGCCTCGGGGCCAGGAGCCTTCAACAACGGAGCGACATAACTCGCAAATTGCGATGATTTTCCAAGTTGTTCGGCTATAGAACCCCAAATACCACCGGCCGCATCCGTGCTCCGACCGTTGAACCCGACAACCTTACATGCCCCT
>JAYWIG010000172.1:0-3326 GCA_043789035.1 Betaproteobacteria bacterium
AAATGGTTCAACCCAAACGGCATTTTCACGACCACTGTTCTCTATGCGGTTGATAACACGCCCGTAAACCGCTGGAACTTTTGAGTTTTCCAATAGCGCTTCAGTTAAGGTTTTTAGTCCGCCCGGCAAAAGCCAATCGTCACTGTTCAACCAGGATACAAATGGCGCTTTGCCCAGAGCGATTCCTTCGTTGATGGATTTCGATTGACCACCATCTGGATGGCTTCTCCAACCAGCAAGTAAGTGCTCCCATTTTAAGATTACAGACCTAGAGTTATCTGTAGAACCGCCATCCATTACAAAAACTTCTACCGCTATTTCTTGAGAAAATATTGAAGTTAACGCTTTATCGAGGAATTGCCCTTGATTAAACGATGGAACAACGATCGTAACTAAAGGCTGCGTCATTGCTAGGCGTTTAATTTAGCCAAGAAATCCGTATAGGCTAAGCGTATTCCGTCCCGCAGTGATGTCGAGGATTTCCAACCTAAATTTGCCATTTTTTCAACGTTAAGTAATTTTCGCGGTGTGCCATCCGGTTTAGAAACGTCGAAAGTCAGTTTAGCGTCAAAATCGATAGCGTTTAACACTGAGGCTGCTAACTCTCTAATAGTCGTATCTTCTCCCGTCCCAATATTAAATAAGCCGCCCAATATTTCCTTCTCCATCAGGAAAACGCAGGCATCTGCCATGTCGTCGACATATAGAAATTCACGCATTGGCTGGCCCGAGCCCCAAACAACCAGCTCTTTGCCGCCATTGATTTTTGCTTCGTGTGCTTTCCGAATCAATGCAGGTAAAACATGACTATTGTTTAAGTCATAGTTATCGTTGGGACCGTACAAATTTGTGGGCATTGCCGAGAGGTATTTGGTTCCAAACTGACGGTTGTAGTTTTCGCAAAGCTTCACGCCGGCAATTTTCGCTATTGCATAAGGTTCATTTGTGGGTTCGAGTGGCCCAGTTAAGAGATATTCCTCTTTGATGGGCTGGGAACAGTCTCGTGGATAGATACAGCTTGAACCTAAAAATAGTAACCGTTCGACGCCGGCCTCCCACGCGGCATGGATGATATTGGCCTCAATCATTAAGTTCTGATACAGAAAATCGGCTCTATAAGTATTGTTTGCCTGAATGCCACCGACCTTTGCTGCCGCTAAAAATACGTAGTCCGGTTTTTCCGCTTTTAAGAACGCTGAAACCGCCGCTTGGTCTGTGAGATCTAATTCATTATGCGTACGAGTGATAACTTGTGTATATCCACTTTTCTCCAAGCGACGCGCAATGGCTGACCCAACCATCCCTTTGTGTCCAGCAATGTAAATCTTTGGGTTTTTCAACATCATTTTTACTCGTGATAGTTGTAGGCGGCGAATCCGTGCTTTTTGACTAGCTCATCTCTCTCAGCGCTCTTGAGATCTTCTCGAACCATTTCTGAAACGAGTTGTTCGAAAGTCGTTGTAGGCACCCAACCAAGCTTGATTCGAGCCTTTGTAGGATCACCAAGTAATGTTTCTACTTCTGTAGGTCGGAAATACCGCGCGTCTACTTGAACGATCACTTTTCCATTTTGATCGATACCTTTCTCATTAACGCCTTGGCCATTCCAGGAAATTCTTATGCCTAGTTCGGTTGCCGCAGCGTCAACGAACTGCCGAACGCTGTATTGCACACCGGTAGCGATCACAAAATCTTCAGCAGTATCTTGTTGCATCATTAGCCACTGCATGTGAACGTAGTCGCGAGCGTGCCCCCAGTCCCGCAGGGCGTCGAGGTTGCCTAAATACAGGCAATCCTGTAATCCCAGTTTGATGCGCGCTAACGCTCGCGTAATCTTTCGAGTTACAAATGTCTCTCCTCGAAGCGGCGACTCATGATTAAAAAGAATGCCGTTGCAAGCGTATATCCCGTAGGCTTCCCTATAGTTGACTGTAATCCAGTATGCGTATAGTTTTGCTACGGCATAAGGGCTTCGAGGATAAAACGGCGTTGTTTCTTTTTGCGGAATTTCCTGAACTAAGCCATATAACTCAGAAGTAGAGGCTTGGTAAAACCGTGTGGTTTTTTCCATACCTAGCAATCGAATGGCTTCCAATATTCTAAGGGTGCCAATGCCATCTGCGTTGGCAGTGTATTCGGGTGTGTCAAAGCTCACGGCGACATGGCTCATCGCAGCAAGATTGTAGATCTCGTCGGGTTGAACTTGTTTGATAATACGTATTAGATTTGTCGAATCAGTCAAATCGCCATAATGAAGGACGAAGTTTCGATTTGATTCATGTGGATCTTGGTATAGGTGATCGATACGGTCTGTATTAAACAGTGAAGCACGACGCTTAATACCATGAACTTCATAGCCTTTTTCGAGTAGTAACTCAGCAAGATAGGCTCCATCTTGTCCAGTAATTCCAGTAATCAGCGCTTTTTTCAAAATTTCCTCGTAAGCGTTTGGATGTAAATTTTAATAAATCTATTTTTTGTTTAAATAAATAGATGGCAACATATTCGCGATATACAAAGAGCGCGCTTTATTTAGCGTGAGCTCCGCATAGTTGCTGCATCACAATGTGCCCGAAAATCGCGTGTACGTCTTCAGACAACTGCATATCTTCAACTTCGGCCCAAACGGTGTGCTGAGCGAGCTCTTTTAATTTACCGCCCTTATAACCGCATAGCCCGAGCGTTATTGCGCCATTATCGTTCGCATAGTTGATAGCTCTGACAACATTCTCGGAGTTGCCGCTGCCAGAAATTGCGATGATTAGGTCGCCTGGTTGCATTATGTTTTTAAGCTGCTCTACAAATATATCTGCAAAAGATATGTCATTTCCGTAGCTCATGACTAACCCCATGTTGTCCACGAGAGATCGACCTCGGAACGGTTTGCCGGAGCTTAAGAAAATGCTCTTGTTCCAATCATTAATGAAATGTAGAGCGGTCATCGAACTGCCGCCATTACCTAAAGTAATAATTTGTTTGCCGGATTGCCAAACATTAGAAATTAGATTCACAGCATTGTCGATCTGCTGACGATTCAGCTCAGATAACAATTGTGTCAATCGACTCAGATAGGTATCTGCAAAGCTTGTTGTTGGCGTCATTTAAGGTCTCGCAAGTTAGGTTTTGGACGGATGGTTATAGAAAATGATTCGACTGCCGAAAGGCTCAAAAGCAATTGGAATTTCACGTAATTGGCTAAGTGCTGCCTTAACAGCTGCATGTTTTTCAACTGGAGCAAACAGCATCAGGAATCCCCCCGCACCAGCACCCAATATTTTACCTCCAGTAGCACCGGCCTTTCGCCCAAGGTCATACCAAACGTCAAT
>JAYWIG010000173.1:0-11837 GCA_043789035.1 Betaproteobacteria bacterium
GCAAGCTAACCATTAAGTTCGATTACTCGTTCGGGCTGCAAAAAATCGTCATCTCGTAAATTTTTGGGCATGAAAGCTACTCGACCTTAGCTCCAGAGCTCTTCACCACGTCGGCCCACTTCGGTACCTCCGCTTTCAGAAAAGCGCCAAACTCAGACGATTTGTATCGAACGATTTCCAAACCAGCCTGCGCGAACTTTTCTTTCACATCTGGGGCGTCCAATGCGATGTTGATATCGGCATTAAACTTATCAACGATCGCCGTAGGTGTCCCAACCGGTAGAAAAAACCCAATCCATGTATGGTCATCAAAGTCTTTAAAACCAAGCTCGTTCACCGTCGGTACATCGGGCAGTAATGGCGAACGTTTAGCGCTGGTTACAGCAATTGCACGAATCTTTCCCGCTTTAATTTGTGGCACCGCAGGTGGCAAAGAGGTGGAAGCCATTTGAGTCTGGTTGCCCATAACCGCGGTAATCGCGGCCGCAGGCTGATAAGGTACATGCGTAATGGCTATTTTGGCCGCAACCTTCAAACGTTCAATGGTTAGATGGGTGGTTGTGCCAATGCCGGAAGAGGCATAGTTCAACGGCTCTTTTTTCGAAAGCTCGATCAATTCTTTCAAATCTTTTGCGGCTGTACCTGGGTATACGGTAATGATATTTGGCGTACGTCCTCCCATTGCCAATGGAATGAAATCCGTGAGTGCGTCATAGCCAGCGTTCGCATATAAAGATGGGTTTACTGCATAGGCAACGCTATGAGCCAACACAGTGTAACCATCAGCGGGTGATCGTTTTACCTGCCCTGTGGCGATATTGCCCCCTGCACCAGGCTTATTTTCGATCACATAATTGCCGCCATTAACTTCGGCAAGTTTTGCCGAGATGACCCTAGAGACGATATCGGTAGTACTTGCCGGTGCAAACCCCACAACGATTTTGATCGGTTTACCTTTAGGCCATTCTTGAGCGCCAAGGTTTTGCGTTAACGCCATTACAAACATTGCAGCTAGGTGAATCACTATTTTTTTATTGCAACGAACCATTTTTGTCTCCGATTTTTCTTATTACAGCCCAGCTTTTTCGTCATTTGGTACGACAAGCCCAAGATTGAGAATACCTGCTCATCCAATAATACCGGCTAGTGCTTTCGGCCTCCACTCTACTGCCATTTATGCTTAAATGAAATCATCCAATGAAAGCCTGCCAATGCTGACAGCAAACCAAATTGAACAATACAAAGAAGAAGGTGCCATCGTCGTACCGGGTATTGTTGATCAAGCAACTATCCAAACAATGAAAAAAGTGCTCGCAGATCTTGTCGAGCAGTCTTGCGAAGTATGCACCCATACCGATGTTTTTGATTTAGAACCGGGGCACTCAGCGCAGGAGCCTAGGGTGCGGCGTATTAAAAAACCGCATTTGGTCAACCCGGTGTTTATGGACTATATGCACTCACCTGCCCTAACCGAATGCCTTCGACAATTGATAGGGCCAAGCGCTCGATTAAACACCTCAAAACTCAACTTGAAAGCGCCGGGTTTTGGCTCACCTGTAGAGTGGCATCAAGATTGGGCTTTTTACCCGCATACCAACGACGACATTCTGGCAATCGGCATTATGTTGGACGATACCACTACCGAAAACGGTGCGATGCTTGTAGTTCCGGGTAGCCACAAAGGCCCGACCTTTAACCACCATGATGCCGAAGGCTACTTCTGTGGCGCGATGGACCCAGACACCTGCGGCGTCGATTTCTCCAAAGCAATACCCTGCGAAGGCCCCGCAGGTTCTGCTTCATTCCATCATGTGCGATTGGTGCACGGATCGGCGCAAAACACGTCGTCTAGACCAAGAGGATTGTTGCTTTACGAAGTCACCGCAGGCGATGCATTTCCACTCATGGGCGTAAGCAACTATGGCGACTTCAAAAGTCGCCTTTTGTATGGCGAAGAAAGTATCATCCCGCGTTTTAGAGAAGCACCGGTGCGAATGCCTCTACCTCCCGCCAAAAACCAAGGCTCAATTTATGAGAACCAAACCGCCGGTAAGCGGTTTTTTGGGTTTGTAGATCAAAAAGCGTAAACAGTTACTTCAGGAGGCCTAATCGCCTTGCGTCATCTTGGTACTCAGCCGTGCGCTGTTTGATAAAAGTCGGCATCTGCTCATAACTAATATCGACTAACTCATATCCCGCTGCGGCCTTGCGCTTACGCATATCGTCATCTTTATTGAGCATGGCAAAGAGATCTGAAACCTGACGACGAATCGGCTCCGGCGTGCTCTTGGGCACAGCAATGCCTCGATAGCCACCATCAACCCAATTAAAGCCTAACTCCTTAAAGGTCGGTACCTCTGGATACTTCGGATCGCGCTGCTCGGTCGCTACTGCCAACATACGAGTTTTATCGCGCTGTTGCATGCCTAAAGTGTTGTAGCTCATCGCAGCACTGACATGCCCTCCTACCACCGACGTTACAAGATCACCGGTACCCTTAAACGGTACGTAGGTAACTTTGATACCCGCCAAGGCCGATAGACGCAACGTCGCTGCTTGATTCGCACCATTCAAACCTGAGCCCGCAAAGGTTACCTTTTCGGGGTTGCGCTTAGCATCATCAATCAGGTCTTTAAGCGTTTTGTAAGAGCTAGTCGTTGGCACCACGATGGCGTCAGGTGTGAAATGGAAGAAGTACACGCAAACAATGTCTTCGCTCTTGTACGGATTGCCAGCTTCCAACGGCTGCAATACCAAGTGAGGCATATTGGCGCCCATGACGGTATAGCCGTCTGCAGGCTCTCGATTCAACCCGCTCCACGCTAGAGCACCGCCAGCACCAGCACGATTAATCACTATCATGTTGCTGCCAGGAAACTTACGCTGAAACAATGCGCCTTGCATACGGGCAACCGCATCGGATTCCCCGCCTGCAGCGAATGGAATGATGTAGTTTATATTTTTGCTTGGGTAGGCGGCTGTCTGAGCGGGCGCGAGCGATGTGGCAAGACCACCCGAGGTAGCAGCTAGCGCAGCCGTAAGAACCTGACGTCGTTTCATAGATTTCTCCGTTTAATTATTAGTCACTTTTAGGATCGCATTGGCAAGAGCGCTGTTTTTCGCCAACTGTCAACGTGAATCCTTATAGTTTTAAAGAAGTATAGGACATCTTGGCTTAATAGTTAATTTGTAGCCTTTTTGGAAGCAAAGCAGACAAACAGCCACATTACTCAGCAAATCTAAGCCGCCATTTAGTGCAGTTGTACGTTGCCAAAAGTGGGCAGGACATGAACACACCCGGCTGGAAGTTGCGCGCTTTGGCCTCTACACGCTTACAAACATACGTAGATCACCAAAAAAGGGGATGTCAAGCCAGCATTTTCGTTCTACACTCGGAGCAACGTCCTAGGGTAGACAATGAAAATCGTATTTACATCTTGCATGGACGCAGAGCGCGTTCCGACCCAACCCATTTGGAGCAAAATTGCCGCCGATTTGCCTGACGTGCTTATGCTGCTCGGTGACCAAATCTACATGGACTGGGGTGATTTCGGCACGTCGAACTGGAAAACGGCTGTAGAAAAGGATGGGGATAGAGCCGTTGAGGAATTTAAGATCGACATGCACCGGCGTTATTCCATGCAGTGGGCAGTACCGCAATTTAAAGATCTCATCTGCGAATTCGTGCAAAAAAAACAAGCGAGGGATTTGCACATTACTTGGGATGATCATGACTTTGCTTGGAATAATTCCGTTGGAGTCATTGGCAATCCCAACGATCATGGCGTCGATGCGCGCATAAAAGCTGTTTCGCTGGCTTTATTTCAACAATTTAAATCCGTTCTACGGGCCGGTAATCGCACAGCGATCTACCCTGACATTCCTGAAATCCCGCCAGTTACGGCATCTGACGTAGGGATTGATGAATTTGCGACTTTACCCGGTACACCAGAAATTACCTTCGCCCTGCTCGATACGCGTTGGAATCGCACCCATCGACCAGAGGCGACAATGCTTGATCAAAATGCATTTACGACACTTAAACAGGAAGTTAGCAAAGAAAACACAGGCTTAATTATTGTGGCAGGTGGTTCGCCCATGGCTTACAAGTACACTTTGGCAAATCAAGGCTGGTTATCGCTAGACCCTGCCAAAAATAGTTATCACGAATACAACTGGCTATTAGATAGCGCTAAACGTCCTGTGCTTTATTTAGGTGGCGATGTACACAAAAACTCATGGGGCGGCTCTTTAGAGACTACTACTACTGGCCAAAAAAGCTCAGTGATGCAAATTCTTTCTTCCGGCGCTGCCATTGCTAGTATTGGGCCGAAGCGATTTGCCCCGAGCTACGCAGTGCTGAAGGTAACTGAAACAAGTGCAACAACCGGCACTGTGAATGCTACTTTTGTAGATCAAGACAAAACTGGCCATTGGCAGAGTAGACCGCTTCCTAGGTTAGATTACGATGGAAATAAATGGCTAAATCAATACGATGGTGATGTCGCCAGTCTTATTCAAAGTGCAGACAAACAGCCTCTCTCGATGGTGTCGTTTTACAGTAGATCGCACGACTACAGAGATGCAAATCCGTCAATGCCGTTCCATGAACTCGGCGAGCTAGACAAGGTATTCGATAGCAGACCAGCGACCGGTGATTGGCCAGAATCCTGGACGGTTACAGCACCAACTATCGCCGAAGAGATTTCACTCAACTATGAGGGTGTATTAGATTCGAATAAGAAAGACGAGGAGCTCGACGCATTAGTCAAAAGCACTTTCGATAGAGCAAGAGCAAACCATAAAAAAAGCGTTGTTCTCTTCATTCACGGCATTGGCCACCCATTTGGCCGAGCTGCCGAACAAGGTTATTCTTTACGGCAAGCATACCCAGAGTGCGAGCCTCTTGTGTTTGCCTGGCCGTCCGGCGGAGGCGGTGGGTTACTCGGCGCACTTTTTGCAGTACAAACCGCGATTTCGTCCGCCAACCGTTGCGCAAGTGCGTTGCGCAAAGTCATTCTTAGCTACTGTGCTGCCGGGCGCGAAACCCAGAACCAATATCTTACGAAAACTGTAGTTGCCCGCAGCGCTGGCAGCTATGTTTTACACAGCGCGCTGCAAGAAGCGGCTGGAGCTAACCAGCAACAAACCATTTCGCAGGGTGTCGATAGAGTCGTATTATCGCCACCATTGCTACTCACAAGCACCTTCACCAAAGAGGATGCCACAGGTTCCTTCGCGCACTTTACCTTGCCAAAATTTGTGCTCCTCAATCAAAACGATCAAATTTTAAAGCGCGCTAAATTTCAAAACGGGTTTGGCGACACGCTCGGTAAAGATACGCCTCCAGTCTCACTTACCAACAACAGCATTTACCTAGACTTCACCCACAGCCCAGGCGTACTCAGCCTGCACGACTATCTTACGATCAACATTAATTCGTCGCAGTATGAAGTGACTAGACAATTGCTGTGCGAGAAAATATTTACGCCCGAGGCACTTACAAATCAACTTCGGCAGTCATCAGTGAACCCCAAGGTGTTCGATGTCAAATAGTCAACACCCTAGTCAACACCCTAGTCAACCCCCTAGTCAACCTATTACGCAACCAGCTAGCCCACTAGCAAACCAATTGCAAACAATTTCCGTTGCGCTGGTTGAAGACGACGCGGGTATGCAGGAGCGGTTACGCGCTGCGATTTTGGCCAATGCGTCGCTCGACCTGCAATACTGCGCGAGCAACGGTGCGCAAATATTACAGTGGCTTAAAATTCACCAGCCGAATGTCTTGTTAGTTGATTTAGGCTTGCCCGATTTCTCTGGTATCTACGTGATTGAAGAAACCAAGAAGCTCAGCCCAAACACGGAAATCATGGTGATTACGCTGTTTGGCGACGAAGCCAACATGATTAAGGCATTTGAAGCTGGCGCTAGCGGCTACTTATTGAAAGATGGCACCGAAGACGGCCTTGCTGTTCATATCATGAACTTACATGCAGGTGGCTCGCCAATGTCACCCATTATCGCCAGGCAACTCTTAGCACGACTAAAACCTAAACAAATTACGCAACCCGTTGTAGACAAAAAGCAAGCCAACAATAACCTAGCTGAGCCGTTGTCGCCACGCGAAACTGAAATTCTTACACTGCTCGCAAGAGGTTACACTTATGCAGAGTTAGGCACTATGCTCGACCTAAAGTTCACCACTATTCATACTCATGTTAGAAATATCTACGGAAAACTTTCAGTTCATTCAAAAACCGAAGCGGTGTTTGAAGCTAGACAGTTGGGCCTACTCGATCGATAAGCTAATTAAACTAATTGCTATCCTTATCGCATCTAGCTTCGCCTTCAGCGCATTTGCGAATGACAAGCAAACACGCGTCGAAGATCTTGTAGTCGACTCGAAAACGATCACTGAAATTAACGTAGCGCAAGCCCAGTTTACTGTTCAAGGCAAGCCCACTGCGTCGCAAGAAATTAAGCTTCCGTACCGTTGGGATAATCAATTCCCGGGAAAAGAAGGAAAAGCTGTATACAACTTTTCATTGCCACCAATTACATCAAATACCCCACATGCAGTGTTTATCAGTCGCGTTGGCAATCAAGTAGAAGTCCGAGTAGGCAATGAAATTGTCGCCAAGTACGGTGAGCTCGGAATACCCAGAACAGATTCGGCAAAAGCGCCTCAGTTCATTACGATTCCTGCGGTTTTACTCAGCAAATCAAAAGCCACAGAAGTACAGATAGAAACAACTTCGCAAGCCAGCCGATGGGGTGGTTTATCGGCCGTATATTTTGGAGAGGAATCAGTCTTGAAACCTCAGTTCGAGAGCAACTACCGCTGGCGGCAGAGTGCATCGGTGGTGATTTGCTTAGCGCTAGCGTTAATGGGGACCATAGCGGCTGGTTTATGGTGGACACAACGCGATATTCTTTTTGGCTTATTTGCGCTGACTGCATTGTTTGGCATTATTCGTATGGGCGACCGGATACTGCCCTCGCCGCCAATCGATTGGCCCCTATGGGGTGCGATCACAGCGGCCGCATTATTGCTTCACTTACTCACTGCGACTCGCTTCGCTGTCGAAGCGGTCGATGAATCACCGTCTTGGCTTAGCAAAGCGTACTGGATTTATCTAACCCCTGCACTCCTCGCAAGTGTTGCTGCATTTATATATCACCTGCCAACACTGTGGACGTTAACGTTGGCGTCAATCAGCTTACCTGGCTTTTTTGCGTTAGGGTGGGTTGTAAAAGTGGCTTACAAAAAAAAAGACCGAAACTCTATCGTGCTCGCCGTTGCGTGCCTCATCGTTGTAATCGCCGGTGTCTACGACTTCTTCTCAGTTCGACTAGCGCAACACGTAATAGGGAATTTTTCGATTATCCCGCATGCGATTTTTGTGTTTGTGCTGTTTATGGCATGGGTAATCGTGCAGCGCTATTCAATGCAATCACGTGAGTTCAAAAAACTCAACACTAATCTCGAAAGCAGAATCGCCGTTCGGGAAACCGAGCTAAGTTCGAGCTACGAAACCCTGCGCAAAAAGGATGAACTTCAAGCCACTATGGTAGAGCGACAGCGCATCATGCGCGACATTCACGACGGTGTTGGCGCCCAGCTGGTCGGTTTACTTAACCTGATAGGTAAGGACGGCACCTCGAAAAAGGAGCTTGAAGAACACGCGAGCTCAGCCTTAGACGAGTTGAGAATAGCAGTTGATTCTCTGCAACCTGTCGAAGGCGACTTAGTTGCAGTATTAGCAACTTTGCGGTACCGCTTACAAGCACGACTAAATGCGGTCGGAATTGAAGTGCAATGGGAAGTGGACGAACTCCCGCTGCTAGACAACCTCGGCCCAAGCAAGGTACTGCAAATTCAAAAAATTCTCTTAGAGACTTTTACGAATATCCTTAAACATTCGGCTGCAACTAAGATTCAAGTCACCGCACGGGACAGAAAAGAACCATACAACGACCTCTTTCTTAACGTTCGGGACAACGGCAAAGGCTTTAATTTGATCGAACAGCAAAAACTCAGTTTAGTGCCCCACCTAGGGCTAAAAAGCATGGCTGCAAGAGCGCAGACCATTGGTGCGGAAATTTTAGTTGACTCTGCCCCCGAAAAAGGGACAAGCGTAACGCTGACGATCAAGAAATAACCAAATTGGCCTTTTTGAAGCTGCAATAGTTTCCAGCAGTAGGCTGCGATTTTGCGCGTCGAGTGCGGCAAATGATTCATCCAATAGAGCGACATTCGGCGCTACGGCTAAGGCTCTCGCAATAGCGACTTGGTAGTGAACCTGACTTATGGCTGAAACATGCGAGGATACTTAGCTTATTTTGTCCAATTGAGTTTTATATCAAGGCCGAATTTTCAACCATACCTTCCCGACTCGCTTTTCTACAATCACTTCGCCACGCGTTAAGGTTTAGCGCAGTTGGCTCAAATAACTAGGTTCTAATGAAACAGCAGGATTGAGAACCACATAATTCGCTCCATGCACGTGTCGAACCAACTGTGTAATAAGCCTCATATTTCCTTCTCGATGCAGTCTTTTGCTGAGTGACTGCCGATCATCGTAGTTATCTTTTTGGGTTACATGCCAATGTTGAAATGGCCACCCAATTGCATTTAGCCATGTTGGGTCTTTAAATGGACGGTCAATGATGGGTGTTTTCGAAAGATAGGGCTTGGCTTAGTTTCAGATTCAATCCGCTGTGCTGATGCCCATGCTGTAGCACTTGGTGTCAAGTCGTCAAACAAGTCTTGAGAGCTATTGATCTAGACAATATTTCTCACTATCCCTTCACTTACATCGGCAACTTTGATCCCTGACAAATCAAGATTCTTCATTGGCCACGAGCTTTGTCAAGATAGAACCTCACCATCAACAGGCCAGCAAACCCGAACTCCCTAATTACATCCACCGGACGTAAATTTTCAAATGCTTTATTCCAGGTGGTGATCCACTCGTAGACTAATTCCCGATTATGAGGAAAAAGTAAAGGCAGATTTTTATGAATACCAAGTAGGTGTCCATCACGCTCTTTTTGATCTCGACTAATTCCGATCGCTTCGCCTTTGCGATACCTAGCAAGTGCAGCGCGATTAGTTTCAGCAATACTTAGGAGAGAGGTTTGCTCTTCGGTCGATAATTTCCAGTGATCGAACAATGCCATGCTCATAGTACCAAGCTGAGCGGCGAATTCATTTGTACTTGGTTCGGCAGTCGCTAGCATTGACACATCATTTTGCCTCGCGATCGTATCAATTGTTTCGATAAATACAATATATGTTTCGATAAGCCAGAACGTTTAGCCTTTGAAAAGGTATGGAGTCCGCTTCTTTCCTAAGCCGATTGCGATCTGCGGAGCCCAAATGAAAAAGCCCGTTCATTTCGCAATAAACGGGCTTTTCTTTTTTGGCGGAGGCTGTGTCCGCCATCGAGGGGTTTCACGCTATCTCATTCACACGCACAAAACCTCTGGTAAGACCTGTATTCATTGGCTCTACGTGACAACTGTCGTTTCATCCAGTATCATTCGAACACGTTCAACCGCAAATTTAATGGGGGGATAGATGGGGGAACAGAAATCTAAGTCGGTGGCGCAATGCCTAAAGTAGCTAAGGAACTTGGCGCTAAAGCGGTTTCCCTTCTTGGTGTGGGTACGCACGAAGTTGGGGGCGTTGCAGGCTTACGATTAGTCGTTCGAGAAAGTGGCGCAAAGTCATGGACACTCAGAACAAAGGTAGGCGATAACCGGCGAGAGTTCGGCCTAGGTGCTTACTCAAACACGGGTATAGGTGTCGCAGAGGCCAGAACAAAAGCGCTTGAACTTTTGGCAGCGCTTAAAGCCGGTATTGATCCGGTAAGCGAACGAAAGGCTGCACGTTCTATTCTTGCCGCTAATCGAAAAGGGGCGCTAACCTTCGACCAAGCGGCAAGCGAATACATAGAAACCAACTCAAACGAATGGAAGAACGCTAAGCACTTACAGCAGTGGCGCAACACATTGGCGACCTATGCAAGCCCGATCATTGGCAACCTAAGCGTGAGAGACATTGAACAGGTTCACGTCATCGCCCTACTTCGTCCGATATGGAATGAGAAAACAGAAACCGCAAGTCGATTGCGTGGCCGTATTGAAACGGTTCTCGATTGGGCTAAGACGATGAAATATCGCACTGGCGACAACCCGGCCAAATGGCAAGGCAACCTAGACAACATTTTCCCCAAGCGCGGCAAGATTGCACCCGTACAAAGCCACAAGGCTATGCACCACGACAAGCTACATGACTTCGTGCAGTCCCTACGAGTCGCGGGCACCACTAGCGCTAAGGCTTTGGAGCTTCTAATTTTGACAGCCTGTCGTTCTGGCGAAGTACGTGGCGCTCGATGGTCTGAGGTCGACCTAGAAGCGAAAACATGGGCAATCCCAGCAATACGCATGAAGGCAAAAAAAGATCATTTAGTACCACTCTCGAAGTCGGCAATTACCTTGCTCGAATCACTGCCAAGGATTGAAGGCAGTGAATATCTTTTCGAAAGTAGCCGCACCAATCGCCCGCTATCAGACATGGCGCTCACAAAGCTCATGCGTGACCAAGGCCTAGAAGAAGTGCCCCACGGATTTAGAGCTACGTTCAAGACATGGGCCGGTAACTTTACTAGCCATAAACGTGAAGCTATCGAAAAATCCCTAGCCCACGAGATCGGTTCAGCGGTTGAACAAGCCTATGAGCGCGGCTCATTCTTCGAAATGAGAATCGAACTTATGCAAGATTGGGCAAACTTTATCGACCAGCAGCGCCCTAGCGCCAAGGTGATTAGATTTAAGAGCTAGGCCATTTAGAAAGTAATCTGGCACCAACATCTATTGATAAGTGAAACGTTACGCTATACAATGAAGCAGAATGATTAAGACGTTTATTCATAAAGGGTTAGAGGCCTTCTTCCTCACCGGAAGCAAAGCAGGTATTCAGCCGCACCATGCAGCAAAGTTAAGCCGCCAGCTTGCACGATTAGACGTTGCCAAGGGTGGGCAAGATATGAACCTACCCGGCTGGCGATTACATGCTTTGAACGGTGATTTAGAGGGCCATTTTTCCATTTGGGTGAATGGCAACTGGCGAATGACTTTTACATTTGAATTTGGCGATGCTGTACTGGTGAACTATCAGGACTACCACTAGAAGGATTATTGACATGACAACGATGCACAAACCACCCCACCCCGGCGACACATTGCGCGAAGATGTTTTACCGGCTCTTGGCTTAACCGTTACCGATGCAGCGGCACAGCTTGGCGTCACACGTCCGGCACTATCGCGGGTGCTTAATGCGAAGGCGGCAATTTCCCCTGAAATGGCATTAAGGCTTGAAGGTTGGCTAGGTGTAGAGCGTGGTGGCGATGCGCGGCTATGGCTCGAACAGCAAGGCGCGTATGACTTATGGCGAGTGCGCAAAGCGGGTATGCCTAAGGTTAAGAAGGCCAAGGCGGTAAGCCTAGAGGCATAAAGAAAACCGGGAAGCCTTCTACCGTACAAAGGGAGGCAATTGGCGGGACTGGCAGTGAATAGAGCACGGCCAACCCCTAACCACTAATGAAAATGGAGTTTCAAAAATGGCTGATGTGATTTTAGGTGATGACGCGACAAATACGGCAAACGCTGGCAAGAAATTGAGATGCGTAGGGGCGGTACACGATTGGGCATTTGTGATTGATACCGATGAATATCAAAATAATCCCGCGCTTGCGATAAACGATGCAGCAAGCTTAGAAAGCCTTTCGTCTTTGATGTGCGCGAGGACTGAACGAATGGAGTTATT
>JAYWIG010000174.1:0-3300 GCA_043789035.1 Betaproteobacteria bacterium
CTGGCCATTTCTCTGGCCCTAGCTTCTGCAATACAAGAATAACCTGCTTGAGGGTTTTTGTTTGATACGGTTCCACCACCGATAATTGAACCCGGTCTCAGTTGTCTAGTTTTGCTGGCATGTGAGATTAACCGTGCAAAGTTAAACACCATGTCCAACCCCGCATTGGCTTGGCCGACTTTTTTACCATTCCACTTTACAACGACAGGTAGGTGTAGCTTGGTGTCATTCCAGGCCTCACCCAATTCATCCGTCGTAACAAACACAGGAGCAAAGCTGCACGAAGGCTTGCTTTGAAAGAATCCAAAACGCTTTTCTAGTTCCGCTGGAACTAGATTGCGTAAACTCCAATCATTTAGAAGCGCAACCAAAACAATCGGGCGTTCTGCATCTTCTATCGCCGTGTTCATCGCTACGTTGGTTGTAATGACGGCAAGTTCGGCCTCAAAGTCGATACCAAAATCCTCGCTACCAAATACCGCATCATCGGTCGGGCCTAAAAAATCGTCAGACCCACCTTGATAGATACATGGATCATCATAGTAAGATCGGCCAAGTTTTTCGCCCTTGGCTTGCATAATCAACTCAAAGTGATTTAAGTAGGCCGATCCGTCGGCCCATTGGTAAGCGCGGGGTAGAGGTGCCATGCATTGCGAGGCATCAAATTCGAATGGGTACTTACTTCGATTGCCATTTAACGCTTCTGAAAGGGCTTGCAGTTGAGGCGATATAAAACCCCAGTCATCCAATGCTGCCTGCAACGTATGAGCAATGTCGCTGGCAAAGTGGGCGTACTTCAAATTTCGAGATACGACAGCAAGCTGGCCGTCGCGCGAGCCATCTTTAATAGTTGCAAGTTTCATTACTCGTAAAATACCATGTCTTTCGCGCCATTTGTGTCCGACAGCGGTTTGTAAAAAGACCAACAAATAAGACAGCCTAATTTTGAGTATCCCTCGTTCTAATACGTTCACCCTCGAGGACATCGGCACCGATGACAGGCAGGGTATTCAATCCATCGAAGTTGGGGCGGTGCTCTTGCAAAAGCTTAATGAATCACCCCGGGCTTTATCTTTAAAAGAGCTTGCGCAACGAAGTGATATGAGCGCAGCCAAGGCGCATCGTTACTTGGTAAGTTTTTGTCGCATAGGTTTAACCATGCAAGAACTGGAAACTGGGCACTATGACTTAGGGCCTTTTGCACTGTCATTAGGCCTCACCCGCTTAGCGCGCACCGATGCGTTGGCAATGGCAAGGCCTGTCGCACGGCAATTGCGCGATGAATTAGATCTCACTGTTTCAATCGCCGTGTGGGGCAATCATGGCCCAACCCTAGTGTATTGGCTTGATTCCTTGCATCCTATTGCGGTGAACCTAAAGGTGGGTGCTGTCATGCCAATTGCACGATCATCGAACGGCCGATGTTTTGCGACCTACCTAACGCCCGCGGTTGTGCAACCTTTGTTGCCAAAAGAAGATTGGCCGCTATTAATAGAGGCTACTAAGGAAGTGCGCTTGCACGGCGCTGCCAGAGCGCAAAGCGATTTGCTGCCAGGTATCAATTCTTTTTCTGCCGCAGTTTTCGACGCATGGGGTATAGCCCAGTTAGTAGTTAGTGTGATTGGGCACAATCCGCAATTTGCCGTTCCTTGGTCGTCTCCTGCGTTAAAGTCACTGCTGAACGCTACCCGGCGGCTTTCCAGCGACTTGGGTTATCGAGCCGATTTGCAACAGCTTCGCGCCGAGCATAATGAAAGAACTGAATGACAGATAACAGGTTAGAAAATCGGTCCGATAAAAATAGTGTGCAAGATCTGCACAGAATTTTGGCCACTTACAAAGCAATCGCTGTGGTGGGTTTGTCTGCAGATTGGTTTCGGCCAAGTTTTTTTGCTGCTAAGTACATGCAAGAGCATGGTTACAAGATCATTCCAGTCAACCCAAAACATCCCGAAATTCTGGGTGAAGTCTCTTATCCGAGCCTAAAGGCGATTCCTGCTGAGATCGCAGGCACGATAGAGATGGTCGATTGTTTTCGAAAATCAGAAGACATTCTGCCTATCGCGCAAGATGCAATAGCCATCGGCGCAAAGTGCCTTTGGCAACAGCTGGGTGTCGTTAATTTGGCTGCGCATGAAGCTGCGGTACATGCCGGGTTAGATTCAGTATTTGATCGCTGCGTAAAAATTGAACATGCCAGAGTGTTCGGCGGCTTGGGTTGGGTAGGCGTGAATACAAAAATCATTACCGCGAAAAAGCTAAGCGTTAGCAACCTTACTATCAAAACTGACGGAAATCACCATGGCTGATCGCGAATTTGGTATCGAAACGCTTTGCCTGCATGCCGGGCAAGTACCCGATGAAGTGACAGGCGCGCGAGCGCTTCCTATCTATCAAACATCTTCCTTTGTTTTTGATTCGCCAGAGCACGCAGCTAGCCTTTTCAATTTACAAACTTTTGGTAATGTCTATTCCCGATTAAGTAACCCAACAGTGGCCGTATTGGAAGAGCGCTGCGCAGCACTCGAAGGAGGCCGGGCGGGTTTGGCTGCGGCTAGCGGCATGGCGGCTGAAATGCTTGCAATGCTCACCCTTTGTCAGCAGGGCGATCATATCGTTGCTGCGAATACTTTGTATGGCGGCACCTACTCGCAGTTTGCGGTCACTTTCAAGCAATTCGGTATTGACTGTACTTTTGTCGATTCTGACCAACCTGAAAATTTCCGAACCGCGATTCGACCAAACACCAAAGCCATCTTTGCCGAGACAATTGCCAACCCGCGTTTAAATGTTCTCGACATCGCTGCGGTTGCGGCAATAGCGCATGACACTGGCATCGCGCTGGTGATCGACAACACGTTGGCATCGCCCTACCTTTGCCAACCCATAAAACACGGTGCCGATATTGTGGTCCATTCTGTCACCAAGTATCTGGGCGGCCACGGTACCACCTTGGGCGGTGTTGTAGTTGAGTCGGGCAAATTTGATTGGGGCAATGGTCGTTACCCACATATGGTGAACCCAAGTGTCGGTTACCACGGCGTGCGGTTTGCTGAAACCTTTGGCGACTTCGCCTTCACGATGAAGGCCCGCATGGAAACCTTGCGAACGCTTGGGCCTTGCCTAGCACCGATGAGTGCATGGATGTTGTTGCAAGGCATAGAAACTTTACCGGTTCGAATGGACCGGCATGTCAGCAATGCCATGGCGGTTGCAGAGTTCTTGCAATCGCATCCCAAAGTTGCTTGGGTGAATTACCCTGGCTTAAAAACGAATCCTTTCTTTGAGCTGGCTCAGCGC
>JAYWIG010000175.1:0-3297 GCA_043789035.1 Betaproteobacteria bacterium
CAAAAGGGCTTTCAAGGTGGCGCAAGGGTGAATATTGATGTACTCAATGCCCTGCAACAGGTGTTTACTACGAGTCGGGACCTAGCCCGGGCACGATACGACTTACTTCTCGACAGTCTAAAACTCAAGCAAGCCGCCGGCAATTTGAAGCTTGATGATTTGTCGACCTTAAACGGCTTGCTACTTCCCCTTGAAAGCGCGAGCTCAAACCCATCGTCGGACTGAATCGCAGTAGTTTGTAAACTGTTCCGTGAACTTTGAATGATTTTGCAGGCCTCGGTTAGCATATAGGCTATGGACATATCTGAACTACCTAAGCTACCTAAGCAAACCCTTTCGCAAATTCAACAGCTATGCGATAGCGGCGACGAATGCGCGAACCAAGAACAAATCTCTGAAGCATTCGATTATTACTGGGAGGCTTGGGATTTACTACCAGAGCCTCAGTACGAGTGGGATTGCTCGATGGTAATCTTGGGCTCGATTGGTGATTTAAATTTCGCCTGTGAAGATTACGAAGCTGGCCGGGACAATCTGATCGAAGCTTTGAAATGCGCAGACGCTCTGGGTAACCCGTTTTTGCATTTACGCTTAGGCCAGTGTCATTTCGAATTAAACGAAATGGATAAAGCCAATGTTGAGCTGCGGAAAGCCTATATTGCAGGCGGCGTGGAAATTTTCGAAGATGAAGAGCCGAAGTTCTTCGAATTGGTACAGACGCAATTGGCTGCTAACCCCGGATTAAAGCAAGCTAAGCCGAAAAGTGTGAAGCCTTTGGTACCGAACATTTCCAAGCCAAGAAACCCGGCGAGTGCGAAAAAGGCGACTAAAAAACCTAGCGCAACGAAGGTGAACAAGTCACCTAAGTCACGCTAATTAATTAATAGTAGGCACTTATTGCGCTTCTATCTTGGCATCCTTAATTGCTTTGGCCCATTTGAGCGATTCTTTTTGAGTGCGTTGCGCAAGTTCCTCAGGCGTGCCAGGCTCAACCGCGAAGCCTAAGCTGGCAAATTTTTCCTGAATGTCTTTGGTGCGCGCAGCGGTATTAATCGCGGCATTAAGTTTCATCACAACATCTGGCGGAGTACCCGCAGGTGCAAACATGGCGAAGTAAGCAATCAACTCGTAATCTTTTAAACCCAATGCTTCGTTCACAGTTGGCAGTTCTGGAATTGCCGGAGAACGTTTTGTCGAAGTCACTGCAAGGCCGCGAATCTTGCCTGCTTTGACCATTGGCAAAGTAACTGCGAAGTCTGCGGTGAACATCATCACTTGGCCACCGATTAAGTCCGTCATAGCAGCAGGGCCACTTTTGTAAGGTACATTCGTCAATTCGATCTTCGCCATACTTGCAAGCACTTCGCTCGACACTAATTGTGAAGTCGACGCGCTCGCAAAGTTAATCTGCCCCGGCTTAGATTTCGCGAGATTCACAAAATCTTGTAATGTTTTTACGGGCAAATCATTGTTCACTGCAACGATTAACGGCACAGAACCCATGTAGCCAAGCGGCGCGAAAGCAGTGTCTTGGTCATACGGCAGCTTCTTCATGAGGCTCTTGAGGGCAGCATTGGTGCTGTTGGTACCAATTAAAATTGTGTAGCCATCAGGCGCTGATTTAGCGACCGCGTCGGCACCCAACATGCCATTCACACCAGCCTTGTTTTCAACAACGATGTTTTGGCCCAAGATTTCCGACATTTTTGTCGCAAAGGCGCGGCCAATTTGGTCTGTTGCGCTACCTGCGGCGAAAGGCACAATCGCTTTAATTGGTTTGTTCGGGTAGCCCTGTGCTAATACAGGTGCCGCTGCTATGGAAAATGCCGCTAGGGCAAAAAACTTAAGACTCATGATTTAAGAACCCTAGATGTAAACGTAGTATCGCAATTCTAGGGGATTGGGACGTTGATGAACCTTATAAACCCAAATTTTTCTTTGGTGCAGAGCCCCAACGGGTAATTCGAATCGACAAAGCCGTGGCTGCGCCATAGACGACCATGCCAGCACCTACTAAGGCAAAAAACGACCAAGGTTCTGAGGCCCAAGTTGTTAGCCAAAAGCCAATTGCCCCGATAAAAATTAGGCGTACGCTCGATGCCAAGGTGGGCCCGAGTACTTTGCCCGAGCCTTGCGAGGCAAAATATAGTGTAAGCCCTAGGCCAAAGAAACCAAAGCACGGGCCAGCCCAGTGAAAATACTGGTAAGCAGCGGCTAGCACGGCTTGATTATCGGTAAATAAGTCAGCCCACAAATAGGGAAATAGAGTAACCAACAATCCGATTAGGCTTAAGTTTAAAGCCGACACTAGGCCTGCTGTCCAAGCCACTTTGCGGGCGCGAGCAATATCACCAGCTCCAATTGCCATGCCCACCATAGGCACAGAGGCAACTCCTATACCGAAAGCAATTGGGATCAGCAAAAACTCAAGCCGTTGGCCAATGCTATAGCCAGCAAGTGCCGTTGTTCCGAATCTTGCTATAAAGCCTGTGATCAATAAGGTGGCTAAAACCGATTGCAACGGCGAAAAACAAGCAAGCGCTCCCACTTTCAGGATGTCTTTAAACAACGCGCGCTCGAAGTTGGCAAGGCGAAAGTCACTCAGCTTTAAAGTTAACCTGCCTTGCCCTGTCATTAAGTACCAAATTAAAAACACACTCGCGCCCGCTGTGGCAACGATGGTTCCAATCGCAACACCAACTAGTCCAAGCCTAGGAATCGGCCCGAACCCAAGCCCAAAAATGCCTCCTATGACAATTTGTATCGCCGATGAGCCTAGGATGACCAAGGCCGATACGCGCATGTTCCCGGTGCCCCGGACGACGGAAGCCAACGCGTTCATCACCCACACTCCAACTGCACCTAAAAATAGAATGTTTGAAAACGCGCTAGCCTCGGCCAGTACTTCGCCGTGCCCACCTAATATTGCGTAAAACACTGGGCCGAATAAGATAAAGATAGTTGCATAAGTGATGCCCGCAACTAATCCTATGATTAGTGCGTGCATCGCTAAAGCGCAGGCCCTATTGGTATCTTTGGCACCTAATGCACGACTTACTGCCGAAGAGACCCCACCGCCCATTGCGCCTGAGGACATCATTTGAGTCAGCATTGCAAAGGGAAATACCAAGGCCATTGCAGCGAGTTGCGTAGTACCTAACTGACCAACGTACCAAGTTTCAGCAATACCTACCAATACCGCAATTGACATTGCCACAATATTGGGCAGTGATAGGCGCAATAACGTTGTTAGGATCGGTCCGGTGAGAAGATTCATCAGACTCATGGTAACGTATT
>JAYWIG010000176.1:0-3286 GCA_043789035.1 Betaproteobacteria bacterium
CGGACTGAACTTTCAGATTTCGCGCCACGTATGTACAGCATGAAGATTAACCCAGAGCGTATTCGGGATGTGATCGGCAAAGGCGGCGCAACTATTCGCCAAATTACCGAGCAAACCGGTACCACCATCGACATTAAAGATGACGGCACCATCACTATTGCAGCAACGGATGCAAACGCAGCGAAGGCCGCGCAAACCATGATTGAAGGCATTGCTGCTGAAGTCGAAGTCGGCAAAATCTACGAAGGTTCAGTGCTTAAGATATTGGACTTCGGCGCGATCGTGCAAGTAATTCCAGGCCGCGATGGCTTGCTCCACGTGTCACAAATCGCTAATGAGCGTGTGAATGCTGTGAGTGACTTCTTAAAAGAAGGCCAAAAAGTGCGCGTCAAAGTTATCGAAGCTGATGACAAAGGCCGTCTACGCCTTTCGATGAAAGCTGCGATGGTTGATGATGCCGCTGGTGCTCCGGCTGTTGCGGCGCCGGTTGAAGGAGCTGCGCCTGAGGCGCCAGCTGCGAGTTAATTGCGGTTGGGTAAGCTTTAAAAGCTTGAATGAAAAGGAGGCCGATGGCCTCCTTTTTTATTATTTGATCGAATTAGTTTTGTCGGATCAGGCTATCAATCATGTCGCAGATGGGATCGATGTCGGCGCTGGATAAGTTATCGGCAAATTCAGCGTATCTTTCTTTCCAGTCTTGATTTTTAACATGGTCGACGAGTACAACACCTTTAACAGCGCAATCAGCAGGTAAAGGGTGTTCGAAGGAATAGCCTTTCACGCGGCTCGTCACTGGGCAAACAATAAAGCGACCAGTTGCTAGGTTGTAATTCTTTGGCGACAGAACCAGCGCAGGTCTTCTTCCTGCTTGTTCATGTCCCGCTTGGGGCGAAAAATTCATCCAAACCACGTCGCCTCGTGCGGGTACATATTGGATTTTCTTAATCACCATATCTCTTTGCCGATAGGGGCGCTGTCGAGTTCTTCGAAGTTAGGAAGTGATTCCGGGGTGATTTTGACGACGAGGGCGTTGATATCTATTTTTGCCTTTGATCGCTCAACTGCGCGTAATAATATTGAACGATCAGGTTGCACTTCGGCATGGACTTGATCACCAAGCGAAAGGCCGGCCGATTTAAGGGTCGATGAGGGGATGCGAATACCAACGCTGTTTCCCCACTTAGAAATGGTCGTTGTCATAATGATTTCGTCTGGATATACAATGTATGTCCATGATAGGCGTTTTACTGGCTTAGTCAAGCGAGATTTGGGCCTAAGCCATTCACCTAGGCCCTCTGGCTAATTGAAGCTCCCGCCTGCGGGCTATATCGTTTCTGAACTACTTTTTCAGTTCAGATTCGCATGAGTAAACTTACCTTCAACAAAGCTTGTCTATTTACGGCGAGCTTCATCACCGCAGCCGTGTTGACCGCCGCATTGTCGAGCGCCGCCGTGGCGCAGGGCTCTTGCGGGCCAAGCGGTACAGGTAACCCGGTGCAAGAAAAAGCTTCTTGCGATGCCGAGCAACCTGCTTCTCAGAACAATGCAAATGAACCAGCCCCTGGTGGCGGCAACCCAATTAATATCATCACGGGTAACAAGTACCAACAAGAGGTTGATCTACCAGCTTTGCCGGGTGAATTGGGTATTGAAGTGGTAAGGCACTACAACTCCTTAGCAACGAGCGATTCGGGCCACGTCGGGCGTGGATGGCGCTTGAGTTATGAAACTGAAGTTCGATTCGAAGGTGCTCACCTAACGCTTATTCAAGCAGACGGTAGGCGTTACCAATTCAAATGCGATGCTGCGCTTTGCCGCACGCAAGATTGGGCCGACGGCGTGGTACTTATTCGAACTGCGACTGACACCAATAAGAAAAGTTACGTTTGGCAATGGTTGGCCGGAAATGCATCCCGCAGGGAGCTTACCTTTGACGATAGAGGGTTGCTTTTGAATATTCGCGCAGCGAGTGGATCGATATTGACCATTCAGCGCTTCAAAGATGGGCGGATACAAGAGGTGATTGACCCGCAGGGTCGAAAGTTGGTATTTCAGTATCCCAGCGTTGCCCAACTAAATGCGCAGCCTTCTAGATTCGATGGTGTGGTTGCAATCGATACACCGCTTGGTTGCGTGGAATATGGCCACGGAAGTGCGGTTCCTTTAGGTGTTGTATCGGATGCTGTAACTACCCTTAAGGATCGCAGTATGAATAATGCATTTTTACAAAGGCAATCCAACTTGATTTCCGCTCAAATGACGGGCGCAGAGTTTCGCGATATCGGTTCGCCTAAAAAACACTATCACTATGAAAGTATGTTTGAGGGGCAGCACGCATACCTAACGGGCATTTCTATTAACAATATTCGACAATCGACTTATCTTTACGATAAGTCTGGTTTAGCAGTGTTATCGACAAAAGGTGAACCCGCTCGTCTTGCTGTTGATGCAAGCGGTATTCCATTGCTGCCAAAACGATTGGCAGAAAATACAGGCATCGAGCAAATCGTCGTCCTTCGAAAAACCCAAGGCCAAACGGTACTGGTGAATAGTTTGGGTAAAGAAACTGTCTATAAGCATGCCGTAATCGCAGGGCAGTACCGGTTACTTGAAATCAAAGGGCCTGGCTGTAGCACTTGTGGCCCTAGCAACCAGCGCTATGAATACAGCAAATTAGGTTGGTTGGTTAAGCAGATCGCGCTTGATGCGAACGGTTTGGCTATTCAGAGCAAAGAATTTGTGCGAGATAGCTTTGGTCGAATATCGAGTTTGAAAGTAGACTCTAAACTGCTTGCTTCAACGACTTACGAAAGCGATCTCAAAGATATCTCCGGAGCGACGTTGCCGTTGTTTGAGGTAGTATCGGTTTCGTCACCGAGTGTGGTGCCGGATAAGCAGGCAACAAGAACACTTAGACGCAATAACACTGGACAAATCGTATCGGCAACAACCAGTGGTTGGAACCCATTGGACGTAGAGCCCGTGATATCAACAAGTACCTACAGGTACGAAACAATCGCCGGTAAAAGTGTTCTTGTTAGCATGAATGCGCCAAGCTCCTCCACAACGTTTAGATGGGATGAGCTTGGCGCATTCATGCTACCAGAATTGCATCAACTACATTGGCAAATAGAGACTCAATTGCCTATAAGTACGACGAAGCGGGACGCGTGACTGAAACTCTGACGACTGAAGGCGAACGGGCTGTTCAGGCCAAGTTGAAATATCTGGCTTTGCACCTCGTAAGCAAACAAACTTCTGCATGGTTTTTCAATAAGGGCAAGCC
>JAYWIG010000177.1:0-47800 GCA_043789035.1 Betaproteobacteria bacterium
ACGCGGTTTCGTTGCGGGTGGGTGCTATCGAATCGGTGCTGCATTCTTGGTTAATTCCTTGGCTTGAAACCCTGCGTACCGCGATGCCAGAGATCGAGTTAGAGCTAACGGTTGAAACCACACCGCTATTAGTCGATCAGTTGCAACGCGGCGCGCAAGACATTATCTTTGCAGCGCTTCCTGCGGGTGGTGAAACGATTCGTAACAAAGCACTTGGGGCGATGCCCATGAGTTTCGTGGGCTTGGCTGACCAACATAAAAAGCGAAGCTATACGTTGGCTGAACTAGCCAAGGGTGAGTTGCTGACCTTTCAACGGGCCTCTCAGCCCTATGTGGCTTTGGTCGATGCCCTACGCCAAGCCAATATCGAAGGTAAGCGTATTCATGCCATTTCGTCGATCTCTGCTATGGCGCAATTAGTGCAGGGTGGGTTTGGTGTGGCGACGCTTCCCAAAGCGGCGGCAGAGCGATTGGTGCAGGTGCAAGGTTTGAAAATGCTGCAGTGCAATGTTGAGCTGCCGCCGCTGCCGATACATGCAAGTTACCGAATCGATCCTGTCACTGGCATGGTAGAAGCGGTGCTTAAATCAGCGATCGAGTTTACGTCTAAGAAAATTCAATCATCAAAAAAATCGATAAGATAAGCAAGAAATTTTTCATTAGCTAAATTTAATGGAGGTGCGCAGAATCTAGTTCAAATCTTTGGATGAGAACTCGCGATGAATTCTGTTGTACCTAAATCAAATACCGTAACTTTAGTGTCTAGCCTTGCGAGGCAACAGATTCGCTCAGGCGCTTGCACAACGCACACGAGCGGTTTGGCTGAATCGCATGTACAAGCGAACCTCGTCATTCTTCCGAAACTAGAGGCGGATGATTTTCTCCTTTTCTGCCAACGTAACCCTAAGCCTTGTCCATTACTTGCCGTCAGCGAGCCTGGTGATTTTCGATTAGCAACTTTAGGCGCAGATCTTGATGTACGGACGGATGTGCCTCGCTATCGAGTGTGGAGCGATGGCAAGTTAGTCGCTGAGCCGAATGAGATTAAATCCGTGTGGCGAGACGATCTAGTAACGTTTGCCATTGGTTGCTCCTTTTCATTCGAGCAAGCTCTGATGGATAGCGGCTTACCTTTGCGCCACGTTCAGCAAGGCAAAAATGTCGCGATGTATCGAAGCAATATCGCAACCCAAGCGGCTGGGCCATTTCACGGGCCTATGGTGGTGTCGATGCGCCCTATGAAAGCTGCCGATGTGATTCGTGCGGTACAAATTACTTCGCGCTTTCCAACCGTTCATGGTGCGCCAATTCATATTGGTGACCCTACTCTCATCGGCATTGCGGATTTGCAGAAACCCGATTATGGCGATGCAGTGGACGTGATGCCTGACGAGTTGCCGGTTTTTTGGGCCTGCGGGGTAACTCCTCAGGCAGCGATTGTTCAGGCGTGCCCGGCGTTTTGTATTACACATGCGCCGGGCTATATGTTGATAACCGATTTGCTTAACCAACAGCTTGCAACCTTCTGATTGCAGTTTAGTTTCTAATTTTTATAGGAGATAACGATGATCAAAAATTCCCTTGCCGCATATGTAGCTGTATCTGGTCTGACGGCTGTGTTTTCGGTGCCCGCGATGGCACAAAATAAATGGGATCTGCCGTCTGGCTACGGAGCAAATACCTTCCAAGTCCAAACCCTAGTCAGCTTCGCCGAAGGTGTGGACAAAGCCACTGGTGGTAAGTTAAAAATTACAGTGCATCCTGGCGCATCGCTATTCAAGGCTAACGAGATTAAGCGTGCCGTGCAAGGTGGGCAAACGCCGATTGGCGAGTTCATTATCTCCGGTGCCTCAAACGAAGCGCCGGTGTTTGGCCTCGACTCAATTCCGTTTTTGGCAACTAGCTATGCCGAGGCAAAGAAACTCGATACAGTGTCCAAGTCACTTTTGACTAAGACGCTTGCAGCTCAAGGCATGAAGTTGCTTTACACCGTGCCTTGGCCGCCTCAAGGTTTGTATTCGTTAAAGCCTGTGGCTTCAATGAAGGATTTGAAGGGCACGAAAATGCGGGCTTACAACCCGGCGACTTCCTACATTGCTACCGCGGTTGGCGCGCAGCCTGTCACTATTCAGTTGGCTGAACTACCAGCAGCGCTTGCAACTGGTGGGGTTGATAACTTTTTAACGTCCAGTGCTAGCGGTGTGGACAGTAAACTGTATGAGAATGTTAAGAACTTTTACGATGTGAATGCTTGGCTGCCTCGCAATGCTGTGGTGGTCAATCAAAAGCTATTCGATGCACTCGATAAAGCTTCTCAGGATGCAGTTCTTGCGCAAGCCGCCGCCGCAGAAGCTCGTGGCTGGGCGTTGAGTGAGCAAAAAGATGGTGAATACATGAAAGAGCTTGCTGCAAAGGGTATGAAAATCGATTTGACAAGCGATGTGCTGAAAAGGGAGCTAAAGACTATTGGCGAGAAAATGACGGCTGATTGGTTAAAGCTAGCAGGTGATGAAGGTAAATCTGTTATCGATGCTTTCAACAAAAAGTAAGCTCTAGTTAAACGCATGAAAACCCTACGCGCAAGCCTTGATCGACTTTATATATGGTCAGCCGTGTTTGGCGCCAGTTGTATTGCACTCATTTGTATCTTGATGATGTGGCAAACCTTCGGGCGTCAATTAGGTTGGAATACCGGGGCGACCAATGATATTGTTTCTTGGCTATGCGCGGCAGCAGCCTTCTTTACGATGGCACATGCGTTCAAACATGGTGACTTTGTACGAGTTACTTTAACGCTAGAGAAGATGGCACCCGCCAAGCGTAGGGCGTTCGAGATATTTAGCTTGGGTGTGGCGGTGGTTGCGGTTGGCTATTTAACTTTCTGGGCCTGCCGTTTCACGTATCAGAGCTGGGAATTCAATGAGTTAGCGCAAGGCTTATTGCCTTTACCGATTTGGATTCCGCAATCTAGTTTTGCGCTAGGTTCGATATTGTTGTTAGTGGCTGTAGTCGATGAATTTGTCATTGTGCTTCGTGGCGGTGTGCCCACCTTTGTGAGGCTTGTTCAAGAGCGCCATGCAAAGGGCGACTTCTCTTCCGACGTCTAAACTTAAAATGAATCGAGAACTATGGACATCTTAGCGATAGGGGGCTTGCTGCTCTTTTTGATGCTGCTCTTGCTCGGTAGTGGCGTTTGGATCGCGATGACTTTGGCGATTTGTGGCTGGGTTGGGCAAGCCTTTTTCACCAAGACTCAGCCCGGCTTAAATTTGTTCTCGGCCTTCTGGGAAAGTAATGCGAGTTGGGAGCTCGCCGCATTGCCGCTTTTTATTTGGATGGGTGAAATTCTTTTTCGTACCAAGCTAAGCGAAGAAATGTTTACAGGCTTAGCACCTTGGCTAGGAAGAGTTCCTGGTCGGTTGTTTCACACTACGATATTGGGTTGCGGCATTTTTGGCTCGGTCTCGGGTTCGTCGGCGGCAACATGTGCGACGATTGCAAAAGTGTCGCTGCCTGAGTTAAAGAAACGCGGCTACGATGAGAATATTGCGTTGGGCTCTTTAGTCACTGCTGGCACACTTGGTATTCTTATTCCGCCATCTATTACGATGGTTGTCTATGCTGTGGCTGCTGATGCCTCAATCATTCGAATTTTTCTCGCGGGCTTTCTACCCGGACTTTTATTGATGGCCTTGTTTTCGGGTTATATCGCTTATTGGTCGATCAAGAACAAGGCGTTAATGCCGCCACCTGAGCCATTAGTGAGTTTCAAAGAGAAACTTAGGCTCTCGAAAAACCTCATCCCTTGCGGCTTATTGATAGTTTTCATTTGTTGGTCCTTAGTGGCAGGTTGGGCAACTGCCACCGAATGCGCAGCTTATGGCGTTGTTGGTTCTTTGGCGCTGGCACTCTGGAGTCGATCGCTGACTTGGGAAAATTTCAAGCAAGGCTTAATGGGTAGTGCGCGGACTAGCTGCATGATTATGTTTATCTTAGCCGGTGCTGCGTTCCTGACGAAGACGATGGCCTTCACAGGTATTCCACGCGAACTCGCAACCTGGGTTAATTCGCTAGGCCTGTCGCCCTATGCACTTATTGGCTGCTTGGTGCTGGTGTATTTGGTGCTAGGCACTGCGCTGGATGGCATCAGCATGATTGTTCTTACTGCGGCGGTCGTGATGCCGATGATCCAAAAGGCTGGGTTTGATTTGGTTTGGTTTGGCATCTTCGTGATCTTGTTAGTGGAAATTGCAGAAGTGACACCGCCCGTAGGCTTTAATCTCTTTGTTCTTCAAAACATGACGGGCAAAGACAGTACCGTGATTGCCAAAGCAGCCATTCCGTTTTTCTTTTGCCTCGTGGTTTGTATTATTTTAATAACGTTGTTTCCGCAGATCGTGACGATAGTGCCGGATATGTTGATGGGGAAAGCTAAATGAGTATGAAGCCGCGATGGCAGTTCTGGATTGATAGGGGCGGCACTTTTACCGATATCGTCGGTAAACGCCCTGACGGCAGTTTAGCAACCCACAAGCTCTTGAGTGAGAACCCTGAACAATACAAGGATGCGGCGGTTGCAGGGATTCGATTCTTGCTGGGCCTATCATCTAACGCCTTAATAACTCCCGATATCGTTGAATGCGTGAAGATGGGCACTACCGTTGCTACTAATGCGCTATTGGAGCGTAAAGGTGAGCCAACCTTGCTTGTCATTACAAAAGGATTTCGAGATGCATTGAGGATTGCTTATCAGAACCGTCCGAGGTTGTTCGATCGAAATATCGTGTTGCCTGAGCTACTTTATTCGGCGGTGATTGAGGCAAACGAACGTTATGGCGCCCACGGCGAAGTGGTTGAACCGCTCGATACGGCGGCGCTTCGCGAGCAAATGAGCAGGCATTTTGCAGAAGGTTTCCGTTCAGTAGCGATTCTTTTTATGCACAGCTATCGATATGCTGAACACGAACTATTGGCAGAGTCGATTGCCAAAGACATTGGCTTTTCGCAGATTAGTGTGAGCCATAAGACAAGCCCCATGATGAAGCTTGTTAGTCGAGGCGACACAACGGTGGTCGATGCCTATTTGTCGCCGATATTGAGGCGCTATGTAGAACAAGTGTCGAGCGAAATGCCTGGAGTGAAAGTGTTTTTCATGCAATCGTCCGGAGGCCTGACGGACGCGCAAATGTTCCAAGGTAAAGATGCCATTCTGAGTGGACCTGCTGGCGGTATAGTCGGTATGGCGCGAACCGCTAAGCTGGCAGGCTTCGAAAAGGTGATTGGTTTTGACATGGGGGGTACTTCGACCGATGTGAGCCACTATGCCGGCGAGTTTGAGCGAGAGTTCGAAACCCAAGTGGCGGGTGTGCGTATGCGCGCTCCGATGATGAGTATTCACACGGTTGCGGCGGGTGGTGGCTCTCTGTTGGAGTTCGATGGTTCTCGCTTTCGTGTCGGGCCGGAAAGCGCTGGGGCGAACCCAGGGCCTGCTTGCTATCGACGTGGCGGTAAGTTAGCTGTGACCGATGCAAATGTCTTGCTCGGAAAGATACAAGCGAATTATTTTCCGAAAGTGTTTGGCCCAAACGGCAATGAAGTTTTGAGTTTGGAGGCGGCTACTAAAAAGTTTTCTGAACTTAGTAAAGAGATCGGGCGTTCAGTTGAGGAAATTGCCGAAGGATTTATCAGCATAGCCGTGCAACAAATGGCCAATGCGATTAAGAAGATTTCAGTATCACGTGGTTACGATGTAGCAGGCTATACCTTGCAATGCTTTGGCGGTGCAGGTGGGCAGCACGCCTGTTTAGTTGCTGATGCTTTGGGCATGACCAAGATTTTTGTGCACCCGTTAGCGGGCGTTTTAAGCGCCTACGGCATGGGCTTGGCGGATCAAAGCCTCATCAAACAACGCTCAATAGAATTGTCGTTAAGCGAGGCGAGTCTAACGCCGATTCGGCAAGCCTTGGCGCTGTTGACTGAGACGGCGAAAGGCGAGTTAAAGTTAAATCAGATCGTAAGTTCTGAAGTTATTATCAAGCACCGCGTGCATGTAAAGTATGAAGGTACCGATACGTCGATTCTTTTGGACTTATCAACCAATTCAAGCGCTGCACAGGTGGTTGCTTCCTTCGAGAAGGCGTATCAACAGCGCTTTGCTTTTTTGATGCTGAACCGAGGTTTTGTGGTCGAAGCAATTTCCGTAGAAGCAACTATTTCAGGTGATTCACCTAAGGAGGCCAGTGTTGCAGTTCACCCGGCTAGGCAAACACCGTCAAGAGAAATAGTTCATATGTATTGCCAAGGGCAATGGCGCGATGCTTCCTTGATCGTACGTGAGGACATGCAGGCGGGCGACTTGGTTACAGGCCCCGCCGTGATTGCAGAAAAAAATGCTACAACGGTGATCGAGCCGGGTTGGCAGGCTGAACTTACGTCGCTTAACCATTTGGTGCTCAAAAGAATCGAGGTGCTTGCGAAACGATTTGCGGCGGGTACTCAAGTCGATCCGATTTTGCTTGAAGTGTTTAACAACCGGTTTATGAATATTGCCGAGCAAATGGGTTTGCAGTTACAAAACACCGCCTATTCCATCAACATCAAAGAGCGCCTAGACTTCAGCTGTGCGCTCTTCAATGCGGACGGCAATCTCATCGCCAATGCACCTCATATGCCTGTGCATCTTGGTTCTATGGGTGAAAGCATTAAAACGGTGATTCGTGAAAATGCTTTGACGATGAAGCCAGGCAATGTGTACGCACTCAATGACCCCTATCACGGTGGTACACATTTGCCAGACGTTACCGTGATAACGCCGGTGTATGTTGACAATGCTACGAAGCCCGCTTTCTTTGTCGGGTCGAGAGGCCATCAAGCTGATATCGGAGGCACAACGCCTGGTTCGATGCCGCCGTTCTCGACGAGTATTGAAGAGGAGGGGGTTCAGATCGATAACTTCCTGCTTGTCGAAAACGGTGCGCTACGTGAAGCCCAAATGCTTGCGCTACTTTCGAGCGGTAAATATCCAAGCCGTAACCCCCAGCTTAATATCGCAGATTTGAGAGCACAAATTGCAGCCAATGAAAAAGGCGTGCAAGAGCTTAAGAAGATGGTCGCTGATTTTGGTTTAGAAGTTGTACATGCTTACATGGGCCATGTGCAAGACAATGCTGAAGAGGCAGTGCGCCGCGTCATTACGCAACTCAAAGATGGGCAATTTACTTTGCAACTGGATAATGGCGCGAAAATTCAAGTCTCCGTTCGGGTGAATGTGAAAAGTAGAAATGCCGATATCGACTTTACCGGTACTTCTGCGCAATTAAGCAATAATTTTAACGCGCCAACAGCCGTGTGCATGGCCGCTGTGCTCTATGTGTTTAGAACCCTCGTGAATGATGAGATCCCATTGAATGCGGGTTGTTTAAAGCCTCTCAATGTGATTATTCCCGAAGGGTGCATGTTGAACCCATTGCCGCCTGCATCAGTGGTCGCGGGAAATGTCGAAACATCGACGTGTATTACCAATGCTCTTTATGGGGCTCTCGGTGTGATGGCAGGGGGGCAACCAACGATGAACAACTTTACCTTCGGTAATGACACTCATCAGTACTATGAAACGATTGCGGGAGGTAGTGGCGCTGGTGATGGTTTTAACGGTGCATCTGTTGTGCAGGCCCATATGACTAATTCGCGATTAACTGATCCCGAAGTCTTAGAGTTTCGTTTTCCAGTTCGGTTAGAGAGCTTTTCAATACGAGAGAACTCAGGCGGAAAGGGGAAGTATATTGGCGGTAATGGAGGTGTGCGTCGAGTGAGATTCTTAGATCCGATGACCGCCAGTATTTTGTCCAATGGGCGTGTTCATCCCGCGTTTGGTGCGCAAGGTGGTGAACCCGGTAGCGTGGGCGCTAATAGAGTCGTTCGCACTGATAATTCAGTAAAAGAACTAGAACATATTGCGCAAGTGGCGATGCAGCCAGGGGATGTTTTCGAGATTCACACGCCGGGTGGTGGCGGGTTTGGTATTAAAGATTGGCGTTAGGTATTGTCCGCGTGTTTTCCAGTGAACTGAGAGTAAAACGCTTTAATGTCGACCATATCTTTTTCAATGTCACCAGTGGGTGTGAACACCGAGCCTAGGCCTGCACGTTTTTGCGGGTAGTCCATAAAAGCCATCAAGATTGGCACTTTTGCCGTAGCTGCAATGTAGTAGAAACCAGTTTTCCAATATCGCACTTTGCTGCGTGAACCTTCTGGTGGTATGAGCAAATGCATCGAAATGGGTGAGGTGCGCAATTGTTCAGCAACATCGGCGACTAGATTGTTTGATTTTGATCGATCAACCGGAATGCCACCTAACCAGCGCATGATGCCACCGAAGGGTGCTTTAAATATTGTGTCTTTACCCAACCAAGATCCGTTCAAACGCAGAATGAAACAGGTCATTAGTGTGTATGGTAAATCCCAGTTGCTGGTATGGGGTGCAGCTATCAGTACTGCACGTTCTGTATTCGGCGGCAAGCTACCTTCTACTTTCCAGCCTGTGAACTTCATGAAGATGATAGAGCCTAAGCGTACTAGAGGGCTGATGACGGGAGTAGTAAAGATGGTTCGTTGCACGGGGTGAATGATACGCGATGGTTAATTCTTTAATGTAGATCAAATACAAACCGCTCTTCCAGCAAGCGCGGGTCATCGAAGTGTCTTCTGCCAACAAAGGCGGTTGGTTGCCTGCCCCATTGGCGCATAGCACCCGCATTGGCGATGCCCATTGGCCAAAACAACCAAGACTCTAGACGTTCACTGCCTCGAATAAATCCTCGCGGATCGAACGCACTACGATAACCGCCATCGGCAGTGGGCAGCACTCTTAGCGTGTCATAAGAAACGGGATTGAGGCTCACCTTCGATAGAGCAAAAATTCCTAGCGCGCTATTCGATTTTGAAACGAGATCTGCTTGATCAATGTAATGACTTCCTGATGCAACATGAAGCAATAGACGATCTCCCGATTGCCACGCTGGTAATCTACGAGGAACAAAGGCCCACTCATTTAACCCTGTTGGAACAGGTTTTAAAGTAGCCTTCGCCGTTGGAAAGAACTGGTGGTAACAACCACAGGGGTGGATGCTGTCGTACATCAATGCTTCACCATTCGGCGCTAAAGTCACCCGTACAGTTAAGCCATCTAGCTTCCCGGCGAGTAAATCAAGCAACGCGCCCTTGGTAGCGGGGCGCTCGCTAAACCAAATTGTGTAAACCAACTGGCGCAGGCTTTGCTCGCCATAGCGTGTGAAAGTTAATTGGGTGTATACAACGGGCTTGGCCGTGTTGACGCCAATCTCTGAGTCTTGCCATTCTATAGTACCCGGCATATCAGCATTAGAAGCTTTCGAGATAACAAATATGGGCGCGTGTGTGTGAATGAGTTTTTCGATTTCGGCTTCGATAGGGAATTCATTGAGTCGAGCATCCGGGCTTTGCTTTAACGCGTAAACGATTCTTTCGGTATTGTTGTGCTGTAATTTTTCTTGGTCAGTATTTAATGAAAACTGCTTTAAACGTTCAGTTTCAAGCCGCTTTATGCCTGCTGCGAAAGGTAACTTTGTCAAAGCGTAAGCGCCAAAGGTACGATAAGCGGTCACGTAATCGTCTGGAACTGCAATGGAATCTACTAAGCGACGTAGCCTCAAGGTGTCTTGTAAATCATAAGCTTGTAGCTGCTTACCGCATGACTCTAAGCGCTGAAGATCCCGCCTATCAGTCAATTCGAAGCGTCGCGCTTCCATATCGAGTAGGCGCATTTTCTCGATAAGTGCCGGTAAGTTTTTCGCAGAATCATTTTTGAAAGATGCGGTGTACCGATCAACTCTTAAATAGGGAAAATTCGCAATACGAGCATAGGCAGCGTCTCCGCGACGAGCTTCTTTGGTTGCCAGATCAATTTCTTCGAATACTTGTAAGCAAATTTGAATATTTGGCGGCACATTCGAGTTGAGATTGCCGAGTGTTGTGCAGCCGCTGCTCAGTACCAACGTCATCAACAAACCTGCAGAGTAGAAAATTCTCATTGTTTGGCTCTCCGCTCTATCTCTCGCACCATGCCGGTGAACTGCTCTTGAATTGAGTGACGAATCAGGCTTTCCCCTATGAACGGCGGTAAACTATTTTCTGGCTCTATGACTCCGGTCCAAATAAGCCGCACCGTTGGGCTATCTGGTGTGATGATCATTTCATAGCGCCCTTGCAACTGCCTGACTGTGCCAGAAACACGCTTGACTTCCAAAATTGGCCAAGCCTCTTTGGATTCAACCGTCACGTCAATCGGAATTTTAAAGAACAGAAATGCCGCTACCCCCGATTGCTTTACCGTAGCTACCGCGCCTTTACGCTCGATGACCTTGCTAGATTTAAGCCCCGGTATAAACTCCGGAAGGCGTTCATAATCTGTTAAGGTTGTCCAAATGACTTCCGGAGGTGCTTCGATGACTGCTTGCGCCTTCACCTCAACCACGTCAGCCTTTTGCCTGGTTGTAATCTCAATCTGCGCGGCGTCTATTGCCAGACTATGAGCTGGCAAGAAAAATAGTAAAAAGCAGAGCTTAACAAGTATTCGATTCATCTTGAGGAACAGTATAGAGCCTCCTCAAGACAGCACGCGGTGCAGGGTTTACTCTCAGGCTCATTCGAGCTTGATATTGGCGTCTTTAATCACTCGACCCCATTTAGTCATTTCAGCGCGAATAAAGGCGAGAAACTCATCAGGCGATTCGCCGCCATATTCGTAACCTTGTTGAACTGCATCGGCCTTCATTGCAGGGGTTGCAAGTATTTTTGCGGTTTCTATTTGCAGGCGGGTAATGACTTCACGTGGCGTACCTGCTGGCACGAACAGACCGTTCCAACCCGATGCTTCAATACCGGGCAGGCCAGCTTCGGCAAAAGTTGGCACGTCGGGAAGAAACCCGAAACGCTTTGGGGCTGCCACACCAAGGGCACGCAACTTTCCAGAGCGAATGTGCTGGGCGACGACTACCGGTGAAAGGTATGCCGTGGTTACATGGCCGGCAAGTAAATCGGGTAACTCAGCACCAATTGCTTTGTAGGGAACCTCGCGTACTGAGATCCCAGCGGCTAACTTGACCTGTTCGCCAAGTAGCTGAGTGATGGCACCCGTACCGCCCGAGGCATAGGTGAGCAATTGTGGCTGGGCCTTAGCAAGTGCGATGAATTCCCTGAAGGTATTGGCGGCAACGGAAGGGTGAACCACCATGACCAAAGGGGTACTGGTTAGGCGTGTTACCGGTATCAGCCCTTCACCAAGGCGGCAGCAATTGTCTTTGCTTAGTAGGTCGTTCAGTGAGTTGTTGATGTTGGCATGTAGCCAAGTGTGGCCATCGGGTGCTGCACGCGCAACTTCTTTGGCGCCGATTGCACTATTGGCACCGGGGCGGTTCTCGATGATGATGGGCTGACCAAGTGCTTCTGCTAAAGGCGGTGACAGCTTACGCGCGAATACATCGACAGCACTGCCTGGGCCTGCAGGCTCGACTAAGCGAATGGTTTTACTGGGCCAGGTTTGCGCCAGCACCAAGTTCTGAGCACTTATAGTTAACAGGGCTATTAATAATGTGGATATTGTTTTCATGAAGGTCTCCGGTCTATTAAAAGAGCATCAGTGTTTGTCGATCAATGTTTGTCTAACAAAGCACGCATGAGTGCGTTGTAGCCGGCTTCGTTTTGAAGGTTGGCAATATGCGCTGCCTTCGGCACCGGCATATAAGACGCACCCGGCACCTTAGCGGCTAAGGTGCGCATCAATATTTCAGGGCCTCCTAGCATGTCATCAGCTCCGCCGATGAATAAGGTGGGCACAGAAATTCGATTGATCTCATCTTCAATGTCGAGACCAAGAAATGCCGTAACGACACCCAAATAGCCTTCTTTGCTCGTGCCTCGAATCATCTCTCGCACGCCATCAAGCACTTTCGGGTTCGCCGCTTTGAAGTCTTCTGAGAACCAGCGTTGCGTAGTTTGCTCAACGATGGCTTCGATGCCACCCGCCAACACGGTTTCGGTAAGGCTGTGCCAACGCGCCGCGAAGTCAGGCACCATGCGTGCGCGGCAACAAGTCGGCATCAAGGCAATGATGCGCGATGGATGATCAATCGCGACACGCATTGCCACCGGCCCACCAAGCCCCAATGCTATCAAGTGCGAACGCTTAATGCCTAACGCGTCCCATAGCGCTATCAGATCTTCGCCAAGCGACGCAATCGAATATGCACCCGGGGTTGATTCGGTTTTTCCTTGACCTCGCAGGTCATAGCGCAGTACTCGGTACTTGTCCGCAAGTGCACCTACTTGGCCTGAAAAAAGAGTGGTGTCGTTGGCTATGCCAGTGATGAACGTGACCCACGGCTCGCTCTCATTTGCAACCTCATTTGCAATATTAGGGCCATCCACCGTGTAATGCATTCGAATGCCGTTTGCTTGCACGAACATATTGTTAATTCCTATTTTGTAATGTTGCTTCGTCCGCGATGCGATTCATAAATTCGACGAATTTGGTTGCCATCATTGGTTCATGGGGTGCCCAATCAGAAAATGGCAGTAAAGGCACATCTTGATCTTTGATCGGTAGTTCGAACAGCTCACTGCCCGCTATTAAATTGTGCGCAGCAAGGCCGTTGCCTGATGCATGAGTGTTGTCGTTACCCGGTACGATCAGCGTTGGCACACGGATAGACATGAGTTGTTCATCGCTTAGCCCCATCACAGGGGCACGAGGCCCGCGCAAGAAAATGGATAACCAATATTCCATCACGCGAATGTACTCAGCAGGGTCCATCACCATGAGTCGCTCACGATTGGCTGGGTTTGCAGCGATACGCTCTTGGTATTGCTCGGTAGCACACACTGCTGCCATACCACTCTCACGAGCGGCCTTAATAAACTGACCGTAGTACATGTTGGGTAAGCGGCCGGCAGCAAAAGCACCGCCCGTGATACGTGCCAAAATTAGGCCACGCACGATGGTTGGATGACGTAAGTAAACCAGCATGGACATGCGCGCACCCGACGAAGTGCCGCCAATAAATGCGGGTAACGCACGGAGTTTTTCTAGCAGCAGTACGAGGTCATCGGCCCAGATTTCTTCTTCGCCTTCTTCGCCCGCAATCAGTACATCGGATGCGCCGGTATTGCGCCTATCATGTAGCAAGACACGACAGCCTTCTGCCGCGAGTTTTTTTGCCAAGGGCACAAACTCGGAAAACCCGCGTCGGCCGCCAGTGACAAAAGCAAACCATGGGCCGGTGTCGCCGAAAATTTCATAGTTGATATGAACGCCACGGATGAGTGCTAGCGGCATGATTGCCTTTCGTTTATATTCTTAGACAGAAACTTGATCGCAGCACACCGTTGCTCTCAAGGTTTTCGTAACTAGGCTTGGTTACGAATGTTTTTGAGCGCTCGCCATTTCGTGCAGCGACTAATACAGCGACATTTTGATCGACGGGCGATGACGAGACCAACATGAAGCGACCATCAGCATCCGTGAGTGTCGATAATTTTTGATGTTCCAGTTCTACCATCGCACCAGTGATTGCCGTGCCATTAACGCCTGTGAGCCTGCCAGACAATACTAGTTTTTTCTCGTGGTTTGGCTTGCTTGCTTCGGTGTGCTCAGCCCACGCAGACAAGGTCGGTGTTGTCGCTACACAGACACCAGCGATCAACACTTGGCGGCGGACTGAGTTTATTGTTTTAGCCTTCATCGTATCCATCTTGTGGGTTTAATACGCGGAACAAGTGATTTACTTTTTTAGTAAGTCGTCCTTATCATACGATAAATAAGCTCAACAACTTTGCAAAGATACTGCCGTGAGAATTCTCTACTTCAACGACTTTCGATTGGGTGTTTTAAAGGGCGATCAAGTCGTCGACATCATGTCAGTGGTACAAAATATTCCACATACTGGGCCTGGAAATCTGATCAACGCGCTTATCGCTAATTTCGGAGACTTTAGAGCGCGAATTAATCGCGCTATCGCCGAAGGTAGTGGCATCCCTTTGATGCAAGTAAGAATCCGACCACCGCTACCTAAGCCAGTGAACGTCGAATGTATGGCAGTTAACTATATGGAAGACGGCACATTAAAAGAAACGCCACCCATCAATGCGTTTCACAAATCGCCGGGCAGCATTATTGGGCACGGCGACACGATGGTGTTGCCTGACATGGCCGCATCGAACTTCGAGGGCGAAGCTGAATTAGCGGCCGTGATTGGTAAGCGCACAAGCTTTGTTTCTGCAGCCAACGCAATGGACCATATTTTTGGATACACCAACTTTATTGACGGTTCGGCACGCGGCGTGATTCCAGCCAACAATAGTTTTTATCAAATGAAGTCACGCGCAACCTTTGCGCCGATTGGCCCGTTCTTGGTCACCGCTGATGAAGTGAAAGATCCGCAAAAAATGCAGGTCAAACTTTGGGTGAATGGTGCTTTAAAACAAAACTTCAACACCGACGATATGGCGCACAACATTAAGCGATCAATCGAGTGGATCAGCAGCATTCACGACCTAGAGCCCGGAGACATTGTCGCAACCGGCACTAACCATCGTGGTTTGTCATCACTCCAAGATGGTGACAAGGTAGAGTTGGAATGTGAAGGGCTTGGAAGGCTGGTTGTTGGCATTCGAGATGATTTAAAACGCACTTGGTCTCGGGAAACTCGACTTGAGCGGGCTCAGAAAGGCTTGACTGGGTTAACACCGCAGCTTACTGGGAAATATAGCAAGAGTTAAGTCAATAACCGCCAAAAGGTTTCAGCAATCGTACCGCGGCCTGCTGCGCCGATAGACTCGGTGTTTTCGGTGTAAGTTTGCCTCGTGGCTTGCTACAACAAGGC
This sequence comes from Betaproteobacteria bacterium, assembly GCA_043789035.1. Taxonomy (GTDB): domain Bacteria; phylum Pseudomonadota; class Gammaproteobacteria; order Burkholderiales; family Burkholderiaceae_E; genus JAYWIG01. The sequence goes on from JAYWIG010000177.1 coordinate 14,916, forward strand.
GGCAAGTATCAAATTTCGGAGCCACTGTGCGATATTTATTCACATTTGCTGCGCTCGCCTTTGGCTCGGCGCTATCTTCTCAAGTAATGGCTTATGAAGAACCCAAGTATCGGGTGATTGAAACTGTGGGTGCGATCGAGATTCTTGAGTATGCACCGACGATTGTTGCCGAGGTCGAGGTCGAGGGAGATCGAAGCGAGGCCGCTAGCAAAGGTTTTCGTGCGCTTGCGGGCTATATTTTCGGTGCCAATAAAAGCACCCAGAAAATTGCGATGACTGCACCTGTAACTCAAAGCCCAGTAGTGGCTCCTAAATCGGGAACCGATGACATTGAACGCTGGCGCGTAACCTTCACTATGCCTAGCCAATACACAATTTAGACTTTACCTAAACCAGATAACGCGTCTGTAAAGTTGAGTGTTCAGCCCGTAGAAAAGCGAGCGACTATTCGTTTTAGTGGCTTTTTATAATGACCCGTTTACTTTGCCATGGAACAGGCGCAACGAATGGTGGGTTGGTATTCAGAAGTAAATGATCGGACTGCGGTTAAGGTAGTTCAGACGCTGGCTAAAGGCGGCACCAGCATTGCCAATTATTGCAAATAGCTGAACACGATAGTATGATATCGCTATGTGATATCTAGGAGGTGTTTTATGCGTCGTACCCTAGTAGGATTTTCCGATAGCGACTTGTCGGAGCTGGATGCGCTTTCAGCGCTCAAGCAAGTACCGAGAGCTGAGTTGATTCGACAAGCTGTGGGTGCTTACCTTGAGAAAGTTAGGCCGGCGGATAATTCTGATGATGCTTTCGGGCTTTGGAAGGATAAGAAGATCGATGGTCTTGCATATCAAAAGAAACTCAGGGACGAGTGGTGAAAGCATTATTTGATACCAATGTTTTGATCGATTACTTGGCGGGATTAAAAGCAGCCAAAACAGAATTAGCTCGTTATTCTGATAAAGCAATATCCATGATCACGTGGATGGAAATTCAAGTTGGTACAGCGCCTCACGATCAGCTAAAGGTCGATAAGTTTCTATTGAAGTTTGAAGTTTTGCCGATCACGATGGATGTGTCGATGCAAGCGGTGGCGATACGCAAACAAGCCGGAATTAAACTTCCCGACGCTATTATTTGGGCGACTGCTCGACTTGAGGATCGCGTCTTGGTGACTAGGAACAAAAAGGATTTTCCTACTTCAGACCCTGGGATCAGAATCCCTTACTCAATCTGAATGGCGCTTACGGAAGCAATATCACCGCCCCAGTAGTCGCCCTAGCTTCCAAATCAGCATGTGCCTGAGCTGCCGCACTTAACGGGTAGCGATGATGAATTGGTACTTTCAAAATGCCTTGTTTCACCGCATCGAATGTTCTTGCAGCGATGGCATTGAGCTTTTCGCGTTGCGCGGTGTAATGAAACAATACAGGCCGCGATATCGTCACGGATTTTGAACTGAGTAACTCAGGAGCAATCGTGTTTTGAGCGCCGCTGGCGTGCCCAAAGCTTACCCAATGCCCGCACATGGCAAGCGCGTCTAAGTTCTCGTTGAAGGCTTGTTGGCCTAGGCCGTCGTAAATAATCTCAGCACCTTGTCCTTGTGTAATTTCTTTCACCTTATCGGCGAAGCGATAGCTGCTAGTGATGATTGTGTGGTGGCAACCATGTTCCCTGGCAACTGAAGCTTTGCGTTCGCTCGATACCGTGCCGATGACGATTGCGCCTAATGCATGCGCCCATTGGCACAGCAGCAGGCCTACGCCACCGGCCGCTGCATGGACAAGTATTCGAGTACCGGGTGTAACCCGGCATGTGCGATGTAAAAGATATTCGGCGCTCATGCCTTTGAGCATTAAGCCTGCGGCAACTTCGTCGGAAATATAGTCGGGCAATAACACCAATTGGGTTGCTGACATGGTGCGAACTGAGGTGTAGGCACCGACGGGTGGGCAGGCATAAGCGACTCTATCACCGGGTAGGAATTGCGTCACGCCATCACCTACCTCTGTAACTACACCCGCTGCCTCCATGCCGATAATGCGGGGGGGCGTGAGCATTTTGTATTCACCTTTACGCACATACACATCAATGTAATTCACACCGATGGCGGTTTGTTTGATGCGTACCTCACCTGCACGTGGCCCCGCGACTTTAATCGATTGAATCCGTAACTGTTCAGTGCCGCCGTGGGCATTCACAACAATGGCTTGGGCAGAAACTTCCGGATACGATGATGCTCGAATGGGTAATGATGGTGAGCTTGAACCGGCCTGAGAAGGCCTAGTGAGGCGTAGTTTCTCCTTTAGCTCATGGTTGGACAACCGACTGTTAACTCGAAGAAATGCTCTTGCACCGTCGAAGCCCCCTTGATACACACCATCGCCAACAGCAGTGGCGAGTTCTTTCTCTTGGCCTTTGGGCGTGTCGAAGGTGCTTTGCCACCACCAGTAGGTTCGGCTGCCGTCAGTAACCGGTTTGAGCGTGCAGGTGGCGATATAATGAATGAGCGGCAGCGAGGCATCAAGAATGCAATAGGTGAACGAATGATCTTTATCTGACATGCTTAGCAGTTGCTCGCGAATGCGGCCACCATCTTTCATCGAAAAGCTTCGCACGCAGCCAAGTTGGTCAGCAGGTTCGTCGTTCTCAATCACAGAATGAGCGACGGCAGGATGCCAATGATCATGCCCATTGAAATCGCGAATTAGTGCCCAGACGCGCTCAATCGGCGAATCGATAATGGCAGTGCGGGTGACTTTAATCATCTATTGCTTGAAATGCTTGTTCGCTAATCAGCGAAACATCAGTTTTAAGCTATTAAAGGCAGTTTGAAAAACGCCTTGTCCGATGCCTTCAGCCAGCTCCTTTTCTTTACCTGCGGGCGGATCGAATTCTGCCCACCATTCGGCAAATGTGGTGTTGCCGTCAGTCACCGGCGTGAGCTTTAGTGTCGCCACATAGTTCTCAACACCCATAGGGCTTTCGAGTATCGAGTAAGTGCATTGATAATCGTAGTCCGATAGCGTTAAAAGCTGCTCGCGAATCATGCCACCGTCTTTCAATCGAAAGTTACGCACGCAACCCACTTTGTCAGACGGTAAGCCTCCTTCAATGCGCGATTCAGAAACGAAAGGTGTCCACTTTGGTAAGCCATTGAAGTCGCGAACGATGGCCCAAACGGCGTCGGCCGAGCCATTGATCACGGTGGAGGTGTAGACTTTAATCATGTGGCTTAGCTTGGGAGTTGACCGGCTGGTGTATTAATATTTGGCGCGGGTACTTGCGTTTTTTCCAACATGCTTCGCGCCACTTTGCCAACGTCACCGGAATCAACACCAATTTCTTTTAAGAGCTGATCGACGAGCGGCGCTTGGGCTCTAAATCGCAACGCTGAATTCACGACGTTGTCAGAAAAATTCCCGCCACCGCCGCCATTTGAACCGTCGAAATCAGAGCGATTACTACTACCGCCCATTAAGCCATCGACCTGCAAAATCTTAATGCCTTCGATGCGCTCCAGCGGTTTGCCAGATTCGCGAATAATCGCTTCAAGCCTATCAAGCAACTTCATGCGCATCGCCGATGTTCTGGCCTCAGGCGTGAGCATGTTGGCAGCCTCGTTCATCAAGCGTAAACCCTCGGCTTCAACCTCATGGCGAATACGATAAGCCATGGATTTAATTTTCTCAGCATCTGCATTGGCTTCGGCTTCGGCACGCACCGCATCGCCACGATCTGCAGAGGCAGATTTTTCAGCAGCTGCAGCCATAGTTAGGCGGATACCCTCACGTTCTGCTTCTTGAGACGCACCGATTAAATCAATGGCTTTGCGGCGCTCAGCCATTTCGGTTTCTCGCACAGTAAACACACGTTCTTCTTCTTGCACTGCCTTAGCCCGAGCTTGATCCGCTAGAGCTTGCGCTTCAGATTGCGCTTTCGATTGCCCGGCGACGGCAATGGCGCGTTGCTGCTCTGCCATTTCAATTGCTTGTCTACGCTCAATTTCGGCAGTTTGAATTTCACGCTCTTTCGAGATGCGGCCTTCTTCAATCATGCGCTCAGACAATAGCCGTGCACGATCAACCGATTCGCGAGCTGCGATTTGCGCCACTTCGCCCTCTTGCTCACGCGCTGCTCGTTCTTTCACTAAATCGGAGCGCTGGACAGCGCGAGTAATCTCTAGTTCACGTTCTTGCGCGAGGCGAGCATTTTCCAAAGCACGATCAATATCAAGCGCTTGCTTTTCTGTATCCAAATTCTTATTGCGAATCTGAATCATCGTGTCTTGCTCGATATCGTTGCGAATTTTCTTACGCATTTCGATTTGTTCAGTCAGGCGGGTTAAACCTTCGGCGTCAAACGCGTTTGATGGATTGAAGTACTCCATGCCGGTTTGGTCAAGCTGGGTAAGCGACACAGTTTCGAGTTCTAAACCGTTTTGCAATAAATCAGCCGCAACTACGCCACGTACGCGCTTGACGTATTCGCCGCGCTTCTCATGCAATTCTTCCATCGTCATTTCTGCTGCTACTGTTCGCAGCGCATCAACGAACTTACCTTCGACGAGTTCTTTGAGCGTGTCAGGTTGCATGGTGCGAGTACCGAGCGTTTGGGCGGCAGAAGCTACCGCATCGGTCGTTGCTTGCACACGAACATAAAACTCTGAGATCACATCCACACGCATACGATCTTTGGTAATCAGTGCTTTGTCTTTGCCACGCTGCACTTCTAATCGAAGCGTGTTCATGTTGACCGGAATGACTTCGTGAACGATGGGCAGCACGAAGGCACCGCCATTCATCACGACCTTCTGGCCACCTAGGCCAGTGCGTACGAAGGCTCGTTCTTTTGAGCTTCGCAAGTAAAGCCAATTCAATATCCACACAATAATCGCCACTACGATGACGACGACGATGAGCCCTAGTAGGAAGCTGCCGAATGCTGCACCTGTCATGATGATTACTCCTTCGCTTTTTCTGATTTAGCGGGTTTTTCAGATTTAAATTGAATATTTTTGAATTCTTTGGTTGTTGCCACCAACGCTACTTCTGTTGGTAGACGCTCCATACTCGATGCGCCGTAAAAACCGTGAATGCCGGGGCAGTTGTTCAAAATGAACGACGCATCTTTTGGCGTGGCGATTGGCCCACCGTGACATAAAACAATCACGTCTTTACGAACTTTCTTCGCCGCAGCCGCCCAGGCATTAATCGTTGGGACACAGTCGCTTAGCTTCAATGCTGTTTCGGCGCCTATCGCTCCACCCGTTGTTAATCCCAAGTGGCAGACCACGATGTCGGCACCCGCTTTAGTCATGTCGTGCGCGCTTTGTTCATCGAATACGTAGGGCGTGGTAAGTAAATCGAGCTTGTTCGCGTGCTTTACTAAGTCGACTTCTAAACCATAACCCATGCCTGTTTCTTCTAAATTGGCGCGGAAGTTACCGTCAATTAAACCGACAGTTGGAAAATTCTGAATGCCAGAAAAACCTAAATCGATTAATCGCCTTAGAAAAGCATCGGTAATCATGAACGGGTCTGTACCATTCACACCTGCAAGCACCGGCGTGTGCTTCACTACGGGCAATACCTCATGGGCCATTTCGCAAACAATTTCATTGGCGTTGCCGTAGGCGAGCAAACCTGAGAGTGAGCCTCTACCAGCCATCCGAAACCGGCCCGAGTTATAGATGACGATGAGATCTATGCCGCCTTGCTCTTCGCACTTGGCCGATAAGCCTGTACCAGCTCCGCCACCGATGATGGGTTTGCCCGCCTTAATCATGGCGGTGAACTTTTTGAGTATGTCTTTACGAGCGATGCGAGGCATAGGTTTTCTCTGTTGGATTAGAAATTTCGAGGAATGCAGCTACGAGGGCATCGCTGAACTGCGGGTCATTTAAGTTATAAGGCAGGCGAATCAACTTGCGATTTGTCCCTGCTCTAAAGTTTTGCGTAATTGTGTCGAACAGGGCTTTGTCGGCTGCCGGATCCCAAAAACCTTTCCCCGGCGCGTCAACGGCAGAGACACCACCTTCAGGAATAAAAAACCTGACAGGGCCTTCCATGCGATTGAGCTTGTCGACGATGAACTTCCCCATTGCAATGTTCTCCGCTACCGTAGTGCGCATTAAAGTGACGTTACTGTTGTGCTTGATGAAATTTCGCCCATTAAACTTTGCAGGGACAGTCTCTGGCGCCCAAAAGTTCACCATATCCAGCGCGCCGCACGAACCGACATAGGGCACGCGCGATTGAATAATGGCGTCCATCCGCGTGGGGCCAGCCGTTAGAACCCCGCCGACAAGTTCATCAGCAATTTCCGTCGTGGTAATGTCAAGCACACCAGAGAGCAAACCTGACTCAACCAGTTTCTCCATGGATTGCCCGCCGGTGCCAGTCGCGTGAAACACGAGGCAATCGTACTTTTCTTCCAACTGTTTGGTAACTGCTTGCACGCAAGCGGTGGTGACACCAAACATGGATAAGCCGATGGCAGGCCTAGCATCACTCATGCTGACAGTCGATGTATAAGAAATCATTCCTGCTAAAGCATGAGCAGCGTTCGACAATACCTTTTCGCTAATACGATTGATGCCAGACACATCGGTGACTGAGTACATCATCGTAATGTCTGATGGGCCGACATAGGGTTTTACATCACCCGAAGCGACCGTAGACACCATCATCTTTGGTACGCCGATCGGTAGTGCGCGCATAGCTCGCGTTGCTAACGCAGTGCCACCAGAACCGCCTGCCGAAATAATGCCGCCTAAATCATTACGCCTTCGAATGTAGTGCTCGAACGCGACGGCCATTTCAACAGTTGCGGAGCCTCGATCACCAGTAAACACTGCCCGCTCCCCTAGCGGATGATGACGGGCAATTTCTCTGGGGTGTACGACCGCCGGAGATGTTTTTCCTGAAGTTGATAGATCAACTGTGACAGTTCTCAGTCCTAGCTTTTCTAAGCACGAGCGAATAAAGAATAATTCTTTGGCTTTGGTGTCAAAGGTACCTGCAATATAAGCGGCCTTGCCCATACTTGCAGCAACAGGAAACTCGACAACACGAGCATTTTTGCCATTTTTTGAGAGCTTTGAGGCCGCGTCATTGAGTGACGGCATGTCATCGTCAGTGGTTTTGGTGCGACCACTGATAAGCTGGTCCTTGGGTTGTGTGGAGAGTGGATCACCCGCGCTCCAGCGGTTATAGCCCCGTTGAACGCGCTCTTGTGGAGCATCTAAAGACGGGCCTTGATCGTCGCGATCACCAGCGCGGCGAATCGTGAATATCTGGACTTCCTCGGGAGCGCTATTCGTTTGAATTTCTTCGACAAAAGTTTCTTCGTCTTCGTCTAACGATGATTTAATTCCCAATAACTGCTGTTGGAGTTCCACATTGGCGGCGAGTTCCGAAGCGGGTAAGCGCCTAGCGATACGACCGTTCACCATCACCGCAATATCGTCCGCCACTTGCATGGCAACACCGAGGTTTTGCTCTATCAGCAGAATTGACATGTCGCCGTCAGACGCCAGCTTCTTGAGCATGTCTGCTACATGTTGAACAATCACTGGAGCCAAGCCTTCAGTCGGCTCGTCCATGACCAGCACTTCGGGGTTAAACAACAAGGCCCGGCCAATGGCCAGCATCTGTTGTTCACCACCCGAAAGCTGCGCGCCGCCGTTACTTTTGCGCTCGGCAAGTCTCGGAAATTGTTCGTACACCCGTTCAACCGTCCAAGCACCTTGGCGCGAACCTGACGCAAGTTTCAGTGTTTCATCAACTGTAAGCGATGGCCACACGCGTCGGCCTTGCGGTACATAACCAATACCCGCTTCTGTAATGCGATTCGGTGCAAGGCCGCGTAACTCTTTGCCGTTTAATCGAATTGAACCCTTAACGTTTCCGTTGGCGGGAACCAGGCCTGTGACGGAATTACAAAGGGTGGTTTTACCCATGCCATTGCGGCCAACCACGGCAAGCACGCCGGAGGTTAACTCCAACGAAATATCTTGAACCGCATGAGCGCTGCCATAGAACACATCAAGACCTTGAATAACCAGTGCTGGCCCCGTACGGCGAGTCGCGTTACTGTTTTTTGAGAATGCGCGTGAAAACCAATTCATTAGTGTTTACCGCCCATGTAAATGGCCTGCACCTGCTCGTCGTTTTCAATCTCGGATGGCGTGCCGTCTTTAATCACCTTGCCGTTGTGCATAACAGTGACGAGATCAACCACTTTCAGTGCTATGTCTAAATCATGTTCGATGATGATGTAGCTCATATGTTTGGGCAGTGCATTGAGTAATACAACTAATTCGCGGCGCTCGGCAGGTGACAAACCGGCGGCAGGCTCATCGAATAAAATGAAGCGAGGCGCGCCAGCCAATGCCATGCCAATTTCCAGTTGGCGTTGCTGGCCATGGGAAAGCATGGCGACCTGTGTGTCAGCCACATGGCTTAAGCGCACTCGGTCGAGCAAATCCTTCGCCGCAACTTCGCTGGTATGGCTAAACGCAGTGCGCTTAAATGAAAAGCGCCCAGGATTTACGCCTCGCACTGCCAAAAATAGATTGTCTTTCACTGAGAGCTCTTTAAACAGCAAAGAGATTTGATAGGTGCGTCTTAGCCCCCGCCGAATGCGTTCGTAAGGTGGCAATAAAGTGATGTCTTCACCGAAGAATTTAATGCTGCCCGAGGTGGCAGGTAAATCGCCGGTGATGCAGTTAAACAGTGTGGTTTTGCCAGCTCCATTGGAGCCAAGCACGGCTCGCCGCTCGCCAGCGGCAACCGTTAAGGAAACATCATCAATGGCCTTCAATGCTCCGAAGGCGCGCGTGACGCCTTGCAACACCAATGCGTCGTTCGAAGCGAGCGGTGCAATGCTAGAAGCTAAATGTGAAGTAAGGGAGGCCATTGATTTTTCTTTCTAAGAACTGCTTATGGGCAGCTAGGCTTGTCGCGTGTGCCTAAGCCCATTGCGTCAAACTCTGCTTTTGGCAGGTTCAATTGCTGGTTCACTTTGGCAGTTACTTTCACAACCCGATTGAAGAAAGTTCCATCAGCCGCTTTCGCAACTTCAGTGATAAATGTGGGGCCGACCGCATTGCGGTTCTCATCCAAAGTTACATCCCCAGTTGGGCCTTTCAAAACAAGTTTTGAGAGCGCTGCTCGATAAGCTGCTTGGCCGCCTGATAAGTCGCCTTTTACCGCGTCTAGAGCATCAAGTGCTGCCTTCATGTTCGAGTAATACAAGAATGCAAACAGTGATGGGCTCGGAAAGCCATCTTTATAGTTGGCTTTGTAGTCGGCAACAAACTTCTTCCACTCTGGAGTATCGATTGAATCAGCCATCGGGCTAGCCGATGCTGTACCCACGAGTGAATCACGACGCTTACCTTTGAAGTTCAATACGGTTTGGTCAACCGTAATCGAACCACCGACCATGGGCTTGTCGCCACCTGATTGCTCGTACTGAGTCAAGAAGTTTACTGCATCAGAACCACCGAGCACGACTAGCAAAGCATCAATATCTTTTGGAATCTTTGCGATGACTGAGGCGTAATCTTTGTTGCCAAGCGGCACCCAAAGCTTGTCAACCATCTTACCGCCACCCTTGCAGTACTCACCCATAAAGCCTTGAACCTGTGAATAGGGAAAAGAATAGTCTTCCGCAATCAATGCCATTTTTTTATAGCCTTTGCTCAAGGCATGGTTGCCTAAGCCAACCATCCACTGTGCACCTTCAGTATTGAAACGGAAAAAGTTTGGCGATGGGCTAACGAGAGTTGTTGCTTGCGCACCTGACGAGCCGTTAATGAAGGTCACACTTGGTTGAGTTTTTGAGTAATCTTTTACCGCGATACCTTCGCCGCCAGACAATGGGCCGACCATAATTTGCACTTTGTCTTGCTCAACCAGCTTGCGAGTTGCATTCACAGCAACATCGGGCTTTGCATCAGATGAGCCTTTAATGATCTCGATCCTCTTGCCACCGGCCATGCCGTTACGCAACTTTAAGGCCAGCTCGGCACCACGCATACCATCTGCGCCAGGCGCAGCGAATGGGCCTTCTAAGGTTGCCAACAAACCGATCTTAATAACTTCCTGTGCTTGCGCAGGCGTGATGCCCGCAATAGCAGTGAATGCAGCGGCAGCAATTGCTGTACGTGCAAAAATTCTCCTCTTTGACATGTCAATCTCCATAAGTGGCGTTCTTCGGAAGTTACAAAAACCCTTCACGCCTTGTTAATATCAGAGCCACCCACACGTAGTCATGAGGTGCACCTCACTTATTGCAACTCACTTACCACGATCCATTAATCGCGACTGACTTTTGTTGCTAGCCAAGCGCGATCTCAACTGTTCCCACCATCCCAAAATACCGTCGGGTGAAAACAAAACAATCACTAGAAAAATAGAGCCGATCAATAAGTTAAAACGTTCTGGAGCCACTATCGAAATAGCAAAGTTCTGCAGCAAAACGAAAATAAGGGCGCCGATAAATGAGCCGATTGGGTGGCGCATTCCGCCAAGCACAGCGATCACCAAGATGTTGATGAGTGCAGTTAAACCCACAACGCCTGGGGCAATCAGCCCGTTGTACCAAACTTGAAGTACGCCTGCACTTGCTGCGATAAAACCTGCAACGGCATAAGCCACTAAGCGAATAGTTGTAACGTTAAATCCTAGGGAGTTCATGCGCCGAGAGTTGTCACGGCTACCTTGGAAGGCAATACCGAATGGCGTTCTAACAAGGTATTTGACTAAAAAATAACCGCCTAATGCGAACGACAAAGAGACAAAATAAAAGGGCATTGGGTCACGCCACTTGATACCCCAAAACTTCGGCGCATCCACACCGTTGAAACCCTGAAACCCGTTGAACATGCTGTAGTTCTGCTGGGTCAGATAGAAAAAGGCAACCCCAATCGCCAGCGTAATCATGATGGTGTAAATGCCTTCGGTGCGAATCGAGAGCCAGCCAATGAGCACGGCAGCAATAGTACCGATAAAGATGGCCATGAATACCGCTAACCACCATGGCCAAGCTAAGCTGATGTTCGTGACCGCCGTTGTGCCGAAGACTGAGACCATATAGCCAGCCAATCCTGCCACCGTCATCTGCCCAAGCGAAACAATGCCGCCATAACCTGCTAAGAATGTGAGCGACAAGGCAATCGTGCCCAAGATCAGCGACTGAGCGCCGATTTGAAACGTAAAGAAGGGCGATGCGAAAAAAGGGTAGGCAATTAACGCGACCAAGATGACAAGGTGTCTTGCTGAAACATGTCTAAACATGCTTTGTGATTGCGTATTTGTCGCAGGCGCAACTCGTGTTGATGATGTCGGCGTTTGCCCAACGCCATCTTTAAATGCTTGGCGGCCGGCACCCGAATTCATGGCTTTACGCCATTGTGCTGCGCTCATGCTTTTTTACCCATAATGCCTTGCGGCTTAAATGCGAGCGCCACCACCATAATCACAAACGTGAATACCACGCCATAAGTAGGTGCGTAGGCGAGGCCAAATTGTTCTGCAAGCGCAATTAGGCATGCGCCAATTGCAGCCCCCGGAATGCTTCCCATGCCGCCAACAATCACTACGACTAGTGAGGCTAGTAGATAGCGAGCATCTTCGCCAGGTGTGATCGATAATGCAGACCCACCAATGACTCCGGCAAAACCGGCCAGCCCCGCACCGATGGCAAAGGTAATCACAAAGATCATTTGTACATTGACACCTGATGCAGCCAGCATCGTTCTATCATCGACACCAGCGCGGATCATCACACCGATACGAGTTTTATTTAGAAATGCCCACAGTAATAACCCGATCACGATCGATGCTGCGAATACCAGCAGTCGATAGGTTGCATAACCATTCACAATCGGAAGTTTCACCGCTCCCATCATCCATGATGGAGGGTCGAACTGATAAACCTCTGGCCCCCAGACCCATAACATTAAGTCGGCCAAGACAATCGATAAGCCAATGGTCACCATAGTTTGGCGCAAGTCTTGGCCTTGCATAAATCGAAACACAAACACTTGCATCAATATGCCAAGAATTGCGGAGCTAACAAAGCCAGCAAGCACAGCCATCAGCCATGAGCCGGTTTTGTCGCCCACTGAATATCCAACGTAAGCGCCTAACAAATACAACGACCCATGTGCTAAATTCACATTGCGCATCAGACCAAACACTAAGGTAAAGCCACTCGCGACTAAGAAATAAAGCGATGCAAGCGTAAGTCCGTTCATGAGCGTTAGCAAGAACAACTTGGCGTTGTCGATGAGCCCCCATACCGATAAGGCAGCCAGCACAATGACTAGCGCTAACCAGCCAATGTTTTTCTTATTGAGCTTGCCCTCTTTAAGCAGCATGCAAGTTCCAACGGGTTGCTGATGACGACCTAACTTCTGGGGCTTTATGGAATTTACCGTCTTTCATGATGGCAAGTAAATTCTTCTTATCGAGCAAGAGCTTTAAGTCGGCTAAAGGGTCGCCATCGACGAGCAAAATGTCGGCTAAGAAGCCTTCTTTGATTTGGCCTAACTCGTTAGGCATCAACATAATTTCGCCGCCCCATTTGGTTGCGGCAATAAGCGCTTCCATATTTGTCATTCCTGCGTACTTCACGAGGTATTGCAAGTCCATCGCGTTTTCGCCGTGCTTGGCCCAGGCAAAACCATAGTCGCCACCGGGCAAGATTTTTACGCCACGTTTATGCATGGCGCGTAAACTTTTTTCTACCGCTTCGATTTCTTCGCCATATCCCATCTCTAATGCTTTTTGATGAGAGATACCAACTTCGTCACCGTGGTGCAAAAGCCGAACGATGACCGATAGACCTGGGGCGGTAAAGATTCTGTGCTTATGCGCCTCAAGCATGTCGAGCGATTCTTCGTCGGTGTAACTGCAGTGGTAAATGATGTCGCAGTTGTGCCTGAGCGCTTGTTTTATTGATTCGCTTGACCGTGCATGCACGGTAACCCGTTTGCCGCGTAGATGGGTCTCTTTGACCGCAACGGCAACTTCTTCGTCATCCATCCAATTGGTTTTGGCATCAGCACCTGCAACGAAGTTATCGCCGGATAGATTCAACTTAATCGTATCGACGCCATACTTCAAAAACATGCGCACGACTTTGCGCATTTCTTCAGCGCCACTGACCACCTGCCCGAAGCTAAATTCGGGGTAGGGTAGGTGGGGCAGCATATCGTCACCTAAAGAACCTGCGACTGTAATTTCTTGGCTTGCAGCGGAGTAACGAGGGCCCGGAATCAAACCCTGATTGATCGCATTACGAACAACCACATCTAATCGAGGTTTCGCCGTTGCTGCGCCAACGCAAGCCGTCCAGCCATGATCAAGATAGGTTTTTGCAACACCTGCTGTCCAAAGTGTGTGTTCTTCCAGAGGCATCATTTGAATGCCGTCTAAAGTCGCAGAATTATTCCAAGCGAAGTGCGTATGCGACTCAACCATACCCGGCATCAATGTTGCTCCTGCACCGTCGATCAAGGACACACCAGGCGTTGGCATCGCAGTCGATTGGCCGGCTCTCGCAACGCGGGATATGCGATTGCCTTGCACTAGCACTTCGCCCGCATAGGGTTGAGCACCAGAAGCATCAAAAATTCGAACATTCTTAAACAGGTAGCTACTCATCGCTCGCTCCTTGGTCGTTATGCAAACCGTTGGGTATAAAACTGGCGCGTTAAGCTCGCGCATTCGTCCGGCATTTCAATCGTTGTCCAGTGCCCGCAGCCGCGCAGCACTTCCATGCGACTGTTTGCTATTTTTTCGCTCATGCTTCGCACCGCTTGCGGAGGCGAGACAACATCTTCTTCGCCGGTGATCAGCAGCGTCGGGCAAGCAATGCGCGACGTGTCTGCCGCTTGGGCTTCGCTTAATGCATCACAGTTTCTTGCGTAACCGTCGGGGCATTGCCGCATCAATGTTTCACGCACGAAAGCCACGCTTGCTAAACGCTTTTGTTTTGATTCAGTACTGGTAGATGCTTGCACTAAGACATCGGCTATAGCTTGCATACCAACAACACCTTCGCCGCGAGCTTTCACAGCACGAGCTTTAATATTAGCTCGCGCACCATCTGGCGGACAAAGTAATGGCCCAAACAAAAGTAGGCTGCGCACTAGTTTGGTCTTGCTCGCTAGATGGGTAGCAATAATGGTACCCATCGAGTGGCCCACCACATGCGCCTTGGAAATATTCAACGTAGTCAACACACGCTCTACTGCTTTGACAAGGCTATCAATGCTGATTGGCCCTTCGACTAAGTGCGAACGACCAGAACCAGGTAAATCAATGCGAATGGTCTGGAAGCGAGTCAGTGAGGGCATTAAAGGTGCCCAAGTGTTCGAGGTGCCGCCCAAGCCGTGCAGCATGATGATAGCGTCTCCACTACCTTCGATTTCAACGGCCGTTCGGCCAACCATTAGCGTGGTCATTCGATTTATGCCGTGACACCGAAGCGCTGGGTACGAGCAGAAGCAAGTTCAGGTGATTTAGCGAATACGCCATCTTTCATGACCGCCAAAATCCGTTTGCTATCTTGTAGCAAAGCGATATTCGAAAGTGGGTCGCCATCGACCAGCAAGATGTCGGCTAAATAGCCTTCTTTAATCAGCCCAAGCTCATTGCCAAGCTTCATAATTTGACCGCCGTAGAAGGTCGCGCTACGAATTGCTTCCATCGGCGTGAAGCCTAAGTACTTGACAAAGTACTCCAAGTCTTTGGCGTTGGTGGTGTGCTTAATCCATGCAAAACCATAGTCACCACCAGGCAGCACTTTGATGCCGCGCTTATGCATTTTCTTCAAGCTCTCAATAGCGGCTTCAAGTTCGCGGTGATAACCCATTTCCTTCGCAATCTCAGGTGTAATACCCCATTCGCTTGCGTGATAAGAAGTGTTGATCAGCCAGGCCAGACCGGGTGCTACAAAGTGCTTATCTTTGTTTGCCTCAAGCATATCGAGGGCTTCTTCGTCGGTGTAACTGGCGTGGTAAATAACTTCGATGCCGTGCCGGACACACTGCTTTATTGACTGGCATGAACGGGCATGCGCAGCTACTCGTTTACCGCGCATTTTTGCTTCTTCGACAGCAACTGCGATTTCCGCATCTGTCATTGGCGTTTCTTCAGCAGCGATGCCCGCAATGTATTCGCCAGAAAGATTTAATTTCAGAGAATCGACACCGTACTTTAAGAACATGCGGCAGGCTTTTCGCATTTCGTCAACGCCGTTAACAACAACGCCGAAGCTAAACTCGGGGAAGGGTAGGTGAGGCTTCATCTCGTCACCAAGGCCACCCGGCACGGTAATCTCTTGACTAGCAGCAAGGTAGCGTGGGCCTTCAATCTGCCCTGATGCGATGGCATTTCGAGTGACCACGTCGAGCCGCGGTTTGGCAGTGGCGGCGCCAACGCAAGATGTCCAACCCATTTGCAAATACTGCTTTGCAATGTGCGCGCACCAAAGAATGTGTTCCTCGGTGGGCATGCGTTGAATGGCATTTAGGCTGGGTTGATCATTCCAAGAAAAGTGCGTATGTGCCTCGACCATGCCCGGCATTAACGTCGCCCCAGCTGCATCAACAACGGATACGCCAGAAGTCGGCAAAGCTCTTACGCCACGCGCAATTTTCTGAATGCGATTGCCGCTAACAAGCACTTCACCTTGATAAGGTAATTCGCCCGTGCCATCGAGTATCCGTACATTTGTGAACAAAACATTTGCCATTGGGAGGTGCTCCTATACGAAACTGTTTTCGAGTGAGCCTATTCCATCGATCATGATCTTCACCACGTCGCCAGACCTCAAGTATTTCGGTGGCGTAAAGCCAATACCAACTCCGGCCGGTGTGCCTGTGGCAATAATGTCGCCAGGGTATAGCGTAATGCCAGCGGACAGTGTTTCGATCAATTTGGGAATCGAGAAAATCAAATCCTTGGTACTGGCTTCTTGGCGCAATTCGCCATTTACCCAGCAACGCACCATGGTGTTTTGACCATCGAGTTCGTTGACATCGGCTAACCATGGCCCCATTGGGCAAAAGGTATCTAACGATTTACCGATGTGCCATTGTTTGTATTTAGCCTGTAGATCGCGAGCAGTGACATCGTTAATGACTGTATAGCCCCATACATAATCCATAGCTCTATCGGCCTTTACGCCTTTACATTCCTTACTAATGATCACGGCTAATTCTGCTTCGTAATCGATGGCCTCAGAAAGTCCTTTGGGTATATGTACGGCGGCCTTGTGCGACACAACGCACTCAGGCACTTTAGAGAAAATAATTGGCTCAGACGGAATTTCTTCGCCAGGTTTGTTTACGCTGGAATCGAAGCCGCTGTTGGCAAACTCTTTGGCATGCGCGTAGTAGTTTTTGCCGACACAAAATACGTTTCGACGCGGACGTGGAATCGGGGCGTCAAGTTTTACCGCTGCCAAAGGGATGTTTGGAGCAAGCTTTTTCGGCTCTTTGCCTTGTGCTGCGAGTTCGATAAGTGCTAGTGCGCCTTTTTCTTCTCCTGCCGCACTCAAGTCGAATGGCGTAATTGTTTCATCGGCATTTAAAATGCCTACGTGGCGTTTGCCACCCCACCAATAGGTTGCTATTTTCAAGGCCGTCTCCGTTGCAACTTTTTGTTGCTAATATTTATAATGTGCTTTCGAGCAGCACTGAGACTGCAGTCTCATTTTGAGTAATAGTAGGCTGACTAAGAATTCAATGTCAAGTACAAGTCCTTTCCAGAATCGCAAACTTCCACTGACTGACTTTAGAGGTCCGCCAGAAGGGAGTAGCTCGCGCACGTACTTGAAGCTACTGGATTCGGCGATGATTTTGGTGGGCAGGGGCTACGTGCCTTCCATCGCTGAACTCGCGATAAATGCAGGTGTGTCGAGGGCGACTGCCTATCGTTGTTTTCCCAACAGAACTCGCCTGATTGCAGCGGTAGTGAACAAAAGCTTAGGTGAAGTCCGTGATTATGCAAGTGCAGAAACTGACGGGCGTGTGCGCATCAAAGAGCTTTTCTCTAAAACATTTCTTCGCTTCGCAGAATACGAACCGCAACTGCGTGCTGCACTGCAACTTGCGTTAGAACATGAAGCGAAGGCAAGCGCTGGTTTGCTCGAAGAGGAGCAGTATCGTCGTGGTTATCGTGTGGCGATTCTTGATCGGGTCGCTAAGCCGTTAGAAGCAAAAATCGGAAAAACCAAGTACAAAAGACTGATTCAATCGCTCACCGTTGTGTATGGTATTGAGCCCTATGTGGTGATGCGAGATATTCTTGGATTGAAAACCAGTGAGATCGAAAAAACGACTCACTGGATAGTTGAAGCAATTGTCGACAAAGCGCTTGCCGATAACTAAGTTCGATTAATCGGCCTTCGCACCCGATGCTCTTACGATCGGGCCCCAACGAGCAACTTCATCTTTCAAAAGTGCCGCCATTTGGTCTGGGGAGCCACCCATCATGTTGTAACCAAGCTCGCTCATGCGTTTTACGAAATCTGGTGACTTCAAACCTTTGTTGGCAGCGTCATTCACTCGGGCGATGAGATCTTTCGGTGTACCTGCCGGCATTAATAGGCCAAACCATACGCCGGACTCATACCCGCTAACGCCTGCCTCTGCGACTGTTGGTAAATCAGGCAGCGTCGCATCGCGCTTGGCACCGGTAGTGGCTAATGCACGAAGCTTGCCCGATTTGATGTGGGGGAGCGCTGAAGGGATATTGTCGAACATCATCATTACTTGCCCACCGAGCAAATCGGTAAGGGCTGGCGCACTGCCTTTGTAGGGAATATGCGTCATTTCCACTTTCGTGAAGAACTTGAACATTTCGCCCGACATATGAATGCTTGTGCCATTACCGCTAGAGGCGTAGTTCAAGGCATTAGGTTGCGCTTTTGCGAGCGCAATAACTTCTGCCACTGAGTTTGCCTTGACCGAAGGATGCAAAACCAGCACATTGTTCAGGGACACCAATGCCGCAACTGGCACTAAGTCTTTGTTTGGATCGAATGGCATCTTGGCATACAACGCAGGGTTAATCGCGTTAATGCCGCTGGTCGTCATAAACAATGTGTAGCCATCAGGCGCTGCGCGCGTTGCCTCAACGCCGCCGATGTTGCCACCAGCGCCAGGTTTGTTTTCCACATTCACTGGCTGCCCAAGCGCTTTCGATAACTCGCCCGCAATTGCGCGTGAAGCGATATCGACAGCCCCGCCCGGCGGGAATGGGCAAATTAATCGAATCGGTTTGGATGGATAGGTTTGGGCTGAGACACTCGTTGCCAAGCTAAAAAACATGCAAGCGGCGAGTGAAATGATACGAGGCAGCATTGGGTCTCCTTTTGTTATAAATTGAAAGTTCATTATTATCCGCGAGCGTGAGTAATGCCACCATCGACAACGATAGTTTCCCCAACCACGTAATCACCCGCCTTCGAAGCAAGAAAGATCGCCGTGCCTGCCATGTCGGTATCCACTCCAATACGACCTGCTGGAATTTGTTTTGATACCTCGTCTGCATGATCGCGAGCTTCGCGGTTCATGTCCGATGCAAACGCCCCTGGTGCGATAGCGCTTACGACAATATTGTCTTTCACTAAGCGCAACGCCATGCGTTTTGTAAGGTGAATTAAGCCAGCTTTACTTGCAGCGTAAGAATAAGTTTCCATCGGATTCACCGATACACCGTCGATAGAGGCGATATTGATCACCTTCGCAGGCGAACCATTTTTTGCCGCTGCACGCAATGGAGCAATCAGTGCTTGGGTGAGAAAAAACGGCATCTTCATATTCAGATCGACCACTTTGTCCCATCCTGCTTCCGGGAACTGATCAAACTCTGCGCCCCAAGCAGCACCCGCGTTATTCACTAAGATATCGAGACTCGGTTCAAGCTTTGCAAACTCTTGTGCTAACGCATTTGCGTGCTCCACCGACGATACATCCCAAGGTAGCGAAATGCAGGTGCCCAGCGCGCTTAACTCCGCTGCGGCTGCATCACAGGCAACGGCCTTGCGGGCAGTAATGTAGACCTTGGCACCCTGAGCTAAGAAGCCAGCGGCAATCATTTTGCCAATGCCGCGTGAGCCACCGGTGATGAGTGCAACTCGGCCTTTTAAAGAAAATAGATTGCTAGTGTTCATAACCAATTAATCACTTTGAGGAGGTTGGAGAGCGCGCATGTGAAAACGGCCATCGGCCATAAAAAACCAAGTCTCTGTAACGACTAAACTGGTTTTGCCTGCGGTGGCGAATTGCGGTTGGGGTAAGGGCGCGGCAGCTTGCATTAGCTCGGCGATCCAAGCTTTAGTTTCTGGCGCGTGCGACGGAATTCGCATCGGTGCGATACCGAGCAATTTTCCGTCTCTGGAAATGGTCATTTCGACCACCGCGATGCCGTGTAAAGGGTTAGGAAGTGGTGTAGCTAAAACACGTTTTGCAGACTTCGCAAGAACATGTTGTGCAAGCTCAATTCGGTATTGCTCGGGTGTTCGGGCATTGGAATAAACAGTAGATGATGAACTCATCGATGGCCCTGACGGTGTTGCTGGAGAGGTTGATTGTGGCAGTGGGGGAGGCGTTGGTCGCTGCGTTGGTTGCGGTGCAGGTAGAGGCGAGGAAGTATTTGTCGAGCTACGATGGCTCGCGCAACTGCATAGTACTAGCGTGATACAAAGAAGAGATAAAGTTCTTGCTGTCATGCTTTCTTGATCATGTCATTAAGTTCAGTGGCGTAGGTTTTGAGTTGCCCAGCATCGTTGCCTGGAGCGATGAAATCAAAGCCCATTTTTTTCATGTCAACCGCGAAGTTGGGCTGCGCACAGAAAATTGCCGTCATCTTGCCATGTTTTCTAGCGGCAGCATAAATTTTCTCAATCGCCCCTTTTAGCGGTTCGGCGGTGTGGTTTGGTATCGGTGGTGCGCCTAGGGCTAAGCTCAAATCGCTCGGCCCTATCAAAATTCCGTCTAAGCCTTCAACTGCGCAAATAGCATCTAAGTTTTCCATGGCTTGCGGTGTTTCAATCATGCCGTAGGTCAGAATGGTTGTGTTGGCGTGGGTGAAATAATCTGCGCCCCCATACAGCAAGCCTCTGGTTGGGCCGAATGAGCGAGTGCCTAGCGGAGGGTAACGGCAAGCGGCAACAAAGCGTTTTGCATCGTCCACGGTTTCTATCATTGGGCAGATGATGCCGTAAGCACCGGCATCAAGCAGCTTGTTTATTTCTGCGAAGTTGTTTCCTGAGCATCGCGCCAGTGGTA
Organism: Betaproteobacteria bacterium; assembly: GCA_043789035.1. Classification (GTDB taxonomy): domain Bacteria; phylum Pseudomonadota; class Gammaproteobacteria; order Burkholderiales; family Burkholderiaceae_E; genus JAYWIG01. The sequence goes on from JAYWIG010000177.1 coordinate 35,230, forward strand.
CGGCGGAGGTTGCAGAAATTGCTTGCAACATTGGTACAGCCGCATCGAGGTAAAAAGGGCCGTGCTGCAAATCAAGCACGACGGCATCAAAGCCTGTGTGCCCTAAGATTTCAGCAACGTAAGGGCTAGAAAAGCCAACCCAGCCTGCGGTGGCAGTTTGTTTGGCGACGTACATGTCTTTAAGTTTGTTTGGTTTCATATCCCAAACTATACATCGCCGACCAAACAAGCGTCGACAACATGCTAGCAATCCGATGCTGCGTTGCACCAATAGAGCGGTAAACCTAAAAAGCCCTTAAAAGTGACGAATGGCGCTTGACCAGAAACGCAACTCATAAGACGATAGTCGGGTCAAATAGAACGAACGTTCGTAATTTAATCGTAACCTTGAAGGATCACCCCTAGTAATCATGCGTAAAGGCGAGCAAACCAAAGCAGCAATCATCGAAGCGGCATTAGAGCTATCGGCGAGCGCTGGACTTGAAGGCCTGACCATAGGCACCTTAGCCGACAAAATGGTTATGTCGAAGTCGGGCGTGTTTGCACATTTTGGTTCAAGGGAAGACCTGCAAATTGCTGTCCTTAAAGTCTATGAGCAGCGCTTTGTTGACGAAGTTCTCAGGCCAGCGCTAAAAGAAAAGCGCGGCTTGCCTAGGCTTACAGCCATTATTTCGAATTGGCTGCAGCGCACCTCAGAAGAAGCTGCTCGCGGTTGTATCTGGATTTCAGGTGCGTCTGAATATGACGATAGGCCTGGTGCGGTGCGAGCCGAGTTGGTTGGCATGGTCAATAGCTGGCAGCGCGAAATGACGCGTGCCATTACGCAATCGGTTGAGATGGGCGATTTGTCTGCCGATACCGATGTTTCTGAATTAGTGTTTGAGCTGTACGGAATCATTCTCGTACTGCATCACGACACTCGATTGCTCAATAGCCCGGATGCTTTTAGTCGGGCAAAAAAAGCCTTTACGAGATTGATTCGCTCCTATGCAAATCAAACTCATTGCACAACATCACTTTCACTTGTTTCATAGGAATACATCATGGCCAACTATATAGCCCCAGTCCGCGACATGCAGTTTGTAATGCATGAAATGCTCAATGTCGAATCAGTTTTAAAAACCTTGCCCAAGCACGCCGATACGAATCGCGAGTTGATCGACCAAGTGTTAGAAGAGGGCGGCAAGTTTTGTTCCGAAGTTTTGTTCCCCATTAATCGCTCTGGCGATGAGGAAGGTTGCCATTTCTCAGTGGGTGCTGATGGCCACGGTGTAGTAACCACGCCAAAGGGTTTCAAAGAAGCATGGACAAAGTTTGTTGACGGCGGCTGGCCAACCCTAACTTGCGAAACCGAATTCGGTGGCCAAGGTATGCCCGCCGTTGTTGGAATGGCTTTCCAAGAAATGATGAACTCTGGCAATCAAGCATGGACGATGTATCCAGGCTTAACCCATGGTGCCTACGACTGTTTAAAAGTACACGGTACCGATTCGCAGAAAGCCTTGTACTTGCCAAAGCTTGTGTCTGGCGAGTGGCTGGGTACGATGTGCTTAACGGAACCTCATTGCGGTACTGACTTAGGCATGCTGCGCAGCCGTGCAGAACCACAGACCGATGGCAGCTTCAAAATTTCCGGTACGAAGATATTTATTAGCGCTGGCGAACAAGACTTCACCTCCAACATTGCTCACTTAGTGTTAGCGCGTATTGCCGATGCACCGGTGGGTACCAAAGGCATTTCGCTGTTTATCGTTCCAAAGTTTCTTCCAAATGCCGATGGCAGCTTGGGTGCACGTAATGGCATCGGTGCCGCGCGTATCGAAGAAAAAATGGGCATTCATGGCAGCCCAACCTGTGTGATGAATCTCGACAAAGCCAGTGGCTGGTTAGTCGGCGAAGCAAACAAAGGTTTGAATGCCATGTTTGTGATGATGAATGCAGCGCGTATAGGCGTGGGCATTCAATCGCAAGGTCTGATGGAAGTGGCTTATCAAAACTCGGTAGCCTATGCAAAGGACCGCACACAAGGGCGCTCGTTAAGTGGACCCAAAACCCCTGACAAACAAGCCGATTCAATTATTGTTCACCCCGATGTGCGCCGCATGTTGCTTACGCAACGTGCGTACACTGAAGGTTCGCGCATGTTCTCGCTTTGGTGTGCACTTCAAGCCGATATCGCCCACAACCACCCTGATGCCGATGTGCGTAAAGATGCTGATGACATGCTGTCGCTTCTCACGCCGATTGTGAAAGCGTTTATTACCGACGCTGGTTTCGAGTGCACCAACCTTGCCATGCAAGTATTTGGTGGCCATGGCTATATTCGCGAATGGGGCATGGAGCAGTATGTACGCGACGCTCGCATCAATATGATTTACGAAGGCACGAATACGATTCAATCGTTAGACCTTCTCGGTAGAAAAGTGTTGCAAGACAACGGTGCCAAACTACGCAAGTTTGGCAAACTAGTTGCCCAGTTGATTGAAGACGAAGGCACGAATGAAGCGATGGCCGAGTTTATTGACCCGCTGGCTGATTTGGCCAGCAAGGTTGAAAAATTCACTGCTGAAATCGGAATGAAAGCTTTCCAGAACCCAGATGAAGTTGGAGCTGCCGCAGTACCTTATCTTCGAGTGATTGGCCACATGGTGTACGGATATTTCTGGGCGAAGATGGCCAAGGAAGCCTTGGGCAAAGTCGATAGCGGCGATACTTTTTACAAAGCGAAACTGGCGACAGCACGCTTTTACTTCGCTAAACTAATGCCAGAGACGGCTTCGCTCATGCGTGTAGCCCGAACTGGTTCTAAGCCGTTAATGGACTTGGAAGAGGCTTTGTTCTAACCATTCACTTTACTGGAGACATTATGAAATCAACATTCAAAACTATTGTTCTTGGTTCGCTATTCGTGTTTGCATCGTCTGTATTTGCACAAGCAACAGACTCACCTGTCGGCCTTTGGAAAACCATCGATGATGAAACCAAGCAAGTGAAGTCGTTGGTCCGCATCAGCGAATCTGGCGGAACATTTGTTGGCAAGATCGAAAAGCTCACTACGCCGGGCCGTGAGAACGCTGTCTGTGCTGCCTGTGAAGGTGACTTGAAAGACAAGCCCGTTACAGGGATGACGATTATCAACGGCATGAAAAAAGCCGATGACGCTTATGAAGGAGGCACGATTTTTGATCCTAACAACGGCAAAACATATAAAAGCAAAATGAAGTTGATCGAGGGCGGCAAGAAGCTGGAAGTTCGTGGCTACATCGGCCCTTTTAGCCGTGCCCAAATTTGGGTTCGTGAATAGTACAAATTATTAAGGAAATCCTCTCGTGTCAACTCTCCTCATTAAACGCGTCGCAGTATTAGGCGCAGGCGTGATGGGTGCGCAAATTGCCGCTCATCTTGTCAATGCAAAAGTCGATGTATTGCTATTCGACCTTCCTGCAAAAGAAGGCCCGAAAAGCGGTGTTGCCTTGAAAGCGATAGCAGGCTTAACCAAGCTAAACCCAGCACCGTTAGGCAGTAACGACTTGGCTGCATTTATTCAACCAGCGAACTATGAAGAGCATTTAGAGCTTCTAAAAAGCTGCGACTTGATTATTGAGGCGATTGCCGAACGTATGGATTGGAAGCATGACCTTTACAAAAGGGTCGCTCCTTTCATTTCGGAGAAGGCTATTTTCGCAACCAATACGTCGGGCCTATCAATTACGAAATTGTCCGAAGGTTTTGAGGGAGATCTGAAATCTCGTTTCTGCGGAGTTCATTTCTTTAACCCACCGCGTTACATGCATTTGGTTGAGTTGATTCCGACTGCGAGTACAGCACCTGTCATCGTTGACCAACTTGAAACTTTCTTAACAACCGTTTTGGGTAAAGGTTGTGTACGAGCCAAAGATACGCCGAACTTTATTGCTAACCGTGTTGGTATTTACGGCATCCTGGCAACCTCGCATGAGGCTGCTAAATTTGGTCTGCCCTTCGATGTAGTTGATGATTTAACCGGTGCGAAACTTGGCCGCGCTAAGTCGGGTACATTCCGGACGGCGGACGTGGTTGGTTTAGACACCATTGGCCATGTGATCAAGACGATGCAAGATAACTTGCAGTCAGACGCTTTCTATCCACTCTATGCAACACCGCCTGTGTTTAAGACATTGGTAGACAAGGGCGCTTTAGGACAAAAAGTCGGTGCAGGTTTCTACAAAAAAGAGGGCAAAAACATTCTTCAGCTCGACCCAGCGAAGGGTGAGTATGTGCCGTCCGGTGGCAAGGCTGATGAAACCGTTGCACGCATCCTGAAGAAGAAAACCTGGGGCGAGCGCTTGCAATTGTTGCGCGATTCGACCAACCCACAGGCGCAGTTTGTTTGGTCAATCTTGCGTGATGGCTTCCAGTATGCGGCGATCAAGTTAGAAGAAATTGCTGACAATGCGCGCGATGTTGACTTGGCAATGCGTTTTGGTTTCGGTGCCAATGAAGGCCCGTTTGAGATTTGGCAACAGGCTGGCTGGACGCAAGTTGCCGGTTGGATTAAAGCCGATATTGATGCTGGCAAGGCAATTGCTCCTGTGGCGCTCCCGGCTTGGGTATTTGAGGGTGCAGTAGCTGAGCGCGGCGGTGTACATCAGCCCGAAGGTTCATGGTCGCCTGCAACAAAATCTTTTGTTGCTCGCTCAACGCATCCGATTTACAACCGTCAGATTTTCCGCGCTTCGATTAGTGGCGATGGCGTTGCTGATGGCAAAACTGCGGGTACAACTGTTTTCGAAGATGAGTCTATTCGCCTTTGGACATTGAACGACAGAGGCGTGCATGACGTGCTCATCGCTTCCATCAGAACCAAAATGAACGCGATTGGGCCAGGCGTAACTGCTGGTTTAATGAAGGGCGTTGATTTGGCCGAGGCGCAGTACAAGGGCTTGGTGGTATGGTCGCCCGGTTCATTGACCGGCGGGCCATTTTCTGCCGGTGCCGATTTGCAAGCCATGTTGCCAGTGTTCATGTCGGGTGGTGCCAAGGCGATTGGGCCTGAGGAAAAGAAACTTCAGGATGCCATGTTGCGCTTGCGTTATGCCCAAGTGCCTACTGTTGCTGCTGTTGCAGGGTTGGCGCTAGGCGGCGGGTGTGAACTAGCAGTTTATTGTGCCAAGCGCGTAGCGCATTTGGAAAGCTATATTGGTTTGGTGGAAGTTGGTGTCGGTTTAATTCCAGGTGCGGGCGGCTTAGCTTATGGCGCTAGGCGAGCGGCAGAAGAACAGGCCAGTGCGCCGGATGCAAACCTATTCGATTTCTTAAAGAAGTACTTCATGGCTGCAGGCACAGCGCAAGTGGCAAAGTCTGCTTTAGAAGCGCAAGCCATGGGTTACCTGTTACCTAGCGACTCGATTATCTTCAACATTCATGAGTTGCTCTATAGCGCCGTGCGTGAAGCGAAGGCCATGAGCGATGCAGGTTATCGTGCGCCACGCAAGAGCATGTTCAAAGTGGCGGGCAGAAGCGGTATGGCAACCATCATGGCACAGTTAGTGAATATGCGTGATGGTGGCTTTATCTCAGGCCATGATTACCACTTAGGCAAGACTATTGCCGAAGTGATGTGCGGTGGTGATGTGGATGCGGGTTCGTTGGTCGATGAAGAATGGATTATGACTTTGGAGCGTAAGGGTTTCACAAGCTTGCTTGAGCATCCAAAAACCCAAGAGCGAATTATGGGCATGATGCAAAACGGTAAACCCGTACGTAACTAAGGGAACTAAGGAATACAAAATGACTAAACAAGTACAAGACGCTTATATCGTTGCGGCTTCGCGCACACCGATTGGTAAAGCACCCAAAGGTGGTTTTAAGAACTTACGCCCAGATGATTTGCTCGTGCATGCGCTGAAAAGTGCCATGGCGCAAGTGCCGTCACTCGATCCTAAAACCATCGAAGATGCAATTGTGGGTTGTGCCATTCCTGAAGGTGAGCAGGGCTTGAATGTGGCTAGGCTGGGCGTGCTATTAGCTGGTCTACCCAACACCATTGGCGGCGTCACCGTGAATCGCTTTTGCGCCTCAGGCTTGACCGCGCTAGCCATGGCGGCTGATCGTATTCGTGTTGGTGAGTCCGATGTGATGATTGCCGCTGGTTGCGAATCGATGAGCATGGTGCCTATGATGGGCAATAAGCCATCAATGAATCTGCACATCTTTGATCGTGACGAAGACATCGGTATTGCATACGGTATGGGCATCACTGCAGAGAAGGTTGCTCAGCAATGGAAAATTAGCCGTGAAGCGCAAGATGAGTTTGCACTTCGTTCGCATCAAAAGGCTTTAGCCGCGCAACAAGCGGGTTACTTTAATGACGAGATTTGTGCCATCGACGTGATGGATAGGTTTCCGAACTTAGGTTCTGGTGCGATCGACATTCGTAGCAGAAAGATTTCTCAAGACGAAGGCCCAAGAGCTGAAACAACGGTGGAAGCCTTGGCGAAGTTGCGCCCTGTGTTTGCTGCTAAAGGTAGCGTCACTGCCGGCAATAGTTCGCAGATGTCCGACGGTGCTGGCGCGTTGATCGTTGTGAGTGAAAAGATGTTGAAGCAGTTCAATCTCACGCCTCTCGCGCGTTTCGTGTCGTTTGCGGTTCGTGGCGTACCCCCTGAAATAATGGGAATTGGCCCCAAAGAAGCGATCCCAGCGGCTCTGAAAAATGCAGGCCTTTCGCAAGACGATATGGGATGGATCGAATTGAATGAAGCATTCGCTGCACAATCGCTAGCCGTATTGCAAGATTTGCATTTGAACCCAGATGTAGTGAACCCTATGGGTGGTGCTATCGCGTTAGGTCATCCATTGGGTGCGACCGGCGCGATTCGTTCGGCTACGGTGGTGCATGCGCTTCGTAGAAATAATTTGAAATATGGCATGGTCACGATGTGTGTCGGGACAGGCATGGGTGCTGCTGGTATTTTCGAAAGAATGTAATGACTGAGCACATAACGAAAACACAAGATGGTGCGATTCTGCATCTTGGGTTTAATCGCCCAGAGCGTAAGAACGCTATCACCGGCGACATGTATCAAACCCTTGCCGACGCGCTGACCCACGCAGCCAGCGACGATAGTGTACGAGTGGTGCTTTTGCATGGCAACGACACGATGTTTACTGCGGGAAATGATTTAGAGGATTTTCTGAAGAAGCCGCCGCATGGCGACAAAAGCCCGGTGTTTCAATTTTTAATGGCGATCTCCACCTTCCCCAAACCGCTGGTCGCAGCAGTTGCGGGTGTTGCGGTTGGGGTCGGTGTGACGATGCTGATGCATTGCGATCTTGTGTATGTGGCCGATAACGCGAAATTGTCGGTACCTTTTGCGCAACTCGGACTTTGCCCAGAAGCAGCTTCAAGCTTCTTGTTACCTTTCATTGCAGGCTATCAGCGCGCCGCAGAAAAGTTGATGTTAGGCGAACCCTTCAGCGCGCAAGAGTGTGCCGACATGGGGTTGGCGAACAAGGTGCTGCCAGTGGCCGATTTAATGGCCTTTGCTAACGCGCAAGCCAGCAAGATGGCAGCATTGCCAGCGTCGAGTTTAAGAGCCACTAAGCAATTGATGAAAAGCGGCATGAAAGATTTGATCGCATCGCGAATGCACGAAGAAAGCTTGCAGTTTTGGGCGATGCTAAGTGCACCGGAGGCACGCGAAGCGTTCACTGCGTTCATGAAAAAAAGAAAGCCGGATTTCGCGCAGTTTAGTTAGTGTTAAGTAGTAAAGGGATTTTTAATTTTTACGCCGTTTACTATTTCTCCTGATTGCATATCTTTGCTGTAAAGAGTGTCGCAACCACTCGTAATCGCCGCCTGGACGATCATTGCATCCCAAAAAGAAAGGCTGCGAGTTCTATGCAGAGCGGTTGCCGAGAGGATTAGCTCGGGAGTCGGCAACACAATTAGAAATTTCGAAAAAAACTTTAATCTCTCGACGGCAAATGCCGAATCCAGCTTGAATTTGGTAACTGCGGCGTTATAAAACTCCTATAGAACTTGCGAGCTTATAACGGCAGAGCCGTCAATATACTTTTCAGAAACTAAGCGGCTTGCCACCTGCTGTTTCGCGCGGTTTGCAGAATCTTCCGCGTATATCAAATTGTTCGTATCAATAAAAACGGCCAAGATTAAACGTCCCGTTGTAAGTCGTTACGATCAAAATTCCAGCCGCCGGAGTTGCCTTGCCCTGAAGTCGCTAGATAGGCTTGTGCTTCGCGAACGCGTTGATCTGAGCCTGCCAGTCGCTCAATTTGTTCACGCAGAAATTGGTTGAGCGTCGTGCCCATTTCTTTCGCGGCCAGCCTCGCACGCTCGGTAGAGTGTTCGTCAACGGATAAAGTCAGGTTTGCCATTGCGGTTTGTTCCGTGGCAAGTACTTTATTATGTGTACACATAAAGCAAGTCAAATGTTGCGGTGCAATTTTCGGTCTTATAGCGAAGTAATTAACCCTGTGCTACACTGATTGTGTGTTAAAAGGAATTCTATATGGCTAACCTAACCCTAAGTTTAGAAGACTCGCTATTGCAACAAGCAAGAGAAGCTGCCTTGCGTGACCGCACCTCGGTCAATGCCCTAGTGCGAGACTACCTAACTCGATATGTCAACGCGAAGCGACGTCGATTGGATGCAGTTGATGCCCTTGATGCTATTGCGGCACGAAGCAACTCCCAGAGTGAAGCGCGCTGGACTCGCGATGATCTGCACGAACGTTAATGCGAGTATTTGTTGATACAAATTTGTGGGTTTACCCTTTTGATGGGAGGGAGCCAGACAAATCGCGTTACATTAAGCAGTGGTTACGCGAAATGGCAGAAGAACATCAGATCGTTGTTAGCACTCAGGTTCTGATTGAGTTTCGATCTGTACTTACTCGCAAACTAAAACCACCGATACCTCACGAAGAAATGCGCTTGGCCATGAACGCGCTGACCAGCTTTGACGTATTGGCAACAGACACCGCGTTCGTACTTGATGCCCATGAATTGGCTCGCAATGAACAACTTTCTTGGTTCGATGCGCTGATTGTCGAGGCGGCGATTCGTGGCGGTTGTGATCAATTGTTTAGTGAAGATTTAAGTCACGGCCGCAAGTTTGGAGAGCTGACCATTTGCAACCCGTTTTTAACAAAGTAAGTGCGATTCATGGCGAACAAACCTTACAAAATATCGAAACAGAACTGGCTATTCCCTAAGCGTCACACTTCCCGGGGGACGGTTGTTTCAGTGCATGGCTTGGGCGAGCATATTGGTTGATACGGCCATGTCGCGAAATTCTTAAATGACTCGCACTTTAATGTTGTGGGCTATGATTTGTATGGGCATGGCAAATCAGACGGTGAGCGCGGCTCCATTCGGTGCAGCTCTCAACAGCTCGACGATTTAGTCGAGGTGGTGGATGGTGCTAGAAATGTCATGCTCAAGGGCCAGCCGTGATTTCATTTCTAAGGCGCCGTCGTCGGTTGTTTCGTCATACTGTTTCGAAGCGATGTATCACGAGATATTTAACGAACCGAATGCAATAGAAGTTTTTGCGCAGTTAAAACCATGGCTTGATACAAGGTTCCAGCTTCGAGAAGTTCTGCAGCGCTCGATAGTTCACAATGTTGCCTATGACATTCATCGACAACCCTTGGTTTTATCTTTTCGGCGCAATCGCAGTATTGCTAGCTGGTATTTCTAAAGCTGGCACTGGTACCGGTCTTGGCGGACTAGCAGTCCCTTTTATGACCTTGGCTATCCCCGCTCCCCAAGCGGCGGCGATCATGTTGCCTGTTCTTTTAGCGATAGATTCATTTACGCTTTGGAAGTTCCGTGGGCAATACGATAGGCCTTTACTTAAACAAATCCTACCTGCGGGTTTGTTAGGCATTTTGATAGGCACGTTACTGTTCAAACATGTAGATGGCAACTTGGTGCGGTTATTAATTGGAATAGAGGCAGTGATTTTTGCCACTATTCGCCTGGCTTCGTTGCAAAAATTCAATGCAGCCGTGCCTATGAAGCGCTCAGGCCCTAAGGCTTGGCTTTGGATCACCATGGCAGGCTTTACCAGTTTCATTGGTCATGCCGGTGGCCCACCGTACCAACAATATATAGTGCCATTGAAATTAGATAAAGTGATTTTCGTCGGCACCGCAACGATATTCTTTTCGGTCATGAATTTCGTCAAGCTTGTGCCTTACGGGTATCTCGGTTTACTCGACTTACGAAACATTGGCACCTCAATCGTTCTTATGCCGCTGATCCCGGTTGGCGTTTATATCGGGCTGAATGTGTTGAAGAAGCTTAACCAAGAAACGTTTAACCTCGTGATGACATTGTCGCTTTTAATCGTTGGGTTAAAGCTCATGTTCGACGGGCTCAGGGCTTACATATAGCTCGATGACTAACGTCGGTTGAGCTGAGCACAATAAGGTGCTCTGCGGAGCGAAGTCAAGAGGGAGCCCGAAGGGCGGATGAGTTGGAGCGGGAATTGTTGGCGTATACGCCAACCCGCGTAAACGCGAGCGCCTATGTGCGCGAAGCAATGAGCGCAGCAGAGCATCTTATTGTGCTCATTAATTTTAAACAGCTTTAGCCTTCAGGCGAGCTGCCTTCGGCAACAACCTTGGCTGCCGCTTCGCATCGGTCGCCACATAAGTTAGTGTCGCATCGGTCACCTTCACAATATCCGCATCTAAGCGATTTCGCTCTGCATACACCTCGACATGCACGGTGATTGATGTATTTCCAACCTTCACGACTTCTGCATAAAACGATAATAAGTCGCCCACAAACACTGGCTGCTTGAAAAGAAACGAATTCACCGCAATAGTCGCTACTCTACCGTTAGCTCTTTTGACGGCTGGAAGGGACCCTGCGATATCGACTTGGGCCATGATCCAACCGCCAAAAACATCGCCATGAATGTTGGCGTCCGATGGCATCGGCATCACTCGAAGTACCGGCATCTGGTTTGGCGGTAGGGTGACCTTAGTGTCTTTTTTAGCGATCTTCTTCGTAGTCATAAGGTTGTTTTCGATCAATTCAAAGGCCTTCTAGAATAACTGATACTCTGTGAAGCCTATGCGACATGCCTCTTCTAGCTCAGCTGAGCTGCCCCCGAACCCTTCGATAAACCCTGTGGACGTGCCTAAGCGTAATGATTGGGGAACGGTAAAAACCTTATTACCCTATTTATGGGCTTATAAATGGCGCGTAGGTATTGCGCTGGCCTGCTTAGTGGCCGCCAAAGTCGCCAATATTGGCGTGCCTTTGGTGTTGAAAGAAATCGTTGATGCTCTTGATCTAAAGCCAGGCGATGTCCGCACTGTTTTGTTAGTCCCTTTTGCGTTATTGGTGGGGTACGGTGCGCTTCGAATTGGCGTTACTCTTTTCACCGAGTTGCGCGAACTTGTTTTTGCCAGAGTTTCCCACGACGCTTCGAGAACGATTGCGCTGAAAGTATTCGAGCATTTGTTTGGCCTTTCGCTGCGCTTTCACTTAAATCGACAAATGGGCGGAATGTCGCGAGACATTGAACGAGGGTCAAGCGGTATTAACAGCTTGATTTCGTACACGCTCTACAGTATTTTGCCAACGCTGATTGAAATTGCGATGGTGGTAACGATACTTCTCGTGAAGTACGACGGTTGGTTTGCTGTCATCGCCTTGGGTGCTCTGGTTACCTACATCACCTACACCATTACAGTCACCAATTGGCGTACCCAGTTTAGGCGTGAAGCGAACGAGCAGGATTCGCGGGCCAATACCAAAGCAATTGACGCTCTGATTAATTACGAGACTGTCAAGTACTTCGGCAATGAAGCACTAGAAGCCAAGCGCTACAACGGCAACTTGGTTGCGCGTATGCAGGCCGGTATAAAGTCGCAACAAACTTTGTCGATTCTGAACTTGGGGCAAAGCTTCATCATCGCCATAGCTGTGACATTGCTTGTGTGGCGGGCGACCGAGGGCGTAGTCGCAGGCACCATGAGCTTAGGCGATTTAGTGTTGGTGAATGCCTTCATGATTCAGCTCTACGTACCTTTGAATTTCTTGGGTGTGTTGTACAGGGAAATCAAACAGTCGCTCACCGATATGGAGCGCATGTTCCGGCTGATGGATGAGAACAAAGAAATTCCGGATGACCCTAACGCTATTGAACTACGTGCTGACTCAGGCGCCCGAGTGGTGTTCGACAGGGTGGCGTTTTCCTATGATGCTGCTAGGCCCATTTTGAAAGAAGTGAGCTTTGTGATCGAGCCAGGAACAACAACAGCCGTTGTCGGCGCTAGTGGTGCTGGCAAGTCGACCTTGTCGCGCTTGTTGTTCCGGTTCTATGATGTCACTGCTGGCAGTATTTCTGTGAACGGCACGGATATTCGAAAGATCACTCAAAGCAGTTTGCATGCCTCGATTGGTGTCGTACCTCAAGATACGGTGTTATTTAATGAAACGCTGCGCTACAACATCGACTACGGTAGGCCCGGTTCTACCCAAGAGCAGATCGAAGGCGCTGCCCGTGCTGCTCAGCTGGAGACATTTATTGCGAGCTTACCCAAT
>JAYWIG010000178.1:0-11672 GCA_043789035.1 Betaproteobacteria bacterium
ATGCTGGCGAACTTATCGACGCAAAGGGAAAGCGCCGCATCCCAAGAGCTTCGTTCACCGTTTATGAGCGGATACTTCGCCCTCGCCTGCACATAGCGCAGCGGCTGAGCCGTCATTGCCAACGTTGACCCTTTGGTACACAGGCGACCGAAGTTAGCCGGGTGGTCAGGGTCGCCCCGCACACCAACTATTTCATCATTTTCTGACTCGATAATCACCCCACAGCCAACGCCGCAGTATGGGCAAGTAGAGCGAGTATCCTTTTTCATAAGCCGATATGTACTCTATCGCCAACGATTTTGATCGAATATGCAGGCGTACAACCTTCGTCAGGCGATTGAGCACATCCATCGCTTAAGCCGATAGTCCAGTTATGCAAGGGGCAGGCTACTTTTTCACCAAAAACGATGCCTTGCGAAAGCGGCCCCTGCTTGTGCGGACATTCATCAGTCAAGGCGAACACTTTATTCTCTGAGTTTCTGAAAATTGCTATGTCCTTTTCACCCTTGCGCTTTAGTACACGTGCGCCCAAAACGGGGATGTCTTCAACACCACAAACCTCATGCCACTTGACCACATTAACAACCGACGCTGTAGACATCATGCCTCCAGCACCAAAGGAATGAACTGACGAGTATCGACTCGCGCTTCTTTAAACTCATGCCATGGGTCGGGCTCGCCGTCTAATGCAAACTGCAATCGCTCCCACAGCTCCTTGCGGCCAGCCTCATCTTCGTTAATGCGCTTCTTCACATAATCCAAACCCACTCGGTTCACATAATGCACAGTACGCTCCAAGTACCAACCTTCTTCGCGATAGAGCTGCAAAAATGCACCAGAATACTCTAAGACTTCCTGCGAGGTTTTTACTTTGACTAAGAATTCAGCCACTTCGGTTTTGATACCACCATTGCCTGCAACATAGAGCTCCCATCCCGAGTCGACCCCAATAATTCCAACGTCTTTAATGCCCGATTCGGCGCAATTTCTTGGGCAACCGCTAACAGCAAGCTTCACTTTATGCGGTGCATACATACGCCAAAGCGCGCGCTCTAAATCTTTACCCATTTGAGTAGAGTCTTGCGTGCCAAAACGACACCATTCGCTACCCACACAGGTTTTGACCGTGCGCAATGCTTTTGCGTAAGCGTGCCCTGAAGGCATATCAAGCTCTTTCCAAACCTGCTGTAAGTCTTCTTTCTTAACACCTAATAAATCGATACGTTGCCCACCGGTTACTTTCACCGTAGGAATTTGAAACTTATCGACCACATTGGCGATACGGCGTAGCTCAGACGAGGTTGTTTCACCACCCCACATACGTGGAATCACTGAGTAGGTGCCGTCTTTCTGAATATTCGCGTGACTACGCTCATTGATGTAGCGCGATTGTGGATCATCCAAAGCCTCTTTGGGCCAAGTGCTCAACAAATAATAGTTCACGGCAGGACGGCAAGACGCACAACCATTCGGAGTGCGCCATTCCATGAAGGAAAACACCGCTTCTTTCGATAGTAATTTGTGATCTTTAATCGCCTTACGAATCGAGTCATGGTTATGTTCGGTGCAACCACAAATCGCCTTTACTTTTGGTGCGACTGAATAGTCAGAACCCAAGGTACTCATCAGGATTTGCTCAACCAAGCCAGTGCAAGAACCGCAACCACCGCTGGCCTTGGTACATTTACGAACATCATCTAAGGTAAATAAGCCTTGCTCTTTAATGGCCTTGATAATCTGGCCTTTGCTAACGCCATTGCACCCGCATACTTCAGCGTCATCGGCCATTGCCGCCGCTTTGTTTTGCCCTTGGTGGCCAGTATCGCCTAAATTATTCTCACCAAACATGAGGCGATCCCGGATCTCATGCAATGGCTTGCCGTCTCTAAGCAACTTAAAATACCAAGCACCATCGACGGTATCGCCATACAAGCAAGCACCGATCAATTTATCGTCTTTTAAAACGAGTTTTTTGTAAACGCCGCCGATTGGGTCTGCAAGAGTAATCTCCTCGAAGCCTTCGCCACCAGAGAAATCCCCGGCGGAAAACAAATCAACACCAGTTACTTTGAGCTTGGTTGAGGTTACCGAACCTACATAGCGCCCAATGCCCATCTCAGCGAGGTGGTTAGCACATACCTTGGCCATCTCGAACAATGGAGCCACTAAGCCGTACGCCGTACCTCTGTGATTTACGCACTCGCCCACCGAATAGATACGAGGGTCGAAGGTTTGCATCGTATCGTTCACAACAATGCCGCGATTAACATGCAAACCGATCTTCTCAGCGAGGGCCGTATTGGGACGAATACCCACCGCCATCACCACTAAATCTGCGGGTATCTCTTCACCGCTTTTGAATTTTAGCGAGCTGACACGGCCGTTAGCACCCGCTTCAATAGACGCGGTGTGCTTTTCGATTAAAAACTTCAAGCCTTTTTGCTCAAGTGATTTTTGAAGCAACTTACCAGCAGTTTTGTCGAGTTGACGCTCCATCAACCAAGGCATCACATGCACAACCGTCACATCCATACCGCGTAGCTTTAGGCCATTGGCCGCTTCGAGCCCTAGCAAGCCACCGCCAATCACAACCGCATGCTTAAATTTTGTTGCCGCATCAATCATGGCATTGGTATCAGCAATGTCGCGATAGGAAATAACGCCGGGCAAATCTGCGCCAGGAATAGGCAACATGAAGGGGTTAGAGCCAGTTGCTAACAGCACTTTGTCGTAAGGTTCTACCGTGCCGTCTTCCGCGATCACTTCGCGTTTTTTTCTATCTATATGAGCGACTTTCTTACTCAAATGCAAGCGAATATTATTTGCTGCGTACCAATCCAAATCGTTAAGCACGATATCTTCAAGCGTTTGTTCACCCGCTAGAACCGGCGAAAGCAAAATACGGTTGTAGTTCGGGTGAGGCTCAGCGCCGAATACAGTAATGTCATATAAATCCGGCGAAAGCCGAATTAGTTCTTCGACGGTCTTAATACCGGCCATCCCATTGCCAACTACCACTAACTTTAACTTCTTCATAGGCGCTCCTAGGTTTCCAAGCGACCTCATCAACACTTACCTTCGTTAGTAAGCAAGAGATCACTATGGTGTCTATGCAAGAGCAATGCCAGCGCATAACTTGCTGCTTTGGCACAACAATTGCGCAGTAGAACTCCTATATGAACAAACATATGCCTAAACTGTGCCGGAAGGTTTCGCTCAAAGGGGTGACGCTCGTAAATGGTGCGGTGCAACCAAGCCCTTTTCGCGACCACTCTGCAGCTACGCACCAAGATTGCACAATGCTTGATCCTGCACCAAGAAATGCACCATGAGCTTCGAAATTGATTTGGGCCACTTATCGATAGTTGGCAGGCGGCAACTCAACGAGGACTTCGTCGGCGCTCTTTATGCAGAACCTCACGAATGGGTAGAACGAGGTGTCATTGCGGCCCTTGCTGATGGCGTGTCACAAGGTGGAGGCGGGCTAGAGGCTGCGCAAACATCGGTTATGAGCTTGTTAGATGGCTATTTCAGCACACCGAAAACTTGGGACACAACCGTCGCCCTCGATCGAATATTAACTTCGCAAAATAGTTGGTTACACGGCCAAAATCAAAGAGATACCCGCAGGCAGCGAGCCACCACGCTAACGGCAATGGTGCTGCGCGGCCAAACCTACACGCTGGCGCACATTGGGGACAGTCGAGCGCTGTTGGTCCGGGACGGTTTGATCGAGCGCCTAAGCCAAGACCATACACGCCACGGAGATACGCAATCTGTTCTCACTCGCGCTCTCGGGGTCGATGAGCGAGCGCTAATGGACTACCAACAAGGTAACTTACAACTCAATGATTGCCTACTTTTGATGAGCGATGGGGCTTGGGGCTCACTCAGCGAGAAAGACATATTGGCAGCACTTGGTAGCCATCCAACTGCACAAAGTTCAGCCGACGCGTTGGTCGAAAAAGCGTTTGCCAAAGGGTCGAGCGACAATATCAGCGTAGTGGTGGCAATGATCAAAGGTCTACCTACAGCGGATCTTAGAGCAGGCACTTTAAGATCAAAAAATTTAAGCGTTCCCAAAAAGCTTAGAGTGGGCGAGAACTTGGATAAGTTCACAATCACCCAAGTGGTAGCAAACAACGGCGTGAACTTAGTGTATCAGGCCAGAAACTCCGCATGCGGCGAGCTGTTTGCCATCAAAACTTTATGCCCCGAACGTGCAGGTGATGAGGCAGAAAAGGCCACCCTTGCGCACGAACAATGGTTAGCCGAACAACTTGATGACCCTGCCTTTATTCGATGCCACCCGCAACCCAATGCCACGACACACTATGTTGTTTATGACTGGCACAGCGGCGCAACTCTGGAAAAACTCATTGAACCCGCAGCGCCAGACCTAACTTTAGAGCAGGGGTTAACTTTGGCACGGCAACTGTTGCAAGCCGTGTCGAAGTTACATAGACGAGGTATCGTGCACCGAGATATCAAACCCGGCAACTTGCATTGCGATGAAAAAGGTCAATGGCGCATATTCGACTTAGGAGTAGCAATAAGTGGTGAAGAACCTGCAAGCACGCGCGAGCTGCATGCAGGTACACCCGCATTTATCAACCCTGAACAATGGGAAGGCCAAAAAGCCAATCAACAAAGCGACCTATTTTCAACAGGCGTAACGCTCTATAAGGCCATGACAAAACGTCTGCCTTACGGCGAAGTTGAACCTTATCAAACAGCGCGTTACAACCGCGATGCCACGCCGCCCACGAGATTTCGTGCCGACATGCCGATTTGGTTCGAAGCCGTTTTACTAAAGAGCGTCGCGAGGGACGCTAAAGATCGCTTCGAAACCGCGGAAGAATTTTTATTGGCATTGGAGCGGGGTGCCGCCCGGCCGTTATCCGCTCCTAGATCAACACCGCTATTAAGTCGAGATCAAACTTTAGGATTAAAGATCGCAATAGCAGTTTCAGTATTCCTAAATGTCCTTTTGATAGCACTCATTATTATCACGTCGTAACGTTCGCTTGCAGCTTGCTAGAGAAGAAGTGTTGCAACTCTGGCGGCTTCCTTCATATTGGGCAATTGGTTTTGATCGGGCAACACCTGCAAATGCCGAATAACGTTTTGTTGATCAATCACCATGACTCCTCGGGCAAGCAAGCGGGACGCTTCTTGCAGCACTCCGGTACCGCTACCGAAAGCTGACGTTCGATAGTCGGAAAGAAAGGTAACGGTTGGCAACTTCGCCAGCCCAGCATAGCGTCGCTGCGCGAACGGCAAATCCATGCTCACGGTAAAAACTTCTATGCGTGGATCCAAGGTACCGACAACGGTGCCTAATTCGGTTGTCTGTGCATCGCATGTTGCAGTATCCAAAGAAGGCAGAAAGCTAATGACGCGAACCTTGCCAGGATTTACGCCTACGTCCACCGCTGTCATATTTGTGCCGATCAGCATTGCGGCCGGAAACTTATCGCCGACTTTGAGCGAGGCACCGGTAAGCGCCACCGGGCGCCCCCGTGAAGACACGGACTGCCCGCTCCCGGTTTTCGCAATTGAATCAGTGGCCACTTGGAACTGAGGAGTTGACGCGCAGCCCGAGGCTAAACAAACAATAGCTAGGCATAACAATAGGTGCTTTTGGGTAGTGGTGATCATGTTAGGAATCCTCCTAGTTAGACATCTGTATAAAGTTGCCAATCGCTGCATCATACCCAACCGATAGAACATCTTCTTAATCTATCGCCATGGATGAAGAAAATACCTTCAGTGAAAAGTTAGCATACCACTTAAGTATATTGCCAAATCAAACCCCACATGTCAGCACCCGCTTCCACACCATCTAGTCCATCATCCAATAAGCAAGCTATCGCACCACCACTGGCTGAGATTTACAGTACCTTTTCCAAAGTTGCGCTTTCTGGTTTTGGTGGCGTGTTGCCCGTATCGCGCCATGCCTTGGTCGAAAAGAAGAAGTGGCTGACTGAAAAAGAATTCGCCGAATTGCTGGCAATTGCGCAACTACTCCCCGGGCCAAACATCGTAAACCTGTCGGTTGCACTAGGTGATCGATTTCATGGCATCTCCGGCTCGTTAGCTGCTGTCGCGGGCTTATTTTCAATACCGTTTTTACTGTTCATGACGCTGGGTTGGGGCTATCACTTCTTTAGCGATGCCTTATGGCTTAAAAAAGCATTACTCGGAATTTCAGCCGCAGCCGCTGGTTTGATTATTTGCACGGCCATGAAGCTCGTAAAAAGCATGAGCAAGAAATTCTGGGCCTACGCGGTCATGATCAGCGCATTTATAGGCATAGTAGTTCTGCATCGCCCGCTTTTCCAAGTGGTACTGCTCGTTGGCTTTGCCGGGGTTGCAATGGCTTATCGGTTCGAGAGTGACAAGTAATGAATACCACCGAATTCTTTCCGCCCGGCTATTGGGATAACCTTCTACTACCATTGATATTGCATATCGTCTCGATTGCGGTGGTGTCCGTCGGTGGCGGTGTAGCCGTACTACCCGATGCATTTCGATACATGGTGCTCACTAAGAAGTGGTTAACGTCGGAGGACTTCACCAACATGGTGGCCTTGGCGCAAGCTGCGCCCGGACCAAATATTTTGATGTGGAGCCTAATTAGCTTCCAAGCAGCCGCTAGCTACGGTTTGGCCCTGAGTATCGTGACCGCACTAGTCGGCTTATTGGCCTTCATCATACCCACCTGCACGATT
Organism: Betaproteobacteria bacterium; assembly: GCA_043789035.1. Taxonomy (GTDB): domain Bacteria; phylum Pseudomonadota; class Gammaproteobacteria; order Burkholderiales; family Burkholderiaceae_E; genus JAYWIG01. Next base: position 6,735 of record JAYWIG010000178.1, read on the forward strand.
GCCTTTGTAATCAATCGATTGCTCGAATCGAGAAGTAAAACAAAACTCATCAAAGCAATAAAAACCGGCTTAGTACCGTTAACTGCCGGTATTGTTTTTGCTAGTGGATGGTTGCTCACTGACGCGGCCGCAACAGCCCAAAAAGGCGATCCATTGATTTGGATTTACCTAATTTCAGCGGGCGTCGCAATCGCCAGCTACATGAAACAAATCAACCCGCTTTGGATGGTTGCCTTAGGCGGTATGGCAGGCTTGGTTTTAGCGTAGAAAGACAACTCCAGCATTATGAAAACACTTATAGCTATCTTCTTGGCACTCGCGATCGGCACCATTACCGCGGCAAGCCAAGCGCAGGAAGTTTACCCAAACAAAACCATCAAAATTTTGGTTGGCTTCACCGCTGGCGGCGTACCAGACATCACAGCACGCTTTCTTTCGGCTAAACTCAACGAAGTTTGGAAACAGCCTGTTGTCGTCGAAAATCGTTTGGGCGCAGGCAGCAACATTGCAGCCCAAGCACTAGCCACCTCGGCATCCGACGGATATACACTCTTGTCAGTTTCCTATGCCCATGCGGTGGCACCTGCGATTTACGCCAAACTACCATTCGATGCTCAAAAAGATTTCTCGGGAATCACGCTCACCGCAACCGGCCCTGCTCTGGTGATAGTCGCAGCTAACCTCGGCGTAAAAAACATGACTGAGTTGATAGCACTTGCCAAAGCCAAGCCGGGGCAGCTTAATTTTGCATCGGCAGGCAAAGGTAGCGGCTCTCATTTCGCAGTGGAATTACTAAAAAGCCAAGCAGGTATTGACATGGTGCACGTACCTTACAAAGGTATTCCTGAAGCACTGACAGAAACCATCGCTGGTCGAGTACAGGTATTTATCGCTCCTTACGCAAGTGCGATCAACTTGGTGAAAGAAGGTAAAGCTGTCGCCATCGCCGTCACAAGTACCAAGCGGGTACCGGAGATGCCCGACCTACCAACGGTGGCAGAAGCCAACTTACCCGGATATGAATGGGTATTTTGGTACGGCTTACTCGCTCCAGCAAAAACGCCCAAAGCAATCCTTGACAAGATAAATACCGACGTAATCAACATCTTGAAGCAACCCGAAGTGCGAGTGCGCTTTACACCTTTGGGCATTTCGCCAATGACGAGTTCACCAGACGAATTCGACAAACTTATTGCAAATGAAATCGCTGCATTTAATCGCTTGGCAAAAGCGGCCAACATCAAGCCTGAATAAATTCACATTGAAAAACGAGGGACAATTATGAAAAAGACGATTGACGACATTGAAGTTTTTTACACCATCGAAGGTGAAGGCCCTTGGCTCACTATGTCGCATTCCTTAGCTTGCAACACAACTGCATGGGATGCACAAGCAGCTCTGCTTTCGAAAAACTTCAAAATACTGCGCTATGACACCCGTGGTCACGGGCAGACTTCGGCAACTCCTGGCCCATACACCTTAGAGCAACTTGCTGATGATGCCTTTGACCTACTTTCTGCATTGGGTATCACTCAAACCCACTGGATGGGCATCTCAATGGGGGGAATGATCGGGCAAACAATGGCACTAAAGCACCCCAAGCTTTTTACAAGCCTCATGCTCATCGATACGACGAGCCGCCGCCCAGATAATGCACAAGCAATGTGGGGTGCAAGAATTACATTAGCGAAAGAGCAAGGCATGGCCGGTTTACTAGAGAGCACTCTAGAACGCTGGTTTACAGAACCATTTCGAAAGAGCAACGCGGATGCAATCAAACCAATCGCTGACGGAATATTAAGCACTTCTGTCGACGGCTTCTGTGGTTGCTGTGCTGCGATTGCACAAATCAACACACTTGATCGCCTAAAAGAAATTCAATGCCCCGCAATTGTGATGGTCGGCGAGCATGACCACGGCACACCACCGGCCATGGCTAGACAAATTCATGAAAACTTGCCCAACTCTGAGTTTGTCTTAATTGAAAGTGCAGCACATATTGCCAATATCGAGCAACCGGCTGCCTTTAATCAAGCAATTCAGAAGTTTCTGCAAAAGTTTTTTTAGTGTCGCTAAATAACGGCAACTTAGGCGCTGCAAATAACGCTCGAACATCTGCAGCGCTCGCCGGCTTACCGAGCAAAAACCCTTGAAGATAATCGCAAGCTGCCAACCGTAAAATATCAGCTTGTGCTTCTGTCTCGACGCCTTCGGCCGTCACTACTAGGTTTAAGCTCTTACACAGCGCGAGAATTGCACGAACAATTGCAATCGATTGCGTTTCGATTTCTAAGCCATTCACAAATGATCTATCTATTTTTACTTTAGTAAAGTGGAAACGACGTAAATAGGCCAGCGACGAGTAACCAGTACCAAAATCGTCCATCGCAATACCTATGCCTTGTTCTCGAAGGCGTTGTAAAACTGATGCTATATCGTGGCTGCTTTCCATCAAAGCTGATTCAGTGATTTCGATTTCTAACTTCGAAGGAGACAACTCATTTTTGAGCAACGCCTTCATCACAACAGAATATAAATCATGATTCACGAATTGACGCGCCGAGACGTTAACGGCAACTATCACGTCATCCGGCCAAGTAGCTGCAGTACGACAGGCTTCATTAAGAATCCAATCACCCATTTGCGTAATGAGACCGAGTTCTTCTGCCACAGGAATAAAATCAAGCGGTGATACTTTGCCCCTTGTTGGATGGTTCCAGCGCAGCAATGCCTCAAAACCAACTAGTTTTCCCTGTTTTGCAGAAAGTACCGGTTGGTAGTAAAGCTCAAACTGCTGCTCTGCTACCGCAACGTGCAAGTCCGCTTCAAGCGTCTGTCGCTCACGTGCCTTAGTCTCGAATAATGCTTCGAAAAAGCACAAGCGATTCGCACCGTTTCTTTTTGCTTCGAACAAGGCCATATCGGCCCGCTTAATCAATAGGTCTGGCTCATCGCCATCATGCGGTGCCAAGGCAATACCAATTCTGGCACCGACTAAAACAGATTGGCCGAGAATGTTAAATGGCATGGCAAGTGCTGCAACAACTCTTTGCGCAAGAGTAGTGGCATCTTCCTTGTCGAGCACGTTAGCAATAAGAATTACGAACTCATCTCCGCCTAAGCGGCCAACGGTATCGCCTGTTCTTAGGCAGTCGCTAAGTCGCTTCGACACAGCGACTAATAGTGCATCGCCGCCTGCGTGCCCTAGCGTGTCGTTCACTGATTTAAAGCGATCTAAGTCTACACAAAGCACTGCGCAATTTGCATGCAAATCATTTAATGCGACATACACATGCTGTTTTAATAATCGCCGATTTGGCAAGTTCGTTAACGGGTCATGCGAGACCAGATGATTTGCCTTCGCTTCCGCACGACGCCGGTCCGTCACATCCTCAAGGGTGTGAACAAAGCCGCCGATTTGAAGTGGGTTGTGGGTGAGGTGTAAAACCAACCCACTCTCAAAAATTAAATTCAGTGAGGATTTTTGCGGCAATTTTGCTAACGCTAGGTAGGCGTCAGGTCTGGTCTGTCCGTGAGCGAACGCACCTAATTTTCGTTGAATGATTTCGAAGAACTCAATGACGGTTAAGCCGAGAATGGCAGCTTCATCAGAAACTCCGAGCAGTCCCTTTAAACGTTCATTAACGACAGCTAAACGGCCCTGTTCATCAAACACATATAAGCAAAGTTTAATGTTGTCTATCGCCGCTGCATACCGTAAATTTTGCGCTTTGAGTTTGCTGGCAGGTTCAAATTGCATGCTGTTCACTTAGATGATTTAACAGTAGCAGCTTTTGCTTCTTTAAAAACAGGCCCCCACAATGGATGCCCCGCCTCGCCACGGCTTAACTCGAAGCTCGGCGATAGCTTAAGCAAACTTGAAAACTGAACTTTACAAAGACGCTTTTGGCTGGTCACGCAATAACTAAATGCTAAATATTTCAAACTATTTTGTTTTACTACTGGCGTATCGTCAGCGGCATCACGCGCGCTTGTCAGCTTACGAATCGCACCGCGATAATCACCCTTTTCATATAGCTCTTTCCCTTCGGAAAATAGCTGATCTGGTTTAACAACGGGCGCTACCGCAAGCTCAACTGGCTTGGCAACAGGCGCGCTAACAGGAACACTCGCCTGAGCCTGTTCTAACACAGGCTTACTCGCGTTAGTCGTGGGACTGCTTACAGCATTGCGCGAACCATCGCCAACCGTTGAATCAGCCACCTTCGCTGTTTCGCAGCCGGCCAAAAAGAAGCCAATCCCCACGCAAAAAACAAAGCTATAACTTAAGTTTCTCATTGTTTTTGCACCGTATCCACAAAGGCGTGATTTAGCTTAAATATTTCGCCAGCATTAAGCTTCACCGAAACTTTGTGCACTGGATAATCACCATTTCGTATTTCAACGCTATAGTCACCGGCAGCCAGAATTAGTGATTTTGATGGTGGGCTCACCCCTCTGCTTTCGCCATTCACAAACACCTCGCCCCAGGGCCTTATGGATAAACGGATTTGGGCGGGCTTTTCTGCAACAACCTCGGCAGTGGCTTCAACCTTTGCTGGCTCGACTTTAGTGGCTTGTTCAACTTTAGGCATCTCAGTTTTTTGTTCCACTTTTAAAGCAGGAACTGGTGAAATCGGTTTACTCACAATGACCGGTGAAGGCGTTTTTGCAAACCACAAAAACGCACAAAGCAAGCCAACCGCACAGAGCATACAACCTGAAATGAACCCAATAGGCAATAGTTTTCTCGACGGTTTTGTTGATGGTTTTTTAGATTCAGCAAAAGAAACTATGACCGGCGGTGCTGATTTCTCGGCAACCTTGACTGTAGGCGCTTGCACGATATCTGGCTCAACAGCAATCGTCTTCAACGTGGGTATTTCTGAATCAAACATTGCTTTCAATGCAGCAACGCTTTGGGGCCTATCATCAGGT
>JAYWIG010000179.1:0-3257 GCA_043789035.1 Betaproteobacteria bacterium
AAATAATGACTTTATTCTCACCTTTTGTGTAAAGTAAAGCGACAGTTTTTCTTACAATCGTTCAATTCGATTACTTCCATCAAGCGCCTAGGCTTGGATCTGTATATTGCAGATGCTATTCATCTCACCCGTTTATTTAACAATGTATCGATTATGTTTAAACGTCATTTAGCTCACTGGTACGTCATTGTTGCTTTTTGCGCCAGCCTAAACGCATGCGGTGGCAGCGACACAGGCCCTCCGGGTGCAGGTGTCACCACTTCAAGCGCTAACTCTCAGAGTTCCCAAGCAGTGGCTGAGCTTTTTGTGCTTTTCGCCATTGCAATTGCCAAACAAATTATTAATGACGAAGATGGTATGGATACTGCGGCGAAAAGTAGCAGCCTTCCTACCTCAATTGGCAGCGGTAGCGGCGAAGCAATAATTGGCAAGCAGGTGCTGGCAGAGAAGGCAACAGTCACAACGGATTTCACGCAGATCTGCAATCAACCCAAGCTATTGCTTAGTATTTTTGGACTAAGCGCATGTTCGGGTTCGCTTGCGGTTGACTCGTCTTTTGTAGGTAATGTAGCTGCCACGGGCGCGTTCACGCAGTTTGGGTTCAGCAATTTGAGCATTACAACGCTATCGCCTGCTGAAACTACCATCATCAACGGTAGTTTACGGCTAGATATGCTGGCACCAACAACCCTTTCGCCACTCACCGGTAAGGTAAAACTTACAAGCACCAACCTTACGTCAAGCTCGTCGCTTAGTGCGGGCCAAGCCACGCCGCAAAACTTTCAGTTCAACGCAACATTTGCCAACGGTGCAGTTACTGGTTATGAGGACACCGCTAAAGCCTACTCGGTATCGAATTTGTTACTAGCAAAAGACTCAACTGGCACAAGCATTACCACTGCAACTATGCGTAGCTTATTCAATGGTGCGCAGGTTGATACCGTGCTAAGCAACTACGGCCATCGGTACGGTAAAAATCACCGATGCCAGCGGTGTAAAAACTTACAACGTAACCACACCGAAGTAAAACTTTTTGTTACGAGATTAATGGTAACTTTAGCTCGAAACACACCCCATCAGCCAGATTATTCGCGCTGATGGTGCCTGCCATTTTTGCCATGTAGGTGCGAGCTACGAAAAGGCCTTGGCCTCTGTGCGTTTGCGCCTCTTCTCTACTTGATACCCCAAACTCGAAGATGCGCTCCAGCATTGCAGGATCAATTCTGGCACCTTGATTCGAGATTTGAACGATAGCCTGTCTATCGCGCGCTTCAAGCTCTATCACAATCTTGCTACCTTCAAGTCGAAACCGATTGGCATTATTCAGTACATGCGTAATGACGTCCTCTAGCCAATGTTCATCGGCTTTGACCCGAATGAATTTCGCTTGGCTAACAAGGGTGTAGCTCACGCTCGATATGCCAATTTCAGATGAGTTAGTAGCAACCGCAGTTAAAAACTCATCAAGGTTAAGAAACGCAAGTTCCGGGACGGCTTGAGAGAATGCTTCCGCAGGCGATGCTTGCCCATATAAAATTTTAACTGCCTGTTGCATACGCATTATATATCTATTGCTTGGGTCTTTAGCATCACCATGCAACACCATTAGCGATTGCAATGGCGACATGATTTCATGCCCTACTGCTTGCCAAGTATCTTTTTCTTGCTCAGCGCGAATTTGATCTTTCTTCAGGTCTTCTTTTACTCGCTGCAATAACGACTGCAAGCTAGTAGAGAGTAAACCGAGCTCATCACGCCCTTTTAAATCTTGAAACTCAATACTAGAAATGCCATCTGCGGCCTTCACGCTCATCGCTAATGATGCGGCTCTTCGCGTGAGCACAGTCACGCGGCGAATCACGCGTAATTCAATGGCTAACCAAGTGAGGAATATGGCTAACAACATCGCCATTAAGAACCACGATACACGAGTAGTCACCGCCGCTAGCTGCTTGTTTACCACCCGAGAATCACTCTTGAGCGAAACGTTAAATCGGCCCAATGAAGTCTCTAAAGTTTCTTTCACGGCAAACGCATTCGCATCAACAGCCGACCCTAGCGTATTAACTGCTAATACAGGCAAAGTGGTAATGAGCTTATCAACCCAGGCTGGAACAACGGTTGGTTCTGGCGCATCATCCAAGCCAGTAAGGTCAACAATTTTTTTGTCTTCGCGACTAATACTTAGCTGCTCGCCGGGCAACAACAAATCGCTTAGCTCCGCCCAGGAAAATGGTAGTGAGGCACCCACTTGGTTGCTATCGAAAATTCGCTTATCGCCGACATCAAAAAACTCTGCATGCACTTTGATTTGATCTAAATCTTTGGGCGGCCAAACAATAGCCTCTTTGGTGGCTAAGGCATCGCGAAACAATTCGATAGGCAATCGAATCGACATAAAAGACCGTTTGCTACACGATTGCGTATTTTTGGAATCCTCAATACAGCGGCCGTCTTGCCAAAGCCAACCACGAAAATCCCGAATCGCCTTGGTACCAGCAGCAATCGGTAGATCTTCGTTATAGCCAGTTAATCGGCCACGTAGGCCAGGCCTCGAAGGATCAACACTCGTACCGTCGAGTAACATTTGAAACGGTGCAATCCAACGATAGGTTTGCCCGCGCATTTCAACCGTTACTCTTGCGCGATGGGCTTTCGAAACATCGAACTCCATCTGTGGCAAAGGCACTAACTCGCCACTTAAAAAACTACCCACCAAGTAGATAAAACCGCCTGCATACAGATTGTTGCCAATCGCTACACACAGCGAACTAGCATCGGGGTACTGTACCAGGCAGCCAGCAGTTTCTATCGCTTGCTGCGCTTTGTTTTTATCATCGAAATCAAGTGCTGCAAACGGCAAAACCACCGGACGCAGCGGCGTGACTGGGCGCTCAAGCACACCGGGGTTCAGCAGAGCTAGTTGGCCTGCTGGGTGACGCAGCCTAGCCATGACTTGCGCATGGCTTTTCTTTAAACTGGCCGCATAGCCGCGATAACTACGCTGTTTTTCTTCGATGAGAACACTTAACGCCAAACCAAGCGTCGCAGCGGCAAGTAACAGAAATGCAAGGCGAAAGAATATTCGAAGCCCAAAAGGTACACCAGAAGGTACGCCAGACTGATTATCAACTTTGGGTATCAACGCCATCGAAAGCCACGCATAGGTACATTTTCGATTTCATCAAAGTTGGCATCAATTTCTTTCAATGCTTCGCGAATGGTGCTGACATGCTTGCGCACGTTATCGCGATTGC
>JAYWIG010000180.1:0-3252 GCA_043789035.1 Betaproteobacteria bacterium
AGTTTCAATTTTGTTGAGGGGGAGTCGCTGATGATGGGCATTAAAGAGCTTGCTGTTTCGAGCGGTTCCGCTTGTACGTCTGCCAGCTTAGAGCCTTCATACGTGTTGCGCGCTTTGGGGCGAAGTGATGAGCTAGCGCATAGTTCGATTCGCTTCTCGGTAGGTAGATTTACAACGGAGGGGGACGTTGATTATGCGATTGCGTTGCTCAAGGAAAATGTCGCTAAATTGCGTGACATGTCTCCGTTATGGGAAATGCATCAAGACGGCATCGACTTGAATAGCGTTCAGTGGGCCGCACATTAAAATTATTACCCAAAGGAAGTGCTCGACGTAAGTTGAGCAGACAAAGAATATGGCATATAGCGAAAAAGTAGTTGAGCATTATGAAAATCCGAAGAACGTTGGTTCTTTCGAAAAAGGTGACCTATCCGTTGGTACAGGGATGGTCGGTGCGCCCGCTTGCGGCGACGTTATGAAGTTGCAAATCAAGGTCAATGCCAATGGCATTATCGAAGATGCGAAGTTTAAAACCTATGGTTGCGGATCAGCCATTGCTTCATCGTCATTAGTGACCGAATGGGTGAAGGGCAAATCGTTGGATGAGGCCATGACTATTAAGAACACTCAGATCGCCGAAGAATTAGCTTTGCCACCGGTGAAAATTCACTGTTCGATTCTTGCTGAAGATGCTATCAAAGCAGCTATTGATGATTACCGCCAGAAGCATGGCGCGGTTGCTCACGCGAAGGCAGCCTGAGGCACATCATGGCTGTAACTTTGACAGAAGCTGCCGCACGGCACATCAACAGCTACATGGAGCGTCGTGGCAGGGGTGTGGGTTTAAAGTTAGGCGTTCGTACTACCGGATGTTCTGGTTTAGCTTACAAGCTTGAATATGCAGATGCGCAAGCGGTAGAAGACATGTCTTTTGAGTGCTTTGGCGTCAAGCTGTTTATCGACCCTAAAAGCCTGCCATACATTGATGGCACTGAGCTTGACTTCGTTAAAGAAGGCTTGAACGAAGGCTTCAAATTTAACAACCCAAATGTGAAGAGCGAATGCGGTTGTGGTGAGTCGTTCAACGTTTAGGGATTAGCTTCCCTCGGTTTTAGTTTTTATTTGAGGCATGTCTTCAGTTCAATCATGGATTTGCTTCGTAAAACAGATTTCGAACTTTTTTCTTTGGAACCTAAGTTTCGACTAGATACGGAGGCATTGAACGCCTCCTTTCTTAAACTTCAAATGCTTACCCACCCAGATCGCTTTGCGGCGGGCACGGATTCCGAAAAGCGGTTGTCGCTGCAATTCACTACCCGTATTAACGAAGCCTACCAGCGTCTCAAAGAGCCACTTAGCCGTGGCAAATATCTGTGTGAGCTCAAAGGTGCATCAATTCAAGCAGAAACAAACACAGCCATGCCTCATACCTTTCTGATGGAGCAAATGCAATGGCGGGAAGCGCTCGACGAACCCAATGTCGATGTACCCGCTTTAAAAGCTGAGGTTTTGGCAAAGCAAGCTGCGCTGCTGGCTTCGATGGAGCACCAGCTTGATGGCGAACAGGATGCGCAAGCAGCGTCAGCTTGCGTTCGGCAACTTATGTTTGTAGAAAAATTCTTACAAACAATTCAATCTCTCTCTACGGTTCATCGCTAATGGCTTTATTGCAAATCTCCGAGCCAGGGATGTCGCCTGAGCCGCATAAAAAACGTATTGCAATTGGTATTGATCTTGGTACAACAAATAGCCTAGTTGCCACAGTACGTTCGAGTGTTGTGGATGTACTGCCCGACGTTCATGGCAGGTTTTTGTTGCCATCCATCGTTCGTTATGCAAAATCACCAGACGGTTCGCCGCAAATTACGGTTGGTGCTGAAGCGGGTTCGCACGCGGTGACGGATCCTCTTAATACGATTAAATCTGTGAAGCGTTTAATGGGTAAAAGCGGAGCTGAGGTAAGTGACTTAGGCTTGCCTTATGAAGTGGCCAACACTGAAACTGGCATGGCTAGAATTGCCACTGTTCTTGGGCCCAAAACACCGGTAGAAGTATCGGCGGAAATTTTGAAGGCCATGCGTTATCGCGCAGAGTTAACGTTAGGCGAAGACATTATGGGGGCAGTGATCACTGTGCCTGCCTACTTCGACGAGCCGCAGCGTCAAGCAACCAAGGATGCTGCAACACTTGCGGGGCTAACGGTGCTGAGATTGCTCAATGAACCCACTGCAGCGGCGGTAGCTTATGCTTTAGATGAGAAAGCTCACGGAACCTTCGTTGTTTACGACCTAGGTGGTGGCACGTTTGATATTTCAGTGCTGCGATTAAATCGTGGCGTTTTTGAAGTGATCGCAACGGGCGGCGATGCCGCCTTAGGTGGCGATGACTTTGATCGTGCATTGATTGATACGGTGCTGCAAGAGCAGGCTTTATTAATGAATGTCTTGACACCGGCTTCGCAGCAGGCGCTCTTGATTGAGGCTAGACGCGTAAAGGAATCGCTTTCAACGCATGCGAAAGAAACTTTTGCCTGTACAGTTTACGACCTTCATAAGAACGTCATTAAATTATCGGCCGGTATTGGGCGCCCGATGTTTGACCGAATTACGAAACCGTTTTTGGAAAAAACTCTTTCAGCAACAAGGCAGGCATTAGTCGATAGTAAGTTAGACATTTACGAGGTCGAATCGGTTGTTTTGGTTGGTGGTTCAACCCGTATGCCACAGGTAAAGGAAGCGCTTGCCGAATTGTTTGGAAAAGCACCCTTATGTACGATTGACCCTGATTTAGTCGTTGCGATGGGGGCAGCAAAACAAGCAAACCTTTTGGCCGGAAATAAGACTGATGATGATTGGCTATTGCTTGATGTGATTCCGTTGTCACTAGGTTTAGAAACCATGGGTGGCTTGGTTGAAAAGATCATTCCTCGCAACAGCACCTTACCGCTCGCAAAAGCGCAAGAGTTTACAACCCACAAAGATGGCCAAACTGCCATGGCGATTCATATTCTGCAAGGTGAGCGAGAACAGGTGATCGATTGCAGGTCGCTGGCCCGTTTCGAGTTGCGCGGCATTCCACCCATGGCGGCTGGTGCGGCCCGCATTCGAGTCTCTTTTCAGATCGACGCAGATGGTTTGTTAAGCGTTAGCGCGCAAGAACTTTCAACAGGTATTGAGGCTTCGATTATGGTGAAACCTTCTTATGGTTTAGCCGACGATGAAATTGCCAATATGCTGAAGCAGGGGTTCGCTT
>JAYWIG010000181.1:0-11539 GCA_043789035.1 Betaproteobacteria bacterium
GCTTCTTGGTGGGTTGAACGCGCTAGGTACCACTTACGCGAATCAATTAAAAAAGCACTGGCGTCAAAAGAGTTTCTTACTCTTAACATTGGATCTGAAGAGTCTGCGCAGCTCGCCAAAGTAAGCTTAGCTGTAGTCGGCGTTTTGGTTGCTCTCGTGGTCGGCGATCAGGGGGCAATTGGCGCTGGATGGTGGACAATATTCAACCAAACTGGTGTAGGGCATTTGATGTCAATTTCTGGCCTACATGTCACCATGATGGCAGGTTTTGTAGCTAGCATAGCGGTTGCAGCCTGGCAAGCTTTTATTTTCATTGCATCAAAGTTAGGCCGTATGCCGGCCGGTACGAATGTTCCAAGTAAACAGTGCGTGCGATGGTCTGCTGGTGTGGCTGGCGCTTGGGGCTACACGGCTCTGGCTGGTTTTGGAATTCCCGCGCAACGCACTTGTTGGATGGTAACTTTGGCCGCAGTCGCTATGCTTGCCGGTCGATCAGGTTCAGCGATGTCTGTAATTTTGTTTACAGCATCGGCAGTCATCTTTATCGATCCTTGGGCCATACTTTCGGCCGGATTTTGGTTGTCATTTGGCGCGGTAAGTGCCATTATTTATTTTGGTAGCGCGCGGCACTTTGCAATAAGAGCCGTAAGAACTTCGAAGTCGGAAGAGGCGCGATCTCGGCGTGTTGACTTCGCGGACGCGACGAAATCTTGGTTAGCTAAAACTCTATCAAACGGCTGGCAGTCACAAGTTGCGGCTACGGTATCGTTGTTGCCGGTTGGTGCCGCGTTTTTCTCCTCATTTGCATTACTGAGCCCGGTTGCAAACGCAATTGCAATACCGTTGGTTTCAGCGTTAGTAACGCCGCTTGCAATCGTAGGAGGTATGCTGTCGTTTGCAGGCGCAACGATGATTGGTGATAGCTTGCTTTGGCTTGGGGCTGCAGTTACCGCGCCATTGCTTGAATGGTTACATTGGTTGGCAAGTTTGCCCGGAAGTGTTGCCATACTCGGCAAACCAGAGTTATTCGCACTTGCCCTCGCAATATGCGGGATGTTGTGCTTGCTGGCCCCATTTAGAGTGGTTCCTTGGCAATTGCGTAGCTGTGGGTTGCTGGCCTTGTTGCCTATTGTTTTTCAAACACCGCAAACTCCACCGTATGGTGAAGCCTTGTTAACGACATTTGATGTAGGGCAGGGCAGCGCGGTTTTAATTGAAACCAAGAACCGACGTTTACTTTTTGACCTTGGCCCAAGTTTTGGCTCAGCGTCGGATGCTGGAAGTGCGGTGATTGCACCGTATCTTCGCGCTCGCGGTTTTAAAGCGATAGATGGGTTGATTTTGTCCCACTTTGATGCTGACCATATCGGCGGGCTGCAGAGCATTTTGGGCAACATGAACCTTGATTGGGTTGCTAGTTCGATACCACTTTCTGAAAATATATGGAGTGTTACTCCCAAACGGTTTTACTCGTGCCAAAGAGGAGATGTGTGGGAGTGGGACGAAGTTAGGTTTGAGTTTATGCATCCAGATACAAAAGACTTGAAAAAAGATGTCGCAAAATCGACTGCTACTTCAGGGGCAAAAAGTAACAGCGCTGGTTGCGTACTTAAGGTCTCTGCAAATGGAGTTAGTGCACTGTTAACCGCAGATATTGAAGCAAATGACGAGCGAAAAATTTTAAAAAAATCGCGCCCGAGTGATCTGCAAGCGGACGTTTTATTTGTTCCTAATCATGGTAGTAAGACGTCCTCATCCAACGCTTTCATTGAAGCTGTAGCGCCAAAGATGGCTATTTTTCAGCTCGGCTTTCGAAATCGTTTTAAGTATCCCGACTTGAACGTTCTACAACGCTATAAAGACCAAAGCATTGCAATTCATCGAACTGACGAGTTAGGTGCTATAGGTATTACGTTGCCTTCCCTTCAGGTATCGTCACAACGAAATTTAGATTCGCCTTATTGGCGCACCAAGCTAAGTACTTCTTTGCATAACAAGGACTCAACCGATGATTGAGCTCCTGATATGATGAAAAAAACTTCAATCAATTGTCGAAAAAAATCTCAGAAAGGATTTCTATGACTATCACACGCATAAACCCGGGCAAAAGAATGTCTGAAGCTGTTATTCACAATGGCACTGTGTATGTTGCAGGCCAGGTAGCTGATGACCCTAAAGCCGATGCTGCTGGCCAAACAAAACAAATTTTGGCCGCCATTGATCGTATTTTGGCAGAGGCTGGCTCTGATAAAACTAAAATTTTGCAAGCGCAAATCTTCCTTGCGAAGATTGGCGATTTCGCGGCGATGAATTCAATGTGGGATGTATGGGTACCTCAGGGCCACACGCCAGCCCGTGCGACTATCGAAGCCGCGCTGGCTAGCCCGGAGTATCTGGTCGAAATTAAAGTTATCGCTGCGCAGTAAACGCAGTCGCTTTAACGCCAACCGACTCGATCAATAATCTTTGACGCAGTTACCGTGTGGCGCGCAATTTGCGCCACACTTAAAGTATCGGCTTTGAATGGCCCCAGTGACTCTAGCTCCGGATTTTTTGTCTTTACACTAGACACAGCGGGCCATTCATTGTTGCCTTCGGCAAAATAGGCCTGCGCTTGATCTGATGCTAAATATTCTAGAAACTTTATGGCGGCAGCTCGATTAGGTGCGTTTTTTAAAACAGCGCCACCTGCAATGTTCATGTGTGCTCCTACCCCTTTTTGATTAGGCCATATGAATCCGACCTTTTCGACAATCGCTTTGTCCTCTGGCGTGGTTGATTTCAAAATGCGAGCCCAATAGTAAGTGTTGGTAAGAGCCACGCCGCACTCACCGACTGCAACCGCCTTGATCTGATCGGTATCGCCACCCCGAGGAGGCCTCGCCATATTCGCTACGACACCTGCCGCCCATTGCTCTGCTTTTTGCTCGCCTAGGTGATTCACCATGGTTGAAATCAATGAAAGCATGTAAGGGTGTGATGCAGACCGTGAACATACTTTACCCTTCATCGCAGGAAGCGCTAAATCTTCGTAATTAGCAACTGAGGCCGGGCTAATGCTGGCTTTGTTGTAAACCATGACACGGGCGCGAGTAGAAAACGCGAACCATTGGCTTCCGTTTCCTTCATCTTTGCTTCGTAACGTCACAGGGATCTTGGTTTCTAATGTTGCAGACTTAATCGGCGCTAATAGGCCTTCGATCTGAGCTTTCCAAAGTCTTGCTGCATCGACAAGTAACAAAACATCTGCCGGTGAACGCGAGCCTTCAATACGAAGACGCTCTAAAATCGCTTCGTCGCCGGCATCAATGCGGTTGATTTTTATACCGGTTTGCTTAGTAAAGTTGCTGTAGAGCTGTTCGTCAGTGCTGTAATGTCGGGCGGAATACAAGTTAAGCTCACCTTGAGTTTGAGCGTAACTGCCACCAGTTACGGTCGCAAGTGCAGTTATTAATGCAAGATGGAAGTGTTTCATGATTTTCGGTGGCATTCTAAGAAAGAGTTTGTAAGACTCATGGTTTCAGATCTATTTGATAATGATAATGAGAATCAATCTCATTTGCAAGTAGAGGGCTTTAAACGCTCTGAGGTTACATCGAGTTTTGATTTGCCTCGGCGACGACTCGCTCAATGGCTGTTGTTGCTAACAGCAGGCATGCCGCAGCTACTGTTTGCCCAAAACTCCGCGCCGATGATGCGAACTATTCCAGGTTTGGCGCTCGCCTTGGGGGGTGGCGCTGCAAGGGGGTTTACCCATATCGGTGTTATCGAAGTAATTGAAAGTTTGGGTGTTCGCCCTGAATGGGTTGTCGGGACAAGCGCGGGAAGTTTGGTCGGAGCGCTTTATGCCAGCGGCATGACGGTACCAGAATTAAAAAAGCAAGCGTTGGCGCTCGATGAAGCAGAGCTTGGCGATTGGACTATTACCGGCCGTGGGCCTTTGAAAGGAGAAGCGATTGAGCGCTTAGTCAATCGATTAATCGGTAACAAAGCCATGGAGTCGTTTCCGATAAAGTTTGCGGCCGTTGCGACGGATCTTTTTAACGGTAAACCGATTTACTTTACCCGTGGCAATGCCGGGCAGGCCGTGAGGGCTTCGAGCTCAGTTCCTGGGGTGTTCGAACCAGTATCGATTCGCGGTAGGGATTATGTGGATGGTGGCTTGGTGAGCCCGATTCCGGTGTCGGCTGCCAGAGCGCTCGGTGCGAAAAAAGTAATTGCTGTAGATATTTCAGCGAAACCGAAATTTCAAAGTACCGATTCAATGCCGCAAATGTTCCTGCAAACCTTTGCCATCATGGGCCAGCAGATGGGGGCTACAGAGCTTGCGAGGGCTGACGTTGCTATCGTGCCTGAGGTGGGTGACCTAAGCGCTGGCGATTTTTCTCAGCGAGTACGTTCAATTAAAGAGGGAAGTCGGGCAGCACAGCTTCAGCGTGAAGCCATAAAAAGGCTTATTGCGCAGATGTAGAGGCAGGAGCTGCAGCGGCTTCACCAGTGAGAAGCCTGCGGGCACCGTCGAATCGTGTTTGCCAATAGGACTTATCAATATTCTCGACTCTCACGCCACCGCCGCTAGAAGGAGCATGCACGAATTGGTTGTTGCCAATGTAAATGCCAACATGTGAAAACGTGCGCTTTAAGGTGTTGAAAAATACCAAATCGCCTGGCACTAACTGTTCCACCCCAATTCGTTGGCCTTTTTGGCTAATTTCTTCAGCTCGTCTCGGTAAATTCACGCCGAACGCTTCTTTAAAAACGTAGCGTACGAACCCGCTGCAATCGAAGCCGGTTTCGGGAGTGTTGCCGCCGAATTTGTAGTTAATACCCAGCAAAGTCATTGCACGTAACACTAGCTCACTACTGAATTGACCAAAACTAGTTTCGTTGCTTGATGCGGTTTCAACCGCCGGGAGTGCTAAAGCAGCAGCTAATTTGCCTTCAGCGTCGGCAATGATTTTCAAAATGTCACGCTCATTTTTCTTTTGCTCAAGTGCGCTGGGCTTGCTGCTTTGCGCAGTGGCCACTGAAAGTGGTAAGTGAGTCAGGGTGAAAGCCAGCAAGGCAACACCCAATATTTTATTTTTTAACTGCATAAGGGCCGAACTTTAGTCTAAAACCCTTGAATAGACAACAAAATTGCCTATTTTTTAGCCGTTTTCATTGCTATTCCGACGGAGTTACTAGCGAAGCAGCCAGTTTTGCCTTACTTCGGGCTAGATCGGTAGTCGAAGCGCGAGCGAGAGCAACGCCCATTCTTCGTTTCACAAAGCTCTCTGGTTTTCCGAAAAGTCGTATATCCGTACCTTCCATTGCCAAGGCTTTCTCAACGTTTTTAAAGCTAATTCCTTTGGCATCGACCCCGCCATAAATGACTGCGCTGGCACCTTTGGAATGCAGACTGGTATCGACCGGTAAGCCAAGAATTGCCCGTGCGTGCAGTTCGAATTCTGATTGGTATTGGGTTGCCATTGTTACCATACCGGTATCGTGTGGCCTGGGGCTCACTTCTGAGAACCAGACATTGTCACCTTTGACAAACAGCTCAACCCCAAACAACCCTAGGCCACCGAGATCGTTGGTCACCTTTTGAGCAATGCTGCGCGATGTTTCTAATGCTTTTGTGTTCATCGCCATAGGCTGCCAGCTTTCTACATAGTCACCCGCTACTTGTACGTGACCAATCGGTTCGCAGAAATAAGTTTGCGTGCTGCCGTGAACGTCTTTAGCTCGAACCGTTAGTAGCGTTATTTCATATTCAAAATCAATAAAGCCTTCAACGATGACACGACCTGAATCGACTCGACTGCCAGATGCCGCGTAGTTCCAAGCAGCCGTAACATCATCAGGGCTTTTTAGTTTCGATTGCCCTTTGCCTGATGAAGACATAACTGGCTTTACGATGCAAGGAAAGCCGATTCTTGTCGTAGCTGCGTGAAGTTCAGCCAAGCTATTGGCAAACTCGTACGGGGATGTGGGTAGCGAAAGCGTTTCGGCTGCTAAGCGGCGAATACCTTCACGGTTCATGGTTAGCCAAGCGGCTCTGGCAGTGGGAATGACGGTAACGGCACCGCCCATTTCACCTTTCTCAATTTCCATCAATGTTGTGGTAGCTATGGCCTCAATTTCGGGCACAACAAAATGAGGTTTTTCTTTCTCTATAAGAGCTTTCAACGCAACTGGGTCAGTCATATTGATGACATGGGAGCGGTGAGCTACTTGATGGCCGGGGCATCAGCGTAGCGATCAACTGCGATGACTTCGAGTCCTAAGCGCTGCAGAGCAATGATGACTTCTTTGCCCAGTTCTCCCGACCCAAGTAGCATAACTTTTGTGGCATTGAGGCTAAGTGGTGTACCGAGAGTAGTCATAAAAGTAAGTTGTATAGCGTTGAGTTGAAGTGTCTTTAGCAATTTTACAGTTTGCAAGTTCGCTGAAAGAATGGGCTGACACAATAGAATTCAAAGCTACTAATAAACGTTGATAAAGAGACGAGGCACTTGTGACCAATGCGAATAAAACTTTCGAGGCTACACCTAAGTTACCTGCCGACATGGCTGACTTCAATGCTTTTCAAAAAAGATCACTCGTAGATAAAGAAAACTTTTGGCAGGAGCAGGCCAGCCTAATCGACTGGTTCGAGCCTTTTAGCCAAGTGATGGACAACAGCAAGCCACCATTTACTAAATGGTATGTTGGTGGCAGAACAAATTTGTGCCACAACGCGATTGATAGGCACTTGCCCAAATTAGCTAATCAACCTGCACTTATCTACGTATCCACCGAGACTGGTATCGAGAAGACCTATTCTTTTGCTGAGCTGCATCGCGAAGTAAATGCCATGGCTGCAATGATGTTGGCCCATGGCGTAAAGAAAGGTGACAGAGTTTTAATTTACATGCCGATGATTGCTGAAGCCGCTTTTGCCATGTATGCCTGCGCTCGAATCGGTGCCATTCACTCAGTCGTTTTTGGTGGCTTTGCGTCGCATAGTTTGGCGAGCCGCATTGACGATGCGCAACCTACATTAATCGTGAGCGCCGATGCTGGCTCTCGCGGAGGCAAGATTGTTCCTTATAAACCGTTGCTTGATGAAGCGATTTCGCTTGCGCTGAGTAAACCTGAAAAGGTTTTGTTAGTTAATCGGAGTTTGTCACCGATGAACTTGGTAGAAAATCGTGATTTGGATTACGCGACCGAGCACGAAAAGTTTAAAAACGCAGTGGTGCCGTGCGAGCCGCTTGAATCCAATGCTGTAAGTTACACCTTGTACACCTCTGGTACGACGGGTAAACCCAAGGGCGTTCAACGTGATACAGGTGGCTATGCAGTTGCGCTTGCTGCCTCAATGCAGCACGTGTTTGGCGGCAAGCCGGGTGAGGTTTACTTTTCCACCAGCGATATTGGTTGGGTGGTTGGACATTCCTACATTGTTTACGGCCCACTCATCGCGGGTATGGCGACCATCATGTACGAGGGCACTCCGGTTCGACCAGATGGCGCGATTTTGTGGAAATTGGTTGAGCGGTACAAAGTCAGTTTGATGTTCTCTGCGCCCACCGCCATCCGAGTGTTGAAGAAGCAAGACCCGGCTTACTTGAAGCAGCATGACACATCCTCGCTGCGTGCATTGTTTCTCGCTGGCGAACCGCTTGATGAACCAACCTCAAAATGGATCGCTGAAAGCTTAGGCGTGCCGATTATCGATAACTATTGGCAAACTGAAACTGGCTGGCCGATTTTGACAGTACCCGCTATTGGCGACGCAACCGGTGGTGCTCAAATGGCAACGAAAATTGGTAGCCCAGGAGTGCCAATGTATGGCTACGACATTAGAATTTTGCATGAACAAACAGGCCAAGAAATTGGTGCTAATGAAAAGGGCGTCGTAGCAATTGTTCCACCTTTGCCTCCGGGCTTTATGCAAACCGTGTGGGGTGATGATGATCGCTTTGTAAAAACTTACTTCGAGAGTGTGCCAGGCAAGATGGTGTACTCAACTTTTGATTGGGGCATTCGAGATGAGCAGGGTTATTACTTCATCTTAGGCCGTACCGATGACGTGATTAACGTTGCAGGCCACCGACTTGGTACAAGAGAAATTGAAGAATCTATTGCCAGCCATTCGAGCGTGGCTGAGTGTGCTGTGGTCGGAGTGGCTGATCAATTGAAGGGCCAAGTAGCGATGGCGTTTGTTGTGCTGAAAGATGCAGCCATTGCGTCCGATATAAATCAACGTTTGGCGCTTGAAGGTGAAATCATGGCGATTGTCGATAAACAAATGGGTGCGGTTGCGCGACCGTCTAGAGTACGTTTCGTAACGATTCTGCCTAAGACTAGGTCGGGTAAAGTTTTGCGGCGAGCAATTGCAGCGGTTTGCGAGAATCGGGACGCTGGCGATTTAACAACCATTGAAGACCCGGTGGCGTTAGAGCAGCTAAAAATCGCTCTGCAAACGCAGTAAACCAATGGACTTACCGACTGCAAGCAAGAGCATACTGACTCTGCTTTTTCTGCCACCAGGGCTTGGTGTGACTCTAGTGACTTTGTTCGGGCTGGGGGTTTTGCTCCTCACGAAGCGTTCAAAATCACGTACGATTGCGCGATGCTTGTTTCTAATTTGCCTTGTGTTGAGCTATTTACTGACCACTAGGTTAGTTGGTTACCAGTTGGCGAATTTTGTCGAAGGCGATGAACTTCGAGCTCTGACTATCGAATCACTGCGCGACTTAAAACAAAAAAATGGCGGGCCGGGCGCAATTGTCGTTTTGGGTGGTGGTTTAAAGTACGATGGCCGAGAGAGTCCAAATCGTTTGAACCTTAATCAGCGTACTGCAACACGGGTTCACTACGGCGCTTATGTAGCGAAGAATATGGGGTTGCCTGTGCTTGTGTCTGGAGGTATAAGCGTTGGATTTAGTGCCTCAGAGGCATCGGTTATGGCAAGATATTTACGCGAAGATTATGATGTTCCCGTGCGATGGCTGGAAGAAAATTCAATGACGACCGCAGAAAATGCACTTTATTCGGCTGCAGTACTGCAACCTGAAGGGATAAAAAAAATTGTCTTAGTAACGCATGCTTACCACATGCGTCGCAGTGCTCTGCTCTTTGAAGCGCAAGGTTTCGAAGTAGTGATGGCACCCTGTGGTTTTATGGGGGGCGATGGGGTTGATACTCAATTTGCATGGTTGCCAAGCGTGGGCGGAATAGAGGCTGTTTATGTATCGAGCCATGAGGTCATTGGGTTAGTCTACTATCGGCTAAAAGGCTTGATCCCACGTATGACCTACACGCCTTGAGGCCAGTGTCGGCATAGAGGTAACATATATATCTCCAATTTCTATACTTTCAACTATATGTTTACAAAATCCTGCTTAACCCAAGCCGAAGTTCAAAAAATCCTTGCTGCATGCACTGCGGAAGCAAAAGCCAATAGTTGGGCAGTTTCGATTGCGGTTTGTGATGATGGCGGTCACTTGCTTGGGATGACTCGCCTAGACAATGCCGCGCCAATTTCTTCTCACATTTGCCAAGCAAAGGCTAAAACTGCGGCCTTAGGTCGTCGCGAATCGAAGGTATACGAGGATGTCATTAATGGCGGCCGTACTTCATTTCTTTCAGCCCCTTTACTCGAAGGCATGCTAGAGGGCGGTGTGCCCATCTTGGTGGATGGCCAGGTGATTGCTGCAGTAGGTGTTTCGGGTGTGAAGTCGACCGAAGATGTGCAGATTGCTAAGGCTGGGATTGCTGTTCTAGGCTAAATTTAAAAAGGTGTTGCCATGGCTTTGTTTGATCGTGAATCACTACAGCCTGGCGTGAAACGCCGCGAGTTGGCTGGTTGGGCAATGTATGACTTTGCCAACTCGGGTTACACCACCGTGGTTCTCACTGCGGTGTTCAATGCTTACTTCGTCGGAGTTATTGCTCAGAAGGCCGATTGGGCTACGCTTGCCTGGACAGTATCGCTGGCAATTTCTTGTATTTTGATCATGCTCACTGCGCCAGCGATTGGTGCTTACGCAGATCGGCATCGGGCCAAGAAGAAGCTCATGCTGTTGAGCACCATTGGTTGCGTGCTTTGCACAGCAGCGCTAGCCACAACTCAACCGGGTACAGTTGTTTGGGCCATGGTGGCCATTATCGCTTCGAACTATTTCTTTTCCATCGGTGAAAGCTTGAATGGCGCTTTCTTGCCAGAGCTGGCCACAAAAAAAGGCATGGGGCGAGTCTCTGGTTGGGGTTGGAGTTTTGGTTATTTTGGCGGCATGCTCAGCCTAGGCCTTTGTTTAGCGTATGTGATGACTTCGCAAAAAACAGGTGCAACAGCTAGCCAGTTTGTGCCTGTAACGATGTTAATTACTGCAGGTATTTTTGCCTTAGCTGCCATACCGACTTTTTTGTTGTTAAAGGAGCGAGGTCTTGCTGAAGCTGCTGTGCCAAAAAAGGCACTTAGTTACGCCGAGGTAAAGCAGCATCCGGCATTTTTCCGATTGATGTGGTGTGGTGTCGCTTATCAGGCTGGTATTTCAGTCGTTATCGCTCTAGCTGCTGTATACGCAGAACAAGTCATGGGGTTTAAACAAACGCAAACCATGATGTTGGTTTTTGTTGTCAATATTGCTTCTGCTCTGGGTGCCTTTGGCTTTGGTTATTTTCAAGATCGCATTGGGCACAAGCGCGGTTTGGCCATCACGTTAGTAGGGTGGATAGTGATGGTGCTACTTGCTGGTTTTGGTACCAGTGAAAATATCTTTTGGTTGGCTGCTTTTGTGGCCGGCCTTTGCATGGGGTCAAGCCAGAGCGTTGGCCGGGCTATGGTGGGTACTTTGGCGCCGCAAGATCGCTTAGGCGAATTCTTTGGTCTTTGGGCGTTGGCAGTGAGGTTAGCTGCCATTATTGGCCCTGTCACTTACGGGTTAGTTACTTGGGCAACTTCGGGCAATCATCGATTAGCGATACTGATCACCGGTTTGTTCTTTGTTATTGGTTTAGTTGTATTGCGGGGCATTGAGATGCCTCGCGATAACCTATTATTGAGCGATTCTAAATAAGCCTTCGAGCACGAGATTTTCGTGATAACGAAAATCAATAGTGAGTCGCGGGCCGACGGTGACCGCTGCGCCGCCCGAAATCAGGCAAACCAAGTTCGGATGGTTTTTGTGGTGAAGCTGGTAAAGCCGCTCAACTGCACCCGCTTGGGCATGCGCGCATCCCGATGCAATCGCATCGACCGTTTGGCGAGGGTAATCGACATAATCACCTTGGGCATCGGGCAAAGCGGCCGTGCGCTCATGCAACGAGCGCTGCATTAAACCCAAACCAGGCATGATTGCACCGCCTAAAAACTCGCCATTCGCACTCAATAAATCGATGGTTGTGGCAGTACCGCACACCGCAACCAGCGCTGGGCGCTTACCGATCAAGGCTTTGGCACCGATCAGAGCAGCCCATCGATCGCTACCCAATTGCATAGGGTTAAGGTAGCCATTGCTGACGCCACATTGCTCTGATTGAGATGTAATCCATTGCGGTTCTG
>JAYWIG010000182.1:0-3224 GCA_043789035.1 Betaproteobacteria bacterium
ATTCAGTGCGGCCTTACCGGGCTAGTTATAACAAGGCGCGTAAAGGCCAAGGTAAGTTTGCTAGATGGCGGAGATGCCCAACTCACTGGCCGCATGCGAGCTCATGGCAACTTCACCGAAACCGTACCCATTTGCCTCATCATGATGGCGATGCTTGAAATGCAAGGCTTATCCAGTGTTTGGCTGTGGGTGATCGGCAGCGGATTAACGTCTGGGCGATTGCTGCATGCCTTTTGCTTCATTACTCAAACATTTCGGTCAGGTAGGCTAATCGGTATGGTGTTAACAATCTTTGCGATGAGCGGGTTGGCGGTGCTTTGTATTGGGATGTTTTTTTACCGGTAGCAGCTAAACCTCCAGCTGATGCTGAAGGCTTAGTTCATTAGTTTAGCTTTTCGCAAGCTTATGATGAGTAGGTCGTAAACAGTTAATGCCTTCACGTTGCGATGCGCAGCGTGATCATTAATGAAAATAACCTACTTGCCAAAAAAACCTACTTGGTTATAATTTCAATGGAAAAGAGCATTCCTCACTGTAGGCTTATCGACGTCAAGGCGTTAATTGAGTTAGGCAAAGTAAGGGCAACCAGCAGCGCATTTAGCGGAGCACGAGATCTAGGTCTTCATAATCTCGCAGCGATGTGTGAAGTTGTTATGGCACTTACTTCTGCAGACTTTTACAAAAGCATGACAACTCTTGCAGATCATCGGATTTGGCAAGATGTTTACCGCGCTGAGTTAGTGAACGGTGATAGGGTGTACTTAAAACTTACAGTCGTTGATGATGTGCTGATTGTTTCGTTTAAGGAGTTGTAACCATGAAATGCCCTTGTTGTGGAGCCGCTAAGTTGGTCCGCGAAACTCGCGACATTCAGTACGTTTACAAAAATGAAAAAACCACTATACCGTCAGTATCTGGTGGGTTTTGTCCAGCGTGTGGCGAAGTCATTTTGAACCGTGAGCACGGTGATCGATATAGCGAGCTTATCGGGCAGTTTCAGAAAAAAGTAAACGCCTCTTATGTTGACCCGGACTATATTGCCCGCGTCAGAAAGAAGCTCGATTTGGATCAGCGGCAAGCAGCCGAAATATTTGGTGGTGGAGTGAATGCATTTTCTCGCTACGAAAACGGAAAAACAAAACCGCCAATCGCATTGATAAAGTTACTTAAGGTGCTAGAACGACATCCGGATTTACTCGACGAAGTACGAGAGACTTAAGGCCTAAATTTGAGAATAAGCTATCCTCCCGGGCATGAACAAAGAAAACTTTATCCCCGGCAAAGATGCCTCGCTTGAATCGACCATTGCAACCCTCACGCAAAAGCTGCGTGATCTCAACATTGAGATTGAGGAACGCAGCTGGCTAAACCCTGTAGATGGCATTTGGTCAGTACATATTCGCGACAAAGATTGCACGATTTTATTTGCCAATGGCAAGGGTGCAACTAAGCTGGCCTGCATGGCGAGCGCCTTAGGCGAATTCTTCGAGCGTTTATCGACGAATTACTTCTGGACGCACTTCTATCTAGGCCCAACTGTGGCCGCCAAACCCTTCGTGCATTACCCGCAAGAAAAGTGGTTTACACCGACAAAAAACGGCAAATGGCCGAAAGAAATACTCAATAAAGAGCTACACAAGTTCTACAACCCCGATTCTTCGATTCATAACAGCAAGTTAATCGATTTCAACTCGGGCAATGCCGAACGCGGTATTTGTACGATTCCCTATGTTCGCGAGAGCGATGGTGCAGTGACATACATTCCGGTCAACATCATCGGCAACTTATATGTCAGCAATGGCATGTCGGCCGGCAATACACCGAAAGAAGCTCGTACCCAAGCACTATCGGAAATTTTCGAGCGCTATATAAAAGGCAAGATTATTGCCGAGAGTATTTGCTTGCCCGATGTGCCTGAAAAAGTTATTGCTCGTTACCCCCGCATCGCCTCTGGCATTAAAGCGCTGCGCGAAGCGGGTTTTGGCATTTTGGTGAAAGACGCCTCTTTGGGTGGCCAGTACCCGGTCATGAACGTCACTTTACTGCACCCTGAGGACCAAGGCTGCTTTGCCAGCTTCGGCGCTCATCCACGCTTCGAGATTGCACTTGAACGAGCGCTCACTGAGCTATTACAAGGCCGCGCCCTCGATACACTCACAGGCTTTCCGCCACCGGGTTTCGATGCCGATGAAGTGGCCAGTTCCACCAATATAGAAATTCACTTTGTCGATTCAAGCGGTGTGATTAGCTGGAGATTTTTAGGCGATAAACCAGACTATAAATTTAAAGACTGGAATTTCGCGACCACCACGGCTGACGATTACCAATGGTCGGTTGATCGCATTCACAAAGATGGTTTTCAAATTTACACCGCTGACTTTACCCACCTGGGTGTTTACGCGTGCCGTATCTTGGTACCGGGCATGTCAGAGATTTACCCGATTGACGATCTCGAACACGAGAACAATAGTTTTGCCAACGACATTCGGGAGGCCATTCTGAACCTCACCGATCTCGACAATGAAGAGTGTTCTGATTTGCTCGATACTTTGAACGAATCGGGTATGGCCGATACCCGTCCCATCGCAAATATGATAGGGCTAGTTTCGGATGCCGGTTCGTTCTGGGCTGATTTGCGACTAGGCGAACTGAAAACTATGCTGGCCTTCGCCTGTGGCGATGAAGCCGCCAGCCTTGAGGGTTGCGAATGGGTTCGGCATTTCGGTCAAGTCAACCCGCAACGCACTAAGGTATATGCCTGCGCGGAAGATATTTTGAAACTTACAGATTCAAACGGCGAGCATGGCTTTGGCAAACCGAAACCGTATCTGGCAGCGATGCAGTTAATGTACGGCACTTCAGTCGTTGAACAAGCTCAAGCGTTGATTAAGAAAAAGAATCGCTTTATGGGCATCTCTGCTCCAGGCTTAGCACTCAAAGGTTGCGATATGCATCAACGCTTACTCAAGGCCTATGCCAAAGTCGGTGTAGCTAAGGAACGGCAGCAATGACAGCTCCAAGTCCTGCTTTGTGGCGCTCATGGCAGCGCTGCTGGGCGGGTGTGGGTGCGGCCACTGACGGATTGACTGTTTACGAAAATTTGCTTCAACGCCATAGCGAACCGCACCGTAGATACCACACCTTGCAACACTTAAGCGAATGCATCGTTTGGTTTGAAAAAGTAGGCCACCTAGCGAAACGCCCGCATGAAGTTGAGATAGCAG
>JAYWIG010000183.1:0-3220 GCA_043789035.1 Betaproteobacteria bacterium
ATTGGCAAGCAAATTCGTGTTTACATGGCGGACACGTCGGGGAAAATTACCCCGGAGGCTGCTTCTGCAGCGTTAAACGCGCAAGGTGGCATTGCGCTCAGTAGTCATGATGCGGAGATGGGCCGGGTCAAGCACCCGATTTGGACAAAGTTCAGCCTAGAAAACAAAAGCGCCTTAACGTTAGAGTTGGTTTTAGACCACGCGCAACCTACCATCGAACACCACGAAGCATTTGTCAAGCGAGGTAGAACAGGGGAATGGCAAAAGCTACTAGGCCGCCATGAGCTGGCAACAAAAGCTTTCGAGCGTGATCGCGAACCAACTTATGATTTCCGCTTAGAAGGATTAGAAACTGTGGAAGTTCTCTTTCGCTGGGTGACATTTTCACCGGTGAAAGCGCCAATTGAAATTCATAACCGTGAGGAGTACGCTCGAACAACACATTTTTACATCGCGCTCTACACAGCCTTCTTAATGATGCCATTGCTTATTTTGATCGCTTTGGTGCTGGTAAAACGCATAGGGCAAATATCTATTGATAGTCTTTTCGTGAGCTTTATTTTGGCGGACATTCTTGGAGCGAGCTGGATTACAGGGTTCTTGCCGATTCTTTTTCCAACGGTCGACCCTGCATTATTGCGGCAAATTGGGCACATCGCCTACGCAATGTTAGCGCTTCTTTCTGCAATGCATGCAGTTAAGTTTCTCAACTTAGATGCGTTATGCCCGCGCTGGGCTCTGGCGCTAAGGCTTTGGGCAATTATTGGAGGGGCAACCACGATCGCAGTAAGTTTTTACTCGCTGCACTTTGATTCGCAGTTGGTGATCTATTTTGCCTTTGGTACAGCAATTCTCGTTACGGGTACCTGTCTCTATGCATTACTCCAACGAGTGCCGTTTGCAGGGGTTTACACAGCAGCATGGTTTGTATACATAGGGACGCTGGCAATCTACATACTTTATCGCCTTGAGGTGTTACCCGTGATGGCCACTGGCTTTGCTTACTTCGGGCAAAGCGTTGGTGTATGCGTCATCTTAGGTAGTGCCATCATTATGTCGGTTTACTCTCGAGATACCCGGCTCAAGGACGCACTACTGCTTGCGGATCAACGTCGCCGCCAACTTGAATCGCTCAACAACGAAAGAGACAAACTTTTTGCTATTGCAAGCCATGACTTGCGCCAGCCCTTGCAGGCGATTTCGCTGAATCTAGGTTTGTTAAACATTGAAAAACCAGCTGAAGGAGCCATCACAGAGCGAATTCGATTGGCTGTAGTTGGCATGAACGACATCTTATCGTCATTGCTTGACCTAAGAAGAGCTTCAAACGGAACCAATGAAGCGGACCAGTCGGAATCGGGCGACAACTTACCGATACAAAATCGCGTCGCGCTGCAACCCATGGAGCTTCAGCCCTTGCTTGATCGTTTGTGCGAAGACTACCGTGAACAAGCACGCATGAAGCAACTGAGCTTTAGAAATGTTCCAACCAAAGTCTGGGTATTAACTGATCCAATCTGGCTAGAACGGGTGCTGCGCAATCTGATCACCAACGCGTTACGCTACACCGACAGCGGGCGAATACTGCTCGGAGTAAGACGGCAAAACAACGGCACCGTCAAGGTCTCGATTATCGATACTGGCAGAGGCATTAGCACTAAACAACTTGAGCAAATTAACGCCAACGAACTTGCCGCCCCAAACCCAGAGCTACGTGATAGCTACGGCCTCGGCCTTTATATCGTTAAGCGTTTATGCGCTCAAATGCGAGCACAGCTTTCGGTTCGCAGTGAAATAGGGGAAGGTTCAACATTTGAAGTCAGCCTTCCTGCGTATCAAAAACAGTTGTCCACGACTTCCGTGACGCTTGCTGGCGCAAGAATTCTTGTAGCCGATGACGACGCCAACCTTCTCTCAGCACTTGTAAGCCACCTCCAAAAAGCAGGAGCGATTGTTGTTGCCGCAAACTCAACGACAGCCGCTATTGCCGCCCTTTATCAACAACCCCTGAACCTCGTACTGAGCGATTTTCGATTCGCCGGAGAGACCAATACCGGGCTTGACATCCTCGTGCATTGCCCAGACACATTGGAGTGCTGCCTGATGAGCGCTGACCTCGAACAAATTCGCTTGAGTACCTTGGGCAGTCGAACCAATCCTAAAAATTGGCATTTCGTCGCTAAGCCCTTCGAAATGCCTGAAATTTCTGCGAAACTCGTTTCAATGCTGAGAAGTCAAAAAGAAAGGCAAAGTTGAATCTTCCAGTAAAATGACTTTCGAGTCAGTTATATGCTAGAAGAATCTTCAAAACCAGTTCGTTGGGCTAGGCGCAAAGAAAGCCGCCCGGGGGAACTATTGGCCGCAGCGCTCGATTCGTTTGTGGAATTCGGCTTTGCAGTAACTCGCCTAGAAGACGTTGCAGCCAAAGCGGGGGTGAGTAAAGGTACCTTATACCTTTACTTTAAGAACAAGGAAGAATTGTTTAAGGCGGTTTTAAAAGAGTCCATTCTTCCGCTTATCGAAGAATTTGCTGATGAGGCCAAAACCTCGACTTTGACTAATGATGATTTGATTCGATATTTTTTTAGGCAATGGTGGCTTAGGTTTGGGAACACAAAGCTTTCTGGCATTTGCAAGCTGATGACAGCAGAAGCTGGCAATTTTCCAGAACTTGCTATGTTTTTCCAACAGGAAGTGATCGAAAGAAACAATCAGCTGCTGCTTAGCCTAGTCAGGAAGGGTGTCGCTGAAGGCGACTACGAATCGAAGAATTATGAAATTGCCGTTCACATTTGGATGGCTCCAATGGTTTTGCACACAATTTGGAGTAATTCGATCGGCAAGTGCGTTCCCTCATTAACCATTCCCGACGAAGAGTACATAGCAATGCATGCGGAGTTCGTATTGGCAACTTTGAAAACGAAAACATGAATAAAACAGTTTTAATAGTAGCAGCGGTGGCAATTTTAGGTCTCTCCGGTTGGGGCTACAAAACAAAAATGGCTGATGTACCAAAGGCCACGCAAACAGTGGCTGCTAGCACTGAAAAAAGGCCTCAGAGCTTAGAGTTTTCCAGTTCTGATTTATGGGTTGTCGCAACTGGCGAAATTAACCGTTCTATCCCACTCACAGGTTCTTTGAAGGCCGTCAATCAGGCGCTACTGAAAGCGAAGATCCCCGGTGAATTGAAATCATTTGTTTTACGCGAAGGTATGAGCGT
>JAYWIG010000184.1:0-3214 GCA_043789035.1 Betaproteobacteria bacterium
GATACGATGAAACTCTTGCTCCATCGCATAAAGCGCAAATTCATTGTGTTCAAGCAGCACGATGAGACTTGGGTCGAATCTCGCTACCTGTCGGCTCAGCTCCGAACCGATTGAGCCACCAGCTCCGGTGACGAGCACGACGTTATTTTTAATCAAACCAACAATGCCTGGGGTGTCTAGTTCAACCGGGTCTCGGCCGAGTAAGTCTTCCACTTCAACATCTCGAAGTTCGGCATAGCGAATTCTGCCACTGAGCAAATCGTCTACGCGCGGCAGTAGCATTAATTTTGCATGCGCTTTATCTGCTAGTTCGTAGGCACGGCGGCGCACGTTATGGTCGACATTGTTGTCGCTAAGAATTACATGGCCAACGCGATGTTTGTTCACTAGCTCCGGGAGCATATCCCAACCGCCGAGTACCGGAACTCCGGCAATTTCTCTTCCTTTGTTGCGGCGGTCATCGTCAAGCACACCTATAAGTTTCCAGTTAGGACTGCGGTTGAATTCGGCAGCTAATGGAATAGTTGAAATATTTGCCGCCAGCAATATAACAGGCTTGCCTTGAGCTCTTAATTCGTTTAGTGGAAGTTCTTCTTTCCACCAGCGGTAGAAGATTCGGCCAGAAGCCATGAAAACCATGAGTAGTAATGGATCAATTATTAGCAGGGATCGAGGTACACTTTTTTGCCAAAGCAACAAAATTAGTGCAATTGCAGCGGAGGAGAGGGCAATAGCTACAGCCATTCTCCGAAGATCGTGAAAACTGGCGAAACGCCATATTCCTCTATAAAGCCCACAAAATTGAAAGCTAATAACTTGTATTCCTACAACCACGGGTAGGGTTACCCAGGCATCGGAGCTAATAGGTGAGCTTTCCACGCTAAATCTAAAAAAATTCCCGCCTAACCACACTAAAATTGCCCAAGCCGTGTCGTGGCCAATAGCGATGATCGTTCGAGGATCAGGAAACTCGAATTTTTTAACTTGGTTTTTCAAAATGGGAATGGCTATTTTTTAGAATTTGATTTCGAAAACATTATTTCGGCCCAAGCGCCGAACGCTAACACTACGAGACACACAATACTTAGTGCCAGCGTCGTATTATGTACGAGTCTTTGAGCGTCCCCAACAAAGGAGACTAATGCAATAGCAGAAATTACAACACTGCAAGAGCAATGTGTTTTTACAAGTGATAAGTGCGATACGCCGCCACGAATTATTTTTTGGTACCAATGACTTTTATGTGGCTTCCAGATTGGGTCACCTGATAATGCCCTCCTCAATAATGTCTGGGTGGCGTCTATCCAAAACATGGCAAAAATAGCAAACGGAAACTCCGGACCCCAATTCCCTTTGTGTATGCCAATTAGTCCTATCGCTGCTGCTAGAAACCCAATAGGAACTGACCCTGAATCTCCTAGGAACAGCGTTGAAGGTGGCCAGTTAAACCAAAGAAAGGCTAAGTTGGTCGACGCAATGACCAAAGCAAACAAAGCTAGGTCAGAATCTCCAGCCATGTGAGCAGCTATTGCGTAGCTGACAAATCCGATCACCGTCATAGAGCCTGCCAGACCATCAGCTCCATCCATAAAGTTGTATAGATTTGCGGCCCAGGTCACCCCAATGACAATGACAAACAGCAATAGGTAAATAACCAAGCTCGATTCTGTCAACTGACCTATCGGCAAGCTCTGGTTATTTACCCACACCCAAGTTGAAACAATTGAAAGGTGAAAGATAAGCCGCGTTAAGGCATGCAAGGATTTCACGTCGTCAATCATTGATATCGCGAAAAGGGCAACATAGGCAAGCGCTGTGAATGCAATTGCACTGTCTATTCGTATTCCTATGATCATCAATAGTGCAGTACCAATCGCTAAGCTGCAAAAAATCGCCAGCCCTCCCACTCTTGGCTTGACACCGACATGAAGCGATCTAGCGGTGGCGTGATCTGCAAGTCGTTCAAATATTCTTGGCGATGACGCAAATTTTCTTAGGAGCACTAGACATACAAGGTATACGGCCAAGCATAGGACTAAAGTTATCATGTCAAAATGATAGCGTTCATTTATATTAAGCACTTATCGTGAGTTTAAAAGTTCTTCATTTTTATTCAACTTTTTATCCCGATACTGTTGGAGGTGCTGAGGCTGCAATAGATCAAATTTGTCAGTCTACCCTTAGATTCGGTGTTGTTCCGCGACTGCTAACCCTATCTAAGAATCCTCACCCGAAAACACTTTCGTTAAATGGCTACGAAGTAATTAGATGCAAAACGCAATTAGAGATTGCTTCCACAAGATTTTCCGTTCCAGCGTTAATGGAATTGCGCCGCATCGCTGAGGATGCGGATCTAATCCACTATCACTTCCCGTACCCGTTCGCTGATATTTGCCAAGTACTCTCTAGCACAGGTACGCCGTATATTATTACTTATCACTCTGATATCGTTAAGCAAAAATTACTGCTTCGCTTTTACGCGCCGTTGATGAACCGGTTTTTGAAAGGAGCTAAGGCTATTGTTGCGACTTCTCCCAACTATCTTGAATCGAGTCAAACTTTGCAAGAATTTAGAGATAAGGTATGCGTAATTCCGCTGGCAATTTCAAAAGAAAACTATCCAGCGGCGGAACCAAAATCTTTCGAAAAATGGAAAACATTAGGGAGTAAGTTTTTTTTGTTTGTAGGTGTATTGCGATACTACAAGGGAATTCATTTGCTCATCGAAGCAGTGCGCGGTACCGAACTTAAAGTCGTAATCGTGGGGGATGGTATCGAGGCTGAAAGATTAAAACGCCAAGCCCAAGGCCTAAATAATGTTGTTTTTGTTGGTAGAGTTTCCGAGGCTGACAAAATCGCATTGCTCTCAATGGCATATGCTTTTGTATTCCCTTCCCATCTTAGGTCAGAAGCATTTGGGGTTTCCCTTCTTGAGGCGGCGCTTTTTGGGTTGCCAGCCATTGCATTTGATCAAGGTACTGGCACAAGCTTCGTAATTGAGAATGGCGTTACAGGCTTGCTGGCCTGTAAGTTGACTGCAAATACAGCTTCTGAACAAGCTTCAGCCGCATTAAGGGCTTCAATGTTTGCGATTGAGTGTGATACCGAATTAAGGAACCGCCTTGGCCAAGGTGCGAAACTTCGGTTTCAATCTATCTTCTCAGAAAATGCTATGGGAAATTCTTACGCTGATTTGTATCAATCATGTTTAACC
>JAYWIG010000185.1:0-11450 GCA_043789035.1 Betaproteobacteria bacterium
GCCCACCCCGGAAAACATCGTTTGCTTCATATTCACCGCAACGTACCTGGCGTGCTGGCGGAAATCAATAATATATTTGCAGCATCTCGCATCAACATCACCTCGCAGTTTCTGCAAACTAATGAAGCTCTCGGTTACGTGGTGATTGACATTGATGCTGAACACTCGGATATTGCGTTAGTCAAACTTGCCGAAGTTTCAGGCACCATCCGAAGTCGCGTTTTGTTCTAAGAGAAATCCAAGGCAAAAACGCACTTATTTCGCCTTCAGTGAATTTCACTTTAACTCCGGCCTAAACGCTAGCCTGCACCACAAACGCTAGCCGACTAAATGAGTGATCGTTAACGTTTCAAACCGGTGCTAGCACCACTGCCTGCTCCAGCGACACTGATTTTGCCAACCATACCTGCTTGATAGTGGCCGGCAATCAGGCAAGCAAAGTAAAACTCACCGGACTTATTGAACGTCCAAATAACTTCACCTGTCTTTTTGGGCGCTACATGAGCCATGTATGGCGAGTCGTGCTCCATAGTAGGAAATTTAATCATCAACGCGGCGTGCTCGTCATTTTCTTTTTTTGTACCGATCACAAACTCGTGCATCACGGAACCAGTATTTTTAACGATGAACTTAATGGTCTCGCCTTGCTTTACGTCAATTTTTTCCGGAGTAAAGCGCATCTTATCGCTCATCGTAAGTACGATGGTGCGCTGAACCATTTTTTCCTCACCAGCAACGCCCCAGTCCATTTGCTCCTTTTTGACGGAGCCAGATTTTTTAGCATGCTCCTCTTTGCCGTGGGCGTGGGCGATGCCGTTAAAGGCTGCAAGCAAGGCGACTATGGAGATAATTGAGGTGGTGAATTTCATTGATCGTATTCCAATTAAAAAAGTATGATGCTTAGGGGATTGAACGCTTTAACTATAGCCACTGACTGTAATGGTTACTTCACTTCACTTGACTTCAAACCGAACTGTCATCGGTGCGCTTCCAGCGGTTGTAACAAGCGCAACTGCTTTCACCCCCTTTTTTGCAGGAAAGCTGCTGCTGGTGGATTTGGCGCCAAACGCACTTCCTGACAGTACTAGTAAAACTTCTGTTTTTGCGCCGGCATCGAGCAGTATGATTTTTGCCGTTGCGCCTTTTAAATCAACGCCCGCACCATGATCAGATACGTGCAATGTTAATTCAGTCGGCTTGATGACCAACTCAAACTGGAGCTTACCGGCTTCAGCCACTATCCCGCCGTGTCTAGGGCTGGTATGCGAATCGTGTGCGAATGCGTTTGGTATGTAAGATACGCAGGCCATCGCCATCGTAGAAAAAGATAATATTGCAAACCTGCGAACGGGTGTTAGATATAAATTAGCGGTGAATTTTGCGGCAAACATAGTTTTTCCTTTTGTTTCTATTTAATCAGTTAGATTGTTTCAGTTGAAGTATTGGACACAAGGTTTTCAATACCCTTCTTCCCAAAAAGCGAAATTAGCGCCGGCGTAATAAACGAATCTAGTAGCGTTGAGCTAATCAGTCCGCTAAAAATTACAACCGCAACCGGAAACAAAATTTCAGTGCCAGGCTCACCAGCTTCGAGTAACAACGGCCCTAATGCACCCGCTGCTACCAATGCGGTCATCAACACTGGCGCTAAGCGCTCCATCGAGCCACGCACAATCATCTTACTGTCGAATTTTTCCCCTTCAAACTTACACAGGTTGGCGTAGTGGCTAACCTTCAGAATGCCATTGCGAGTTGCAATTCCTGAGAGGGTAATGAACCCAATGATGGCAGCTATAGATAAAGGTTGCCCTGATATCCATAGTCCGATAACAGCACCTAC
This sequence comes from Betaproteobacteria bacterium, assembly GCA_043789035.1. GTDB lineage: Bacteria > Pseudomonadota > Gammaproteobacteria > Burkholderiales > Burkholderiaceae_E > JAYWIG01. Next base: position 1,841 of record JAYWIG010000185.1, read on the forward strand.
TAACGCCAATGGAATATTAGCCATGATGATTAACACGATGCTTGTCGATTGATAGCGACTGTACAAAATGGTTGCAATGAGCGCAGCTGAGAGCAAAGACAGCAAGGAAATAAGTCGACTGGCCTCTCTTTGCGCCTGAAACTGCCCACCCAGCGTAATGAAGTACGCCTCTGGCAATTTAAAATCTGCAACGATTTTTTCGATGTCGGCAACCACCTCGCTTAGCGCTCTGCCCTGCGCGTTAGCAGATAGAACGATGCGCCGTCGACTATCGTCCCGACTAATTTGATTGGGCCCATCAGAATCATCAATCGTTGCTAGCTGCGACAAGGGAACTCGGCCAAGAGGCGTATCGATCAACATACCGGCTAAGCCTTGAATTGATCGAGCGCTTTCAGGGACGCGCATTACCAGATTGAATCGGCGACTTCCTTCTATCACCTTCGTAACTACAGATCCATCGATTGCCATTTGAAGTTCATCTAAAAGTTCCGATGGAGATAGGCCGTATCGCTGGGCTTTGGCGTAATCAACTCGCACTTTTATTTGAGGCGTTAGAACCTGCTTTTCTACTTCTAAATCAGCCAATCCCTGCACCTTGGACAGCGCATTTCTTAATCGATCTGCTTCCCCGCGCAATGTGTCTAAATCGTCACCCACCACCCGGATCGCAATTTGAGCGCGCACGCCTGAAAGCATGTGATCTATCCGGTGGCTAATGGGCTGCCCAAGATTGATCGCTGCGGGTAAAATTTCAAGCCGTTTTCTTATGTCGGCATAGACTTGTTCAACAGTGCGATCACTGCGCTTTAAGCCAACATCAAACTCGTTCACATGAACGCCTTCTGCATGTTCGTCAAGCTCTGCGCGACCAGATCGACGGCCAACATAAGTTACTTCGGGAACGCCCTGCACCAAACGTTCCGCTTGCTTCGCAACACGGACTGATTCGGCGAGTGTTGTGCCCGGATTGAGTCGCATGCCTATGACGACAGAACCCTCATTGAATGGCGGCAAAAAGCTAGTCGCAAAAAAGGGCACACTTGCGGCAGCGGCAATCACAGACCCCAAAGCCACTACAACCCAGCGTCGAGGTGAAGCTAGCACGCTGCTTAATGCTTTTTCATATAAACGCTTCAACCAAGCCAGTAAAGGTGGGTCTGAATGATCGAGCGTCTTCAGTGCCGGTAAAAGCATAAATGCCAATACCGGGGTGACAGTGACTGCAACGATCAAGCTGGCAAATATTGCAGTGATGTAAGCAATACCCAAAGGTACGAACAAGCGCCCTTCAATCCCTGGCAACATAAATAAAGGGATGAACACTAAGCAAATAATGAACGTTGCAATCACAACTGCACTACGCACTTCAACACTGGCGGCAAAAACCACCTCTAAAGCAGTTTTAGGTTGCTCAAGTGCATGATTAGTTTTCAAGCGACGCAAAATGTTTTCTACATCGACGACGGCGTCATCTACAAGCTCGCCAATCGCTATTGCTAAACCGCCTAGTGTCATTGTGTTAATCGTCATCCCTAAATAACGAAAAACCAAAATAGCGACGATTAAGGATAATGGAATCGCAACAAGGCTAATGGCAGTGGTGCGAACGTTGGCAAGGAACAAGTACAAAATGACCATTACCACGACCGATGCCGTAACTAACTTGCCTGCAAGGGTATCGATTGAACTTTCGATAAAGCTAGCCTGCCTCATAGTGACGATTGGTGCCTGTATGCCAACAGGTAGTGATCGAGCGATCTCACTCAATGAAGACTCAACTGCGGACGTTACTTTTAAAGTGTCGGCGCTCGGTTGTTTTTGAACACTTAAGATAATCGCGTCATTGCCACCGAGGCCGGCATCACCGCGCTTAAGCGCCGCCCCGAAACTTACGCTCGCTACTTGGCCAAGTCGAATTGGTTGACTATTTCGCACGCCCACTGTCAACGTCTCCAAATCCTCTAAACGGTTGGTTTGGCCAATATTGCGTATTAGATACTCCCGCCCGTTTGCTTCGAGAAATCCGCCCGAGGTATTTCTAGCAAACCCGCGGAGCGTCTCCCGCATTTCTTGGAGCGTTATCCCTAACTCTGCCATTCGTACTGTATTTGGTTGCACTAGGTATTGCCGTACTTCACCGCCTATGGGAATAACTTGAGAAACGCCCTTAATTGCAAGCAATCTTGGACGAAGTACAAAGTCAGCATATTCCCTAGACGCCATCGGAGAAGCGCCGTCTTTTACAACCGGTATGGCGATCAACAAGATCTCACCCATGATCGAGCTTACCGGCCCCATCGTCGGGCTAACCGAAGGTGGAAGTTGATCGCTGATCGTTTGTAATCGTTCGGAAACAATTTGCCGAGCGCGGTAAATATCAACACTCCAATCGAAGGTGAGGAACACGAACGATAATCCGGCAGATGAAATCGACCGAACGACACTAATGCCTGGTAACCCGCTCATGGCCGTCTCGACCGGAAACGTCACTCCCTGCTCGACCTCCTCTGGTGCCATGCCCCCTGCTTCTGTGATCACCGTCACCGTTGGCCTGTTCAAATCGGGAAACACATCGATCGAAGTGCTCTTTAATACCCAGCCACCATAAAGCATCAACACCACCGCAGCGATGATCACGAACAGTCGATTCGTCAGGCTTGCGCGTAAGATGAAATTAAACATCGCTATCTAACCTGATTCAAAAGTGAGGCACTTCGAACCACGACTCTATCGCCGTCGCTCAGCCCGCTCATAACGGCAACAGTTTCGCCGTCCACCGCTTGCCAACGAATTGTTCTAGGAACAAATACCTCGGCGCCTGAATGAACCCAAACAATATCCTGATTGCTTGGGTTTTTAACGATACTGGAAGCATTAAGAAGTACCGCCTTTATTGCCTGGGTCGACTTCGCCTTTACCGTGACAGGCTGCCCAACAGAAAGCAAGCCAGAATCTTTACTTGCCACAACACGAAACTGGAGCGGCACTGCCTGCTCTTTCAACAGCTTACCCCGCCCAATGTACGACAAAGTGATTGATTTGGCGCCAACGGAGGTAAACGCGGTGGTTTCAAGGTTCTCGAAAAGGCCCGTATCATAGGCCAGCGCTTCAATATACAACTGAGTCGGATCGATGACTTCGAAAAGTGTTTCATTAGCGCTAACCACTTGCCCAGTCACGATGGCGACATTGGCAATGACGCCCGAAATAGGCGCAACCAAGGTTTCGACCGCGATTAAACTGCCTTGCGTCACAACTGCTCGTTGAGATAGTAACGACACCTCTGCGCGCGCTGCCTCGATGTCGCGTTGCGGCACAGAACCTTCGAGCTGTTCCAAACGTTCTAGCTTTCGTTTTGCTAGCTCAAGGTTAGTTTTAGTTTCGGCCAACATATTGCTTCGATCTGCTTTTTCAAAGGGAGCGGTGGTTGGTCGAATAATCGCCAGCACTTCGCCTTTACGCACTTTTTGGCCTAGTCGAGGTAAGCCTGCGACGGTAGCGTCGACTCGGCCGCCATTGGCAGTTTGAACTTTCCCTCCAGCCGACGGATCAGCGAGTACCCGTCCCGAGAGCTCGATGGTTTTTGCGACTTCCTTGATTTGCGCAGATGTCGTTCGAATTTCAAGTTCTCGTTGGCTAGGTTTTGGGAAAAACACACTGCCGTCACTTTGGCGCTTAGGTGCGTTACTCGCGATTGCAGCAATAGTTTTACCATGATCGCCCCCAGCAACGGCCATCGTTGGAAATATCGATAACGCAGTGAACCCTAAGAGACCAAGCGAAACAACAACGGTGGGCAAGGCGCCTGTAATGCGGTTTCGTTTTTTCCGCGAAAGCCGACTAAAAATTAGAAAAAATATCAAGACTGCGAATGCAATTGCAATAACGGCGAGCAACTTCGGGGATAGTGCTTTAGGCAAGTGCGAAAAAGCCCCGTGATCGTTTGCTAACTGCACGTCGCTATCAGTACCCGCTCTAGGAAGCTTGAGGGTACCTACTAAAAGATCTGAATCATTTCCGACCACTACTGTAAACGTAACAGCCCACTCTGAACCCGGTTTGATCTGATGATCTTTCCACTCGAATGACCCATCGGAACTTGCAGCAGCAAACCCCTTGACTGTGGCTGATTTGCCATCTTGAAGCCCAGTTGCTTCAACCTCTATTTTTGCATCCGTTACTGGCTCATTGGTGGCATAGCGATCGAGGTAAATCATGAATCGCTTATTGTCTAGAACTCCGACAATCTCGAACAGCTCGGAGTGTGCGTCTAACCTCGGACTTGCAGTGACGTTCGTCAGGGCGGGTGCATCATGATCATGGTCCGCGTGGGCCAATACAGGTTGAGCGTAATTGAGAAACAACAATACGACACTACACTGCATCAAACTAAAAATTTTATTCATGGTAATAAACCTACTGCATGATTTAAGCGGGAAACTGATTTGGCGATTTCGATCTTTGCTCGCAACAAAGCGTGCTCAGCATCCAGAAACTCATTTTGTGCTCGTAATCGCGAAGGCAAATCGGCCTCTCCTAGCGAGAACGACTTTTTAATTAACTGGAAGTTATCGGCTGACAATGCTCTTCTTTGCGCCGCAAGAAGAACGACCTGCTCCGCAGTGATCAAATCAACCTGAGCAGCCGCGATTGCAGCGGAGTACTTCAATTGCTCAAGGCCTAGCGTTGCGCGTGCTTCTTCTGCCTCTGCCCTCGCGGCGGATAACCTGGAGGCATTTTTGTTGTCTGATGCAAATGGCACCCGTAACCTTAGTGTGACGATACTCTCTAAGCTAGAACCAAGAGCACCTCGTTCCCGAAATATCCCAACGCCAAGCTCTGGCGTGTCCCGGTTCGTAATCTGAACAAGTGCTAAGTTGCTCTCCGCGAGTTCAACTGCCGCCTTAGCCAGCCCCAGCATCGGATGACTGCTTAACGCAGCCTTGATAACCGCCTCACTCGGTACCCCTCGGCTGTCGCTAAGCGAGGCAGCAACCTCAGCACCGACTATTCGTTCTAGCTCTTTCTTAAAGTTGGAAGCGATATTTTTCGATTGAAGAACGACCACCTTCGCGACTTGCAATTGCCCAAGGACGAGTTGCGCATCGAAACGTGATAAAAATCCAGCGCGCAATCGCCTGTCAGTGTCGGTGCTAAGTAACTGCAGCTCGTTAGCTCTGTTTTGAGCTAAAGTCGCATCTACCTCAGCGAGGTGCCATGCCCAATAAGCGTCTAGAGTTAGCCCGGAAGTTTGTAAATGCGAAGCGAGCAATAACGCCTCGAACTGCGCTGCTTCGGTTGCAACAGTTGCTTTGGTGGCCCCCCGCTCCTTCGGTAACCAAAGTGGTAACGAAAATTCGCCTGCGTACTTTACTAGACCTGCCCGCGAAGTGAGCCGATCAGACCAATTTTCAAGACTGAGGGCTGGAGCACCTTTTAACATAGAGGTCGTCGCAGACGTCCTTGCCGCAAAATCGGCCCTTCGCGCGAGCGCAGCTTTCACCGTTGGTTGTTGACTCCAAGCCGCATGAACCGCCTCTTTAAGACTGTCAATTGCTATCGCCTGGTTAGCATTCACCGCCAAAGGCATTAATATCAAAAGCGCCAAAGCACTTACAAAATGCAATCGCATCACGTTCCCTAAACTGGACTAAAAAACACTCTTGCATATCCTCCCACTAGAGGGCAGATGTCTTTGCAGAGACTACAAAGCGGTTGTTTTAGACGGGCCAGTTGGGCCGATAGAGAACGTCAAGTAGGTGGTCTTGCGGAAAAGTATCGCTGTGCGAAAAAAGATAGCTTTTCGGCGTTAACTTAATCTGCACGTTAGCTCCTAAGAGGGCACAGCAGTTCAAATGACACGAATCGCAGTCCGAGCAACAATCGTCGACCTCAAGACTATCGCTGCTGCTACCCTTTTGCGATGTTTGATCGCTTGTATGGCCATGAACCGTCTGGCTTTCATAGGAATTGCCACCAGGCTGCAACTGCGTAGCGAAAGCCTCTAAAGCAGGTGCAAATACCGAAAGCAATAGAGCAGCGATAAGAAGTAATTTGCCACAGGCAGCGCGTAAAACAATCATCTTTTGATTCTAACGTTCAGCCTTAAGCAACACGCTGCGTAGGGCCTTTATCTATTTCACTTCAACTGGAGCCGCTCAGTTCACTAGGACTACCAGTAAAGCGACTGATCCTAATCAGGGAGATGTGGGTACGTAGCCGTTACTTCCCATTCGCTCCTAGATGGGAGGAACGGAAATACATTCAGCGTCATGACGTGCGCCCAGCCAAATATTAGCATGCACCGCTTCGTCAATCCGTTTAGGCTTTGGTAACTGTAGCGCACCCATCAATTGAGCAAATTCTGCTCGCGATTTACCCGTGATACGGCTGTTACTTTTTTGCTCATCGCCTATCGTGCTGTTGAAGCGCCCTTTGTAATCATGTGCAGGCCAAACAAGCGTGATTAGCGGTAAGGCGAAAAGTACATCAGTAATCGAGGTATAGAGCGCGTCTGCCGAACCACTTTGAAAATCAGTGCGCCCGCAACCATCGATAAGCAATGCATCACCGGTGAACACATGATTACGCCAAACATACGACATACTCCCAGCAGTATGCCCCGGCGTATGTAGCGCCAGAAGCACCTCGTTGCCGAAGGCTAATTTATCGCCATTGTTTAACTGCTTGGCCAGAGCCAAAACGCCGCATTTGGCCGGCACCGCAACTCCGGCGCCGGTGTGCTCGCCAAGCTGGGCGGCAGACGTTACATGATCGGCATGAACATGGGTTTCTACAACCCACTTTAAGTTAGCCTGCTGCGACAAAATTACAGCGAGGTCACGATCAATTTGCGTGTCGACAGGGTCAATCAAAACTGCGTCCCTAGTGACGCTATCCACGAGTAGATAGGTGAACGTAGATGAATCTTTATCAAACAGCTGAATGGGGTTCATTAAATTTTTCGCTATGCGTATTTAGAGAGCAACTCAGACACTTTTTCGGGTGGCAAATGCTTGTGCTCGACAGCACATCCCACGAGGGCGTAAAACGTCTTATCGAGCGCCTTGCGTGCCGCCGCCAATTGTTGGGCAACGCTATCGCAACTCTGCCCTTCTTCAATTAACCGCGCTACAGCGCGAACTTGCCCTTCAGCACGGCGTAGACGTGAAACCAGGGCTCGCGTTTGCTCAACGGGAATTGCTGCAGCAGGAATTATGGGCGTTTGCATTTGGCTTTTCATAGGCATATTATACCCCCTACAGTATTTTTTAAGAAGTAATTATGCAAAATTGGATGACGCCTTTAGTCGGCGGATTGTTAATCGGCACATCAGTATGGCTAATGCTGATCGGTTTAGGTCGAGTAACGGGTATTAGCGGGATCCTCGCCACCGCCATGACGAACCCAACAAAAAGCGCCTGGCGATTCGCGTTTCTAATTGGCCTCGTCGGTGGGGGCTTGATTTTTTCGCGCATATTCAATGTCAGCGCACATAACGTGGCCAGCGCTCCATGGTTAATGTTGGCTGGTCTTTTAGTGGGGTTTGGCACCGTTCTTGGCAACGGCTGCACTAGTGGGCATGGCGTATGCGGGATAGGTCGACTATCAATAAGATCCCTCGTCGCAACAATCGTATTTATGGCCTCGGGCATCGCGACCGTTGCGCTTATCAAAATTCTGGGAACTCCTTTATGAATTCAACTGTCCACAACAACAGCCATCACAATACCCATCGCACATCGACAACCTACACTTTGTTGTTGGCACTCGTGGCCGGTATTATTTTTGCGGCCGGCCTCACGCTAGGCGGCATGACCGACCCTGCCAAGGTGCAGGGCTTTCTTAACGTTGGCGGTATCGCATCGGGCCAATGGGATCCAAGCCTTGCCTTCGTAATGACTGGCGCATTAATCGTTTCTTTTATTGCGTTCTGGTTGAGCAAACGACGCAAAACTCCGTGGTTAGCAGCAACTTTTGAAGTCCCAACTCGAAAAGATATCGACTGGCGTTTGATACTAGGGGCGGTAATATTCGGCGCTGGCTGGGGAATTGGCGGTTATTGCCCCGGTCCGGCGCTCGCAAGCGTTTTGTCGGGCGAAAAAGAGATTGCCTATTTCATTTTGCCAGTGATTGCAGGAATGTTAATTGCAAAGAAGCTATTCAAATGAAAGGGCATGTAACGCCCGATCCAAACCTATCATCGTCTCGCGACATTGTCTTAGTGCAAAGTATGCGCAATACGATTATGGTGGCAAGCGTCCTGGCCTCAGCGGCACTACTTGGAGTAATGGCGTTTGTTGGCGCAACTCATAGCAGCGTACCAGTGCGAGGTATTTATGAATTGCGTCTCGGCGTTGGCGGTCTTGCACTGATTGCGGTCGCGTTTTCGGTTTTTGCGCTCATTCTGCTTTCACGCGCTAGTCGCGATTCATCGACCCTACAAATCGAGAAAGATTGGCGCCACGCACATCAATGCGTCATCGTTGCGGGCCTTGCATTTATATCGTTCGCTTTCGGTGCTCTGTGGGTTGCACTGTAGGTTCAGCCAACGTACTTTGCAAATGCTGCAATCAACGCCCCAAAAGCAAACAACGCAGCACCCGCTAACACAGCAATTTGTGCGGCTTTAAACCTCGTCATAACGCTTTCATCCTTCGCAACAGAGTACTTTGGAAGTACCCTGGCGCCGACAAAGCCGTGAACCAAAAACCATGCAAGGATGAACGCGAAAATTCCAGCGGGCCCAAGCAATCGCGTTAGAAGTGCAGCAATGATGGTTAGCAGCCAAACGATTGCCGAGTGAAGCAATGCCGAGCGCCACAGAATTGTGATTTGAAAGAACTTGGCGGCAATCATGCGCATTAGCCAGGAAAGGGCTAGTAGCGATAGCGGGAGGGTTAAGAGACCGACGATGACCATTATTCAGTACTCATTTTTTTACGGTCAAGCGGGTACGTCTGTCAAAAACGGATTCACAACCCTTAAACGATCAACCACTTGGCCATGCTGCATATCCTCAGTAAGTAGCATTGCACACTCCTGCCTCTGGGCGGCCGCAACTACCATAGAATCCCAATAGCTAAACCCATAGCGTGTTTCTATAACCCATGCACTTTCAACCAACGATCGGTCAATCAGCTGAGGCTTCCATTGCTCATAGCGTCTAATCTCATCCTTAGCGAGCGGAATCACTTCGGCACTACCTAGTTTTTTTCGAACATTGACATAGAACTCATTGAGCACTTGGTTGCTTAACCGGCCACACCGATTCTCCCAACAATGTGCTAGCCACGTTCGAGCACGATCACGCTTTGCCTTATCTTTATCGTCAACTGCATAAATCAACACATTGGTGTCGATAAAAACTAAGTCACTCATCTTTCGTAAATTTCATCACGCTTGAGATAAAGGCCTGCTGACACTCCAAAACTCTTAAAAGCAAGTGCTTCGAACTTAGCCCGCTCATAGGCATCAGCCGAGGTCATTTTTTCTGTAAGCATCTCGCCAACTAACCGCGATACGCTGGTATTTCGCTTGGCTGCCTCAATGCGGGCCCACTGCGCGACATCCTCTGCCATGGTGATGGTGACGTTTTTCATTTGGG
>JAYWIG010000186.1:0-3202 GCA_043789035.1 Betaproteobacteria bacterium
CTCAATTTGTAAGAGACCGTTATGGCCGTCCAGCAAAACAAAAAATCTCCTAGTAAGCGCGGCATGCACCGTGCCCACGACTTTATTACTGCACCAGCAACTGCAGTTGAACCTACCACGGGCGAGGTGCACTTGCGCCATCACATTAGCCCGACTGGTTTTTACCGCGGTAAGAAAATACTTAAAACCAAAGCCGACGAGTAATTTCGGGCGCGTAGCTGCAGATGGCATGTATTGCCATTGACTGCATGGGTGGCGATATCGGCTTGGATGCCACGCTACCCGCAGCAAAATCATTTTTAGATCGTCACCCGACTGCGAAAGTCATACTGGTCGGTGACGAGTCCGCGATCTCATCTCACGCAGTCGGCAAAACTCTTATGGGTCTTGCCCCGGTGTCCATTGTCCACGCGCCGCAAACTGTCGCAATGGATGAAGCACCCGCAAGTGCTGTGAAAAACAAGCGGAAATCGTCGATGAGATTTGCCATTGAACAGGTTAAATCTGGCGCTGCACAGGCATGCCTAAGTGCGGGCAACACCGGCGCGTTAATGGCCACTGCGCGCTTGGTACTTAGAACCGTCCCCGGTATCGACAGACCAGCGATAGCAACTGATCTTCCTAACCAGAAGGGCGGGGCTACGCTAATGCTTGATCTTGGTGCCAACGTTGACTGCACCGCTGAGCACTTGTTTCAATTCGGGGTAATGGGCTCTGCTTTGGCAAGGGCCATGAAGGGGGTCGACTCTCCAAGCATTGGGTTGCTCAATATCGGCGAAGAAATGATCAAAGGCAACGACGTTGTAAAGCGTGCTGCCGAGCTGCTTCGAGGTAGCGATTTGAACTTCTACGGTAACGTGGAAGGCGATGATATCTTCAAAGGCACTACTGATGTTGTAGTCTGCGATGGCTTCGTTGGCAACGTTGCGCTAAAAACCACAGAAGGCGTTGCCCAAATGTTGGGCGCGATGATTAAGGAAGAGTTCGGGCGTAATTGGCTTTCCCAACTCATGGCGGCCGTTGCTTTACCCGTACTTAAACGTTTTAAAAAACGCGTTGATCACAGGCGTTATAACGGCGCAGCATTAATAGGGTTAAACGGGATTGTGTTTAAAAGCCACGGCTCAGCAGATGCCTTTGCTTTTGAGCAAGCTTTAGGCAGAGCGTTTGAAGCGGCCGAGCATGATTTGATTGGCCAAATTTCCGAGTCGATTACGTCACTTCAGATGCCGTCAGCACCAGATAAATTAATTGCTAATGCTTAGTCAAATGTTAGCAGTTTGTTTTAGCAGTAAACTTCATTAGAACTGCTGGAAGAGTTAGCTTTTTAAAAGGCATAATTCCGATCAATCTTTTTTGTTTGCCATTTTGTTTGCCAATATGTCCGCTACTTCATCATTACTGCAACAAGGTTCTCGTCGCTATAGTCGCCTCATCGGTTCTGGAAGTTGTTTGCCTGGCCCGGCCATTACGAATCAAGCACTTGCTGAACGCTTAGCCGCACAAGGCGTGGAAACTTCCGATGAGTGGATCGTAGCGAGAACTGGAATTCGGCAGCGTTACATTGCCGATGACGGTGTGGAAAACAGTGATTTAGCCTGCGCAGCTGCCCGCGAAGCTCTAGCGGCCTGTGGCTTGCAAGCTAGTTCAATAGATCTGATTATTGTTGCAACATCGACACCCGATGTAATTTTCCCGAGCACGGCTTGTATTGTTCAACGCAAGCTTGGCATCGCTGGTGGTGCTGCGTTCGATGTACAGGCCGTTTGTAGTGGCTTTGTCTATGCGGTTGCGACAGCCGATGCGATGATTTCGCTTGGTGTTGCCAGTAGAGCGCTAGTCATTGGTTCGGAAGTTTTTTCTAGAATTATGGATTGGACGGACAGAGGCACATGCGTTTTGTTTGGTGACGGTGCCGGGGCGATTATTCTTGAGGCGAGCGACGCACCAGGCGTGCTTGCCTCGCGATTGCATGCAGACGGAAGCCAAGAGTCGATATTGCGAACCGCAGGTTCAGTCGCCGGTGGCAAAGTCGTTGGTCATCCTTTTCTTACGATGGATGGGCAGGCCGTTTTTAAGCTTGCAGTATCAGTACTGGAAAGTGTTTCACGCGAAGTGCTATCGGTCGCTAGCTTAACAACAGCCAACGTTGATTGGCTCATCCCGCACCAAGCCAACGTTCGAATTTTGGTCTCAACGGGGAAGAGGCTGGGAATCGATTCAAGCAAAATCGTAGTGACCGTTGATCAACATGCAAATACGTCAGCTGCATCAATTCCTTTAGCGCTTGACTACGCTTGGAAACGAGGCGATATTAAAACAGGTCAACATGTTTTAATGGCTGGAGTTGGTGGTGGTTTTACTTGGGGCGCAGCCCTAGTCCGCATCTAAACTTTTCTAGGCAAATTTGATATGACAAACGTTGTTGTAAAGGCAGGGTTGGCTTTTGTGTTTCCGGGCCAAGGTTCCCAATCAGTGGGCATGTTGAATGGATTTCTCGCTGATGATTTTGTTCATCGTGATGCTGTTAGAAGTGCCGTTGCAACTGCCGATGCGGCGCTTAATGAGAGCCTTTCTGGTCTTATTACAAATGGCCCAGCAGAAGACTTAGCGCTTACTGTAAATACTCAGCCCGCAATGTTATTGGCGGCTTATTGTGCATTCAACGCTTGGCGTTCTGCTGGTGGCCCAATGTCTGTAGCTATGGCGGGGCATAGCCTTGGGGAGTACACTGCTCTCGTTGCTGCTGGGGCGCTTGATTTAGCCGATGCGATAAAGTTGGTGCGTATTCGGGCGCAGGCTATGCAAACGGCTGTGCCAGTTGGCACAGGAACCATGGCAGCAATTCTAGGCCTCGATGATGCGGCGGTTGCTGCCGCATGTAACCTTGCGGCTCAAGGTGAGATCGTTGCACCCGCTAACTTTAATGCACCTTCACAGGTTGTTATTGCCGGTCACAAGGCTGCAGTTGAGCGCGCTTGTGAGGCTGCGAAGGTTGCAGGGGCTAAGCGCGCGCTCGTCCTTTCGGTGTCGGCTCCATTTCATTCGTCACTTTTAGCGCCTGCAGGGGCTATGTTGCAAATGGCTCTTTTCGAGCTTGTTGCCTCTCAAAAGCTTGTTTCACCCAAAGTACCAGTGATAAACAATATTGACGTCCAAAGTCCATCGGACCCATTGCAGATATTGGACGCTTTAGTGCGCC
>JAYWIG010000187.1:0-11420 GCA_043789035.1 Betaproteobacteria bacterium
CACCGTGTTGGGTTGCCGATGCAACAAATGCAAGAAATTCTTCGGGATTCGCTGAAAGTGGCTTCTCGAGAAGAATCTTTTCAGCACTTGCCAAGGACAGAAATCTCTGGAAGTTGAAGAGCCGATCTTTCGTTGTTTCAGCAAAAATTGCGACGTCGTAGTTGCCACTCGGCAATTGAACAGCCTTCAGGCTATCTTCTGGCCAGCCAGCTTTAAGAAGTTCGTTCCGCGCGATGTCAAATACCGCCGGATTTGGGTCGCTGGCCGACACAACGAAACCAGCACGGACAAGACCCAATAAATGGCGGCGGCCCATCATGCCAAGAGCTGAAAGATATGCAGTACGCATTAAAAATTACTTCTTAAATTGATAACAATGAGCTGTTTGCTGAACGCGACAAACGGCACCAAATGGCGATAGGCTAACAGTGAGTTTATAGGCAAGGAAAAACTCAATGAAACCCAAAACCTTAACTGCCTTGCCAGGACTTAATCAAGCAGGACAAACTCACCATCTCGCCAGGCTGAGCCACTAAAGCGCCCTTCGATAATGCGGTGCAAAGACTTTTCCATTTGCTGCGCACGGGCATGTATTGAATGATTCTTCCAGACTACTTCTTGGCCTTTGGCGGCAATCGCCTGTAATCGTACAGGATCGCTTAACAACGCGATGACCTGCCCAGCCGGGTCATTTTCGTCCAGTAGCACGGCAGACACGCCATCTCGAAAACCCAACGACTCAAAACCAACGCAAGGCCTGGCCAGCAACAGTGCGCCAGAAGCAGGTATTTCCATGAACTTGCGGATGACGGCGTCGTAGGCGGCGCCATCAGTCATGGAAATTTTGCTTCTACTCAACACTTGCTTGAAAAGCGCGCGATAAATCGTGTGGGGAAGAAACCGGGCGTAAGGCGACCAGCCGATTTTCGTGAGCAAACTGAATAAAAAACGATAGCCTGTAGTGCCAACACGCAGTTTTTTATTGCGTTTTAGCAAGTCCAGAGTTTTCTCCCGCGAATAATAAAGTTGGCCTGCTACAGATACATCGTATGAGCGTGTAGCAGTCGAGGTGAAGTCGAATTCGTGCACCCCTACAAAGTGTGCAAAATTAACAAATTTATGACTGTACTGTTCACAGAAATCAAGCCATAAACCGAGTGCGGCTTTACCTTTAAATGCAGTCTCCATTTTTAAATATGGAAGTTCAGAATTAGGCTTGGAGAATCCCTTGCCCCATGTCACGATGTAATCTGAAAACTCATTCAATTGAATTAACAGATCAGCTCGTGCGCCGTAGGTATCAAGATCCATGACAAAAGCTATCTTGGGAACCTTGCTAGCTCGCATGTAATGCCTAGCGTCGATCATGAAGCTACGAATAGATGCATGCCCCCACTGAATCAGGCTGTAGCGGCGGTAAAAATCTTCAGTTTGTTCTGGATTGGAATCGACTGCCAGCTGCGTTGTGGTGGCAATGAAATCAAACGGACCATGGGCTTCCGCGAAGGCCATCAACCCACAGCTTAGATCTTCATCACTCACAAACCCAGGGCCAAATAGCGTGACATCGGCGAACAGCTTCAGCATCCGGGGGATAAGCTGGTTGGTTGGGTTGATGTATTTCGCGTTAAAGCCAACGAACAGGATTTTCATATTTTGGCTTGAACTGATATCAAAAGACTGTGCAGCGAGTTCAAATCAACCCGCCCTGGTAGCGCCATGGTGTTGGCTGGATTTTAAGTCCGCGCTTGCGCAAATACTCACACACTGTGCCAGTCCAAATAGGGTTGCCAGTGCCGCTGACATGTGGCGTTAGCAAATCCATCATGACCAAGCCGTCGTTTGGTGTTTGAGCAGCTGGGCCTAATGTCCAAACCACCCAACTTACATGTTTCTCAAGCGCATTCGTTAGCTTGCCTGTTTGCAGAACAAGTCCAAACTCAACACCGGCGTGTTTGACCGTGAATGCCTGGTTTTCTTCCAGAGTTAAGGTTTCAATTTCGTAACCCTTGGCGGACAAAAGCCGGAACAAGTCGTCAAACATTTCACGGGCTCGGCCCATTTGTCTTTGTGGAGACAAAATTTGCTGCGCTTCGCCAATAACCCGCGCAGGTGAGCCGAAGGCGAGTTTGCCGGCAGGTATGGAGTCAACAACATACCCGTTCGAGCCAACCACAGCGCCGCGCCCAATGCGCGCGCCGGTGTACACCACTGAATTGATACCGATTTGGCTTGCGTCTTCAAGGACAACCGCAGAAAAGCGATTTTCATGACCATGAAGGTATGAGTGCCCGATGTTATGGGTTAACAGGGTGGCCCGGTTGGTGATGAACACGTTCTGGCCAATCAGCACAGGGCGGCAGGTGTTCATAAACACCTCGCCGCCAATGTAGCAGTTGTCCCCAATAGCAATGACCGCCCAAGGGTCGCGATGCCCGCCACCACCGATAGTGATGTCATTTTCTGCCCAGACTGCGGCACCAATGACTGCTTGCTGGCATCTGAGGTTCAAACGAGGGCCAAAGCGAGCCAGCGGGCCCATGACGAAACGCTCGGCACACCAGACTTCACCGCCAGCCTCAATAGATGCGCCTGCAGCAAGAACGATTTGTGGCGCGCATATAAAAACACCGGCCCCAAGACGCACACCATCACCTATGGAAGCACCGTGTTGCCGAAGTAAAGCCAAACGTTCACTTTCAGGCAAGCTACGGAAAGCTTCTGGATCAGCGCGTAAACGAATCAAGAATTCAGGGGACAAATGCCCCTCTGGCAGATCACCGCTGCCCTCGGGAAAGGTCAATCCCGATATGTCTACGCCGTCTAAAAGTGGGAAGATCCCACCAGTAGAAAGTTGGCGCTCCAGTTGCTGTTTTGCAAATCGGCTTTCCACATCGGCCGCGCTGATGAATCCGTCTGCGGGAAAGTCGGAAATATCCAAATGATATTTATCCATCAGCTCCTTCGCTTTACGGGACACACGGTCATTTGCGGAGCTGGTGGTCACCAAAGCTGCTCCATTGGCAGGTATTTGCACTTGGCCAGAAGCTGTAATACTGGCGATCACATTACCAACAGCGACTTTGTCGCCTACTTTGACCCGATGCGTCAGGATGCCTTCGGCGGTTGCTTCGATTTCCGTCACAGCCTTGCTGGTCTCGACATGACATATCGTTGTACCCGAGGTAACTGAGCTTCCATCAGGAACAACCCATTCAACCAACACTACAAAATCGGCATTGGCATCCAGGGCTTTAAGCAATATGTCAGTCATTAAAGGCACTCCATCTGCCGGGCTTGCTTAAAACGGCATCCACAACATCACCCCAGTTGGGCAGCACATGTTGTTCAAGACTTGGCGCTGCAGGAATAGACACAGGTAGAGCACCAATTCGCCGGGGAGCCTCTCGCAACTTGCCCCATACGGATGGCATCAATTTCGATACCAG
This sequence comes from Betaproteobacteria bacterium, assembly GCA_043789035.1. Taxonomy (GTDB): domain Bacteria; phylum Pseudomonadota; class Gammaproteobacteria; order Burkholderiales; family Burkholderiaceae_E; genus JAYWIG01. The sequence continues at coordinate 3,450 of JAYWIG010000187.1, forward strand.
TTCTGCCCCGAACCCTGCGATAGGCACACCCTCCTCAAGCGTTATAAGCGCACCTGTACGATGAACAGACTCTTTAACTGCCGTGCTGTCGAGTGGCTGGAGAGAGCCAACAATCACAACCTCACAAGGAATTTCATGCTCAAGCATCAAGTAACGGGCAGCCTTGATTGCAAGAGGAGCTGACCCGCCGTAGGTTGCAATCGTCCACATGGCGGGTGCAAAACGGACAGGCGATAAAGTGATGGAGGGGAACTGCTCTTGACCTTCCCTGCACTGAAACATGTCTAGCCACCCGTTCACTGGCCGCTCGTTGAACTGTGCATACATCTGCTTGTTTTCGATAAAAAATACGGGCTGATCTGATGCGACAGCAGCTTTAAGCAAGGCTGGCAGATCATGGTACTGGCTGGCTACAGCGACCAATATGTTGGGCACTCCTAATAAAAGCGTCTCCAGTGACTTGCTATGTGTAGGTCCGTATCCTCTTCCACCGCCCATGGGGATGCGTACCACCAGTGGCATAGGTGTACGATGCGTGCAGGTGTCCTGAAATGGGCTGATGTGATTGATGATCTGGTCCATACCCAGTGTCAGAAAGTCACCAAACATGACTTCGACCATTGGACGAAAACCACGCAAAGAAAGTCCGCACGCCACGCCAAAAATGGCAGATTCGCTGATGGGCGTACAAAGCACCTGATCAGGAAAGCGGGTTGACAGGCCTTTCGATACTTTGAAAGCCCCACCATAAGGATCATCAAGATCTTCGCCGATCAGAATGACGTTTGCCTGATCCCCCAAAATATCATGCAACGCACCATTCAGAACCTGAACACAGCGCAAAGCATTGTTAGCGGTAGTTGTCATGCCCAGTGTTCTCCTGAGCGAACAAGCCATGCGGCAGGAGCCGACGGCCCAGGGGCATGCTGCGCAGCTGCCAGCGCTTCAGCAATACGGATCTTCGCTTTGCGCATTGCAGCATCGCATGATTCAGTATCAAGGCTTGCTCTGGCAATACCCAGCGGATCATATGCACGGTATTGTTCAATCTCAATTGGGGAACGGAAATCATCGCCTTTGCTGTGCGCTGCCAATCTGTAGGTATCAATAACAAGCCAGAAGGGTTTACCGACTTCTCGTACATATTTCAATGCGCGGCCTGCTGCCTGATAGATGACATTGACATCAGTAGAGTCAATTTGTTCACTGGCAACGCCAAAGGCTCCAGCACGCGCAGTGAGTGACCCAGCTAACGCCCGCTCAATGGGGGTTGTTTGCGCATACCTGTTGTTTTCTACAACAACCAGAAGCGGGAGCGACCAAAGAGATGCCATATTGAGTGCTTCATAGACAACGCCTTCCCCCAAGGTACCGTCGCCTATAAAAACAACGGTTGCAGCGCCTGAGCCAGCTCGCTTTTCTGCCATTGCCATGCCAGCTGCAACGGGCACGATCCCGCCTTGCACGCCATTTGAGAGAAAGCGACCGCTGTGCAAATGCTGGCTGCCGCCGCGCCCCTCGCAAACGCCGCCTTCTCGCGCCAGTATTTCTCGCAGCAGACCGTCTACGTCATCGCTGTAAGCAAGATAGTGGCCATGGTTACGGTGATTGCTTATGACGTTATCTCGCCTGCTATCGAGGTGGCGTATAACGCCGACGGCATTGGCCTCCTGGCCAATATAAGTGTGGGTGGTACCCGGTACGCCGCCAGCCGCATACAGCTCAAGTATGGTTTCTTCAAAGCAGCGTATGAGCACCATTTGCTCATACGCGGCAACAGCATCGAAACCGCCAGGCAGGGTCACTTTTTCACCAGCCAGATCGTTGGCTGTAAGGCTATCGGCGAAGATTTCATCTCAAAGCGGGCTTGCGCGTGATCTTCCAGGAATTCGAGCATTGCAATGCCCTCGCCTGGGAAAAAGTCAGTTAAAGCCTCGTCAAACGCGATGATTCCACCAGTCGCCATCCTTGGGCCAAGAAACTTTAATGCTACCTGGCACGGCTCATACAGATCAAAGTCTACATACGCCAAGCTCACCATCGTGTGAGGAAACGCATCTGCAAAAGCTGGAATAGTGGCACGAGCATCACCCTTTACAAGGTGCACCCACTCGTCATATCCAAAAAGCTTGATACTTCTGCGAAGAACATCTTCATTTCCGATGTAATGCCCTTCCATCGCCAGGCTTTTTTCTCCGTCCAATGCACCAAACGTACGAAGCCCTTCGAATGAGTCAAACCCGAATACCTTCTTGATACTGTTAGAGCTATACAGCTGGAGGAGCTTTGCCATGAACATCAATTTGGCACCATGATGTGACCCAAATTCCATGACGTGGCCGGGTATGTCAATCGTAGCCCGGACAAGGTCATGCACAGCCATATAGGTAGCTATCGTCTGGGTACCTGCATACAAGCCAAAGTGATCAACAAAATGCCACAGGCCAGGATTGCCTATCTCTTCGGCAAAAGCTTTACGACGTGCCAAGTAATCTTTGGCATCGCGACCATGGCGCCGTACGCTTTTAAACTCTTCAAAACTGGACAGAAGCAGGGGATCTACCACTGCATTGACATTACTTTGACTCATCTATTTATTCTCGCTTTTAACGCCCAAATTACACACAGAGAACGCAACAAAATGATGCATATTTTAAAGTTGGAGTCGATCAGGCGAGCATGCCTAGAAGCTCTCTTTAAAGGCAGCCCAATCAGTTAACGTGACTACCGTAGCCGCTGGGCTGAGAAGAGCTTTGGATGGATTGTCCATGCAGTCGCCGATACCGTGATGATAAATTCGCGGATTGGACCCACCCCACTGTGCCATTGACTTGATAACGCTGCAGAGATACACGCATCCCTCTTGCAATTCACCTTCATCGATATCTAGTGTATTGCGTGAAATCAGTTGATGCAGTTTGTCCGGGCCAGAAGCCAAATCATCAGACAAGGAAATAGCTTGGGTCCACGGGGTATTAAATGTGCGTTCAAATAAAATAAGGCTATCGTCTGCGGCCACACAATGAATCAAAAAATCATTCACCTCCGCACCGGGCACGCCCCAGCTGCGAATAAAACACGCCTTGCACAAGCTGCGCAACTGCCTCTCGTGCGTTTGCCAAAGCTCTAAAAATAGTATGCGAAACGCCTGTTTGTTCCACAGATAGTCCAGCAAACTGAACTGTTGAGAATCAAGCGTCTTCAGAAATGCTAGGCTGCCAGCAGGGCCGGCAAGATTGTCACGTCCATGTGCCTGCAGGGTGTCGTCATAAAGCGCCATGACAGCGTCCGCACGACCATGGACAGATCGAAATATTCGCTGCCGGGGGTACAAGGGCTCGTCCTGCCACCAGCCCGGATGGGTTAGCACCTGAAGACATGGCTCTGCTCCCTTTTCAAGCACATCATGCAGCCGACGGTATCGCCAGTAGCCATTGGAGTCGGAGCAGTAGGGAATGCGATCTTTAAATTTTCGCGAATAGCAATTGATGAGGCCGCCATAAGAGTCTCGCTCACAGGTCAACAAAAAAGCGTCGGGGTTATGAAAACTAAATGCGGTGGGCTTAACACCAAACCAGTCTTTCAGCCAGCCGGCCTCTTTTGCAACAAGTTCATCAAGCGCATCCTCTGAGGTGGTCTGATAAAAAGCCGCATCAAAATGCAACCCGATGTCATGCCCACAAGCCAGTATCGACTGAACAATTGCAGCTTGGTCCCTTTCCAGCAAGTTGTAAAACTCGCAATGTGGATTCAGGAAGTAAGTCGAACGAACACTGTGCTCTTGCTCAATATGCGCAAGATGTCGCGCACGATTTAAAGAAAAGTCGCAGTCATGACGCCACAGAATAAAGCGTCGATCGAACGCAATCTCGCCGTACGGGATAAATGTGTACTGCGCTTTAGCAAGCACAAGCAGCTTGGCGTAGTGTTCAACAGTAAAGTCCTTGATATCCGTCATCATATTTCTTCAGGTTTTACTGCAGTAAGACAAGTTTTAGAAGCACCCCAAGCACCCAAAAGTAGCTTTAGAGCTATGGATATCGGCAGATACTCTCAGGGTTTATCAAAGTAATCGAAGGTGACCATGCGGTCGTCAGAAACGTTGACCCGACCAATCACCCTGCCCGGAACTCCGCCAACAATAGAGTAGTCGGGGACGTCAGCGGTGACTACAGCGCCAGCACCTATTACGCAATGCTTGCCAACCGTAACGCCCTTTGTGATCACCGCGTGAGAACCGATGAAACAGCAATCGCCTATTCTAATCGGCGCATATTCGTAGGTCAGATGCCCGCCGGAGACGGCCCATTTGACGGTGTCATGGGTAACAATCTGGCAGCCAGCCGACACTGAACAGTTTTCACCGATCACAAGACCACCGCTTCCGTCGAGCGAGCAAAAAGGCCCAACCCAGGTGTCTTGACCGATCTCGACATCACCCACCACTGTTGTAGAGTTGTAAATAGTGACGTTTTTACCTTGACCAACCCAGAACTTGCCACGTTCTTTCCAGTCAAAGAGATCCTCGTAAAAAGGATTGATGCGCTTGAACTTCGCATGTACCTCACGCTGAAGTTCCACATGCAAAGTCCTCAAATCCTGAAGCAATGCGGTAAGCCGCTCATTTAAAGCCATGCCGTTTCTCCGACAAAATCCATAGCAGGGCTGCTGGCCATCGCCTCCCTAGCAGCGTCTCTGGTATTCAAGCCGCGCAGGCGGGCTCGTGCCATCGCCTCGCCTACTTTCAATCCTGCCGTGTACAAAGTAAGAACAGGTCGCGGCCCCATGTGGTAAGGCTGGTAACTCAAAAACCCCGCCGGTGAAATATCTTCAGGAAAATAACGCAAGCCAGAAGCTTTTAATTGAGGGACATCGAGATTGCCGGTAATGATGCCCATCTTTAAATCGGGATTGATGTCCAGTATTTCCTGGTATCCGAGAAATCCATCGTCACCCAGCAACCGATGATGATGCCGATGCTCAGCCACCACCAAGATGTCGTACTCTTGCCCGTGGCTTGAAAAGTATTCACGCAACTGCTCGTAACGCAGATCACCTTCTGGTTCGGCTGACACCCAGGTCAGATCTATGCCGGTACGGCGCATGTGGTCGGCAATCGCACCCGCAGGCAAGGGTGAATTACCCAATAGCAGGACCTTTCCGCCATCAAACCCAAGCTCGAATAACAACTTCAAGGCAAACAGGCCTGTAAAAAACCGGAGGTCGCAGGGTGGTTCCTGCTCCTTGGTTCCGAGAACGAGAATGTCTTTATCTTTACAAGCATTCAAATCGAGATCCCCAGGACGAAACTCCCATGTTTCCCACATCAGCGGAATAACAGCCGTAGGTTTTAGTCTGGCAAGAAGGTCACCATCAAGAGGCCGTACAAAGCCACTGTTAGTGACGATGTCGCTTTGGGCGAGACCCTCATCGAAACGCCCTACCCTAACTTCAATTCTGTCTGCCACACCAAATGCCGTAGCTGCTTGCATCGTCTCACGGCACACAACTTCGGCAGTAGCAAAACGGGAGTCGCGTGTTTGTGCAAATACTTTTTTTGCACCCGCAAGTGCGGCAATGATGGGGGTCAAGAGATAGGCGCCCGAGGCCGCCTCGGTGTAGACGGTCAGGCCAGAAAGATCAACCCCGAAGTGACTGATCAACTGCGAAGGCAAAGCACGATTCAGGCGAGTGTTGAACATGGATTCATAGCAACTTGATATGACGTTCGTGGGCGGAGTAGATCGCGGTTATGGCCACACTCAACCCAACTCCATCAACCTCAAGAGTGAATTCCGCGTACCCTCACCCTCATACCGATTTCTTAAAAGTACATCGGGCTTCCGTACTGACTCGCGCAAGCTTTCGTATCGTTCCTGGCGTTCGCTATTGAGATAAATGTGCATCGGATGGAAATCAAAAACCTTTAACCCCTCGCGAAGGGCCAGATCCTTGATGGGCGTATTTTCCTGAAAATAAAAGCATGCACTGTCCTGATAAAAATATGGCGCATGAACAAGTCCATACCAGTCCGCATAGGGCTTCAGAACAATGCGGCTTTGCTCGGGAATAAGGTGGTTGGAAACATTGGTGATACCCGCAGACTGGATCGCCTGGGAAATAACGTCACCCCAGCTCAGAGAGTGGCTTCGAAATGATCTTGCACCAGGAACAATGGAAGCAAGACTACTCACAACCTCCTCAGCTGACATTCCCCCCGCTTGGGGCGTGCCACGGAGAAGCTCATTGAAGTTTGGATGAAGACCGAGTTCGAATAGCGAATTTTCGGCGATCCTCGACAACAGAGGCGTAGCGTGAGTTGCAAAAAAAGTAGCTCGTACGCCAGCTTTTTCAATGAGCTCAATCGAGTCAAGCAGAACTTCGTCACAGGCCCAATCAATGTCCAGCGTCAGAAACACCGCGTCACGCCAGGATGTTTCGTCCTGCAATTCGATTTCATTGAGTTTTTTAAATTGCATCAGTTTGTCACTTCAGCTGATTCAACACGGTAAAAACCGCGATCACTCACAGCAAAGATGTTTTTCTGTACGCCGAGCCGCCTTAATCTTTCGATGACAGGCGCAAAGTAAATAGGATTAAGCGACAAAAGTACAACCGAGTCCGATTCGAGACCAGCCTTATCAACCGGGACGATCTTCATGTCAGTAAGCGGCATGTATTTGCCATGCAGTAAAGGATTGTCATCAATGACGGTAACCTCTGCGAAAACGGATGAGTCGATAGCCTTTGAATACAGAAGGCCTGTCAATGACATGCTCACCCCGTATATAAAAACCTTCTGGCCTTCGTGCTGCTGCATGAATGGACCAAATTCCAGCATGGTGCTGGCTCCAATTTTCAGAGATCTGGGCTCATAACCCTTGCTATTCCGTCCAAACGCACAAATCAAGCTCGCTTCATCGTCACGAGACAAATACAAAATCTCGTAACCCTGTCGATTCAGTAGCGCCTGAAGCGATTGCCTGCAAAAATAATGCGGGTGTTCATGGGCAAGAATATTGAGCATTCCCGCCTTCGCCAGCAATTGGATATTGGGAACCTGAATGATGGCCAATCCGTCTTGGCGCAAATTTTTATCCAGGGCTTCAAAAAAAGTATCCAGATGCACGATGTGTTCCAGATTAAACCGTGCAACAACATAGTCAAATGAATCCGATACTTTTGTCGATCCATAGAAACCGTCAATGAAATTTACTTGCTCACTGCTCTTGGCACCTGGATTGATAGCGGAACATAACAAACCGCGGTCAAGAAACGGCCTGATTTGCGCAATGTCGTCACAACCAACTTCCAGCAACGTTCCCTTGTTTTTTTTCAAAAACAAGTTCGCTACGCTGTCAAACGCCTCTCGGTAAGGTGCTTGCAATGATTCAAGATTTTTAAAAGGATAGAGATAGTAATAGTTCTCGTACAGTTTCCTGGCAAAGTCCTCATCAATATCATTCAAAAAAACATGATGGCATGCATTACACATCCATGCAGTTATGCGCGCTGCACTGACAGTGTGGCGTTTCTCTGCTTCAATGGGCCACAAAATAGCTGGGAATGCCTCAAACGATTCCAACTTTTCAATATCAGCAGACATGCACGCTGGACAACATTGGTAACTAACTACGCTCATCTCAATTCCTTCTTGCTACTCCGACACGCATTTCGGTCAGGTTTCGCAGGATAACTGCTTCTTCGTATTCAAAATCGACCAGAATTTCTTCTCCAAAGATGTGTTTTCTGATCAGCACATCAGGCTCGTTGTAACCGACCATCGCCCGAATGGATGTCGTGCCTGAGAACCGGGGATTGATCTCAAACACCTTCACGCGCCCGTCTACAAACCGACACTGTATATTGGTTGCCCCGCGACACCCAAACGCTCGTGCAATTTCTTTGCATTGACGAGTCACTTCTGCATGTCGGCCAACATGGCCATGGCTCACCCCGGAGCTGATCACG
>JAYWIG010000188.1:0-3177 GCA_043789035.1 Betaproteobacteria bacterium
AAAACCTTAAGAAGGAGGGTCGAGACTCCCGCGCTATAAAGTTTGTTGGCCATGTTATGGTCGACACCTTGTTTTATCAATGTACAAAGCTCGATTCTGCCGATAAACAAGAATGGCATAGTGTTGCGATCAAAGAAAACAACAAGCGCTACGCGGTATGCACGTTTCATAGACCAAGTAATGTCGATGACATAGATGCTCTAAAAGGGGTAGCTCATGCACTCAACATCATCTCCGCTTCTATTCCAGTCGTATTTCCAATCCATCCTAGAACAGCAGCAAATTTAGTAAAACACGGGATCGCCCTATCAGACAAAATCATTAAGCTTAAACCAATGTCATACATGGATTTTTTGAATCTTTGGAAAGACTCAACTTTTGTGCTTACCGATAGCGGCGGGCTGCAGGAAGAAACAACAGCGTTAGGCGTCCCATGCCTGACTGCCAGAGCTTCGACTGAGCGCCCAATTACTGTCGAACAGGGAACCAACACCTTGGTTGGCACTGACACCGATGAGATTATAAAAGCAGCTGCGCAAATCCTCGCAAACGGCGGTAAAAAAGGCAAATGTCCAGAGCTATGGGACGGCAAAGCCGCCGAAAGAATTATCGACCACCTTATCGCTTAGGCTAAGCGGTTTCTAACTTGGCGACTACAAACGACATTCACCGGTTTCACGATGGGTGGCGAATAGCAGCAGCATCGGCCGTGGTGGTTTACCATGCTATGGCGTTAGGCATAGTAGGCAGTGACACGCCCGTATTCTCGCGCATCGCTCACCTCGCAGTCATTGTTTTTTTCGTTATCTCTGGCTATGCCGTCGCTTCGTCACTCTATCGACACAACGACGTAACTAAGTTCCTAAGCGCCCGCTTTTCTAGGGTCTATTCAATTGCCATTCCCGCTCTATTTTTTACCTTAGCGCTCGATTTGATGATCGGCGTCAAAAATATCGGCTATCCCGATTGGCAGTACCACCGATGGTGGGCCTACATTCCGCTAAGCTTAGCTTTTTTAGGGGAGTCGTGGACGATGATGCATCGCCCGTTCTCGATCATTCCTTATTGGTCTTTAGCTTACGAATTTTGGTATTACATTTTAATTGCAGCTTTTTCAGTTAAAAATCAAAAGCTGCGACATCTACTTTGTCTGCTCGCATTGCTATGTGCAGGCCCGAAAATCTTAATGTTGCTGCCTTGCTGGCTTGTTGGAGTTTGGTTATATAAGTATCGCGAATTAAATTCACGCCTTCGCTTTCACATGAACTATCCAATCGCTATCGTAATTTTCCTAGTTTTAATGACACTTTATGTGTACTCTGGCGCTGATTTAGCGCTTCAGGAATTTTCTCAACAGCTTTGCAACGAGGGAACGCTTCGTTCCATATCGAACAAATGCGGCTACAGCCAATGGTTTATTGCGGACTATCCAGTAGCTCTGCTCTTTGCTGTAATTAGCGCTTTAGTTTCATTCACAAGCACTTATCAAAAGTCTTGGATTTCAAAACTCGCGCCTCATACGTTTGGGGTTTACCTACTACACTACCCTTTGTTGATAGCAGCCTCGACAATTTTTAAGCCCCGTCACTCAATTGTCTTTTCAATTGCAATTATCGCCAGCGTTTTTGCTACAACAGTTGCCCTTTCGGTTCTATTCGATAGATCTAGACCCTATTTGGTCAAAGTATTTCATCAAATGTTGTCAAGAATGATGCACGTAACGAGCGCTAAGAGTTAGACACATACCACTGAATCGTCGCCTCAAGGCCTACGTCAATGCCAAATTCGGGTGCGTAGCCCAACGAAGACTTCGCTAGATCAATGTTTGCAAGCGAGTGAGGAACATCGCCAGCCCGATTTGGCCCATAACTAGGTTTTTTTGCACGTTCAATAGGTATTTCGTTCGAATCAAACTTATCTAACCCTTTGGCAATTAAATCGAATAATTCATTCAGATCAGTCTGCTTTTCACATGCGATGTTGAAGACCGCATTCGTTGTAGGCAAACTAGGGCTGATCGCCGCGAGTATGTTTGCTTGAACCGCGTTGGCGACAAAACAAAAATCCCTACTATTTGTGCCATCCCCGTTAATTTTAGGAACACTACCCGCTCGCAACTCCATTATCCAACGTGGAATTACAGCCGCGTAGGCACCCTGCGGATCTTGCCTAGGTCCAAATACATTAAAGTATCGAAGCCCTACTGTCTGGATGCCATAGGTTCGCGAAAATACGCCTGCAAACAACTCATTAGCAGCCTTTGTCCCAGCATAGGGGGACAACACTTGCCCAACCTTGGCTTCGAGCTTAGGCAAATCGGTATTGTCTCCATAAACTGAACTGGAGGACGCATACACGAGTCGAGGGACGCCATGCAAACGGGCTGCATTGAGAACATAGTTAAAGCCATCAACGTTCGCACGGATGCTTGCCATAGGGTCTTGTACGGACCTTGGGACTGACCCGAGTGCAGCTTGATGCAAAACGTGTTGAACTCCAGCGAATAGTGGCAACAAACCTGTCGCACATATGTCTAGCTCATGAAACTCAAATTGGGCTCTTTCTTGAGGCGATAGTCCAGCTAGAGCCAAATCAAGATTGCGCTGTGAACCTGTTGCAAAATTATCTATACCTACAACTGTTTGACCAGCCGACAACAGGTTCTCGACTAGGTGCGAACCGATAAAGCCAGCACAACCAGTGACTAACCACCTCTGCCGAGGACTTTTGATCAACCGAAGTCGTAGTGATTCTGGAATTGACGCTATAGCAGCCATGGTGGTGTGTTAGTTCTCGATTAGAGACGAAAAAGCTTAAAGCCAGCTTGAGCTACTTCGCCACGATCTAAAACACCCTTGATATCGGAAATAACACCTTTAGGTAGCAATTTATCTGCGAGCTCTGCAAAAGACTTTTGCTTGTATTCATCATGCGCCACCGCAAGCACAACCGCTGCCGCTTTCGGAAGATCTTCCCAAGCGGTAAGTTCAAGCCCGTACTCATGGAGCGTCTCTTCAGCGTTAGCAATCGGATCATGGACGTAAACTTTACAGCCATATGTGCGCATTTCTCTAATGACATCAATGACCTTGGAGTTTCGAATGTCTGGCACGTTCTCTTTGAAGGTTAATCCCAAAACGAGGACAGGTTGATCTTTTACAGGAAAACCTTGGGCAA
>JAYWIG010000189.1:0-3168 GCA_043789035.1 Betaproteobacteria bacterium
GTAAATTCTCGCTGCACTGTTTCTTCGCTTGCAAATAAGGGTGACTTGGATATAAATTTTTTCGATCTCTTGGGCACTTGAACGCTCTGCCATAAAATGGACTTCCATCGCACCGACCCTAACGATGCTGACTTGATAACCACGTACACGAAGCTCGTTGTAAACAATGTTTTCTAAGAGCTGACCGCGAAATTCATTTCGCATTCCAGATAAACAATTTCGCAAACCTACATCGGCAAAATAATATTTGGCATTCAAGTCTAAGCTTCGTTTACCTAAGGCGTCGAACCATCTCACGCAAGCCACTAAGTTTGTCTGTTCAAAATATAGCAAATCGTCGCGAACAGTCTCGAAAGCGGCTGAAATTCGCTCCTTCTTTACATAATCTGCAATGCTTTTTGTCGATGTTGGATAGGCAATGTTGGCGCTTAGAAACTTTAAAACATCGTTGAATAACGCAGGGTTTCTCATAGCGAATCTGGCAACAACGTCCCGAAACAAAACTGTATTCAAGATACCTTCTAGTGCGCTTGTACGCGCAACCTTGTTGGGTAATGTGACCACGCCGGGTAAGCCACCTTCACGGCTGAACTCATTAAAGTTGCTATCCGGACAAAATTCCAAATACTCGCGATAGCTTAAAGGATATACATTAACGTCGACATAACGCCCAGCCAAATACGTCGATAGCTCTGACGAGAGCATCGTTGAGTTTGAACCGGTAATAAAAACTTCAAAGCTATTTTTTTTGCAAAGTGTCGAATGGCTCGTTCCCACTCTGCAATATCCTGAATCTCGTCGAAAAATAGATACTTGCGCGAACTAGGATCTAAATCGGTAAGGTGAGTTTCGACCTGGACACCTAATTCGCGATAGCCAACAATGCTGTCAAAGGCCAAGTCTTGCATATCGATGGCACAGATTTGTACTGGCCTAACACCTCGACTGAGTAACTCACCTTGTATTTGCCGCAAAGTCATACTTCAACTCTTTATTTCGGTTCTCACAATCCGCTCCGCCTCGATACAGACGCCATAGAGACAGCGCGGACAAATCGATACTGGCCTTTATACCCGTGAGTGCTTGTACAAGTCGACTTTCGTATTCGATTCGTAAATTAGCTTGTTGCATAAGCTGCTTAACGTACGAGACTGTTTGCTCAGTAGAGGCGTCATAGCTGATGCAAGCACGAACCCCATTTCAGCAATCGCTAGCAATGGCACAAAACAACGGTTACCTTCAATAATCTCTTTTGCCTATGCTGAAAGCTTGGCGTTATGGTTCAGTGCATAACGAAGCAATATATTGGTATCGATGGTAATCATTAGTAACTTTGTAATTCGTTATGCTTGTTTTGAAGCGTAACGCGTTGCCATATATTGGCTTTTGGCTTCGATAGCATTTTCCTCACTTATGCTTTTTCTTGCTAGGTGCGCAAGCATACCAAAAGCTGTTTTGCTTTGACTCACTGCTGCGTTCATTAAATGAGGCCGAATCGTATTGCTCACGGAGCGAACGATATTGCCCCCCCCCAATCTGGGTATGCAGCATGGCATAAATATCATCGTCGACGGATAGGGTAAGCCTTTGCAAATATCTTAGCCTAGCTATCGCGGCTCAGATATTCAGGTAGGTAGGCGAGGTCTAGTGGTCTCGCCTGCTAGCGATGTTTGTGCCGCCCTGCTCTGCCGCTGTTTCTTTTACTTCGACGGTATGAGTCCGACTGATCAAATAAGGCCTTGGCATTGGCGTCTTCCTTAGATGCCCCTTGGGCGCAACGCCAGCATTTAATTGGTTGTGTTCATCAAGCGCATTTAACTGCCGCCGCCCGGTCGCTGCTCGCGGCCTTGTCTGTTGCTCAAGAATTCGTCGATAATTAGCGACACAGCCTTCGCATTCCGCGAAGCCTGCTTACCGATTCCAGCGAATTGTGCCAATCGCAAAGTGCCTCAACAATTCACCTTGTAGGAGACAACATTGAAAATAGTTCGAATCACAGCAACGCCGCTGCACATTCCGGTTCAGATCAACATTACTGGCAAGCCGCATAACACGAGCCTATCGGTTTGCCTTACCGAAGTTCATACCGACACTGGTTTGGTAGGGCATGGGTTTACTGCGATAACCGAAGAAGAAGTGGTGGCGACTATCATCGATCAAATTTGTGCACCTGCACTTATCGGTGAATCGCCACTCAACACCGAAAAACTTTGGGAGCGCTTGTACTGGTTGCTTACGCCACGGGGGCAATCAGGTTATGCCGGGCATGCCATGGCAGCTCTCGACATCGCCCTGTGGGACATTAGGGCCAAGCACCTCAATTTGCCGTTGTGGCGATTGCTCGGCGGTGCCCGGTCTCGAGTGCCGGTATACGCCACGTTTGGTTTTGGTTTTTATGATCGCGATCATCTCGCTGCGGCCGCAAAGTATTGGATGGCCCAAGGCTTTACTCGTTTGAAGATGACGGTTGGCAGCCATGCCCTTGCCAGACGAGATGAGCCTCGAAGCATGCGCGATGTCATCAATGAAGACGCTCGCCGGGTCGCGGCGGTGCGAGAAGCAGTAGGTGCGGATGTGGAAATCTATGTCGATGCCAATTGCGGCCTTGATTTGCACCACGCCACCGAACTGGCCCATAAGCTCGAACCATTGGGTGTGAGCCTGTTTGAAGAACCAGTGACGCACAATGATATCGATTTACTGTGCGAGCTACGACGCCGAACTAGCATTCGCCTGGCGGTAGGGCAAAACGAAGCGCTAGCGATGCGGTTTCGGGATATGCTAGTCAATCGGGCAGTCGACGTGTTGCAACCCAATGTCGCCATTACCGGTGGTTACACGCAGTGCATAAAAATTGCTGGCATGGCACACGCATTCAATATACCGATTGATAATGGCGGCACATGGCCCTATCACAATATGCATTTACATGCCGGGCTAATGAATGGCGGCATGGTTGAGTATCACCATGTTGCGGTCGAACTGTTACGCCAAATTTATGACGATTTGCCGGTGCCCCAAGATGGCTGGATGCAATTGCCAGATCAAGCCGGTTTGGGCTTTTCACCGAATGCAGATCGAGTAAAAGAGCTTGCAAAAAACCCTTTATCGCGAGGCAAAGGCAAAGCCTAATAATTGACATACAAAACAGAGACACAAAATAGAGAC